>JABFXX010000284.1 GCA_013368795.1 Kofleriaceae bacterium
ATGGCAGCGCCAACGAAATGCTCGCCGCGCTCCGAACTGCCGTCGCCTGGGGCTGGATCGACGACGCGAGCGAGCAGCTCGCGATCCTCGATCGGCTGCTTGCCCTGCTCTGGCGATTGAATCATCCCAGGCGCGCCTGACTGCGAGCGCAGTCCGCCCGCTCTGGTATCGACGACGCTGCCGAGCAGTCGCGATCGTCGATCGGCTGCTCGCCCTGCTCTGGCGATTGAATCATCCCAAGGGCGCCTGACTGCGAGCGCAGCCCGCCCGCTCCGGCTGCGCACCGCGAGTGGCCAGCGAGACCACGAGACCACGAGACCACGAGATCACGCTGGATCAAATCGCCGAGCGTGACCTCGCCGAGCAGATCAAGCGCGCCGCGTCGAACGTCGTCCTGAACTTGGCCGAAGCTCAGCGGCTGACCAAGGGCAACAAGGCGAAGCTCTATGCGATCGCCCATGGCAGCGCGAACGAAGTGCTGGCCGCTCTGCGAACTGCCGTCGCCTGGGGCTGGGTCGACGACGCGAGCGAGCAGCTCGCGATCCTCGATCGGCTGCTCGCCCTTCTCTGGCGATCGAACCATCCCAAGCGCGCCTGACTGCGAGCGCAGTCCGGCCGCGCGCCTTCGTGCGCAGCGTTGGTTTTGGAGTGCCGGCTCGCGCGCGGCGTATGCTCCGGGCGTGGCAAAGCTAAGCCATTCGACCAGCCATGCGATCCGCCAGTTCTCGTATTGGGTTGCCAACCGTACAGTCGGGCAGTCGCTTCTCGAGGACATCGACTACAGCTGCATCTTCGAGGAGCCAAGCGCGCTCGAACAGACGTACGCGATCTTCGTGAACGTGCTCGAGCTCGACGCCGAGGGGACCGTTCTCAATGCCAAGCATGCAGAGCATCGAGCTGCGCAATTCATTCGCAGCTATGTCCAGCCTGCGTACTGCGTCGACCCACCATTCCAGCCTTGGGAAGTCGCGATGCACTGATGCACTCGGCGGACTGCAGGGTCAGCTCGTGGCCGCGGTGCACACGTGACGTTTGGGTAGTCGGCGGTGACCTCGGCGAGCACCTCGTGCCGATCGTCGACGCTGAACAGCTGGCTGGGCTACGTGTTGGCCGGGATCAGCGGTGCGATACGCTGAACAGCGAGACCTCGTCGACGACGAGCGCGCTGCGCGATGGATGCTAGCGACGTGCAGCAGTGCGGGTCCCTGAAGATCTTCATCGGGACGGGTCAGAACGGATCAACGGAGTGCGCAGGGTTCGTCGCGTTTCGGCCGTCATGATTTCGGCGACAATTGGTGCGTCGCTCGTCGATCGACTGCGGACTACCAGCCAGAATGATCGAGAGAACTGGGATACGTTCGCACCATGGCCAAGGACCCGGCGTGGAAGCGAGTGGTCGGCGGGTTGTGCGGAATCGGGATCATGATCGCGGTGCTGGTGCTTCTGCGACAAGGCGGCGCCTCCGGCGAAGACGTGCAGCAATGGGAGACGGCGATTGTCTTCGGCGCCGCGGCAGTGGGCATCGCGCTCTGGCTCGTGAAGCGCCAACGGCAACAGTGACCGCAACCGCGACGGAGGCGCGCGTCAGAGCTTCGCGACGAAGAGCGCCGCAGTTCCGCAACCGAAGAGCGTGTCGTACTCGTCGGCCGCGAACAGAAACGTGCAGTCGCGATCGACGAGGTAGAAGTCCGCGCGATACATCTCGCCGACCACAGCGACAGCGTCTCGAATCGTCGCGAGCAGGAACATCGTCTCGCCGTCCTCGCGGTTGGTGAACAGCACGACCGGACCCGCCGCCGGGAAGTCCGCGATCAGCTTCCAGCTCTGATCGCAGGTCACCTGCGCATAGCCGACGAGCGCGCCCGGGTAAACGGTACGCACCGTGCCATCGGTAAACGTGTCGGCGGCGCGGGCGCGGATCGCGCTCGCCTCGTCGTCCGGCAGGATCTCGATGCGATGTGCGAGATCTGGCGGCATGCCGTCGAGCGAATCGAGCAGCGCATCGCGCGGTTGCTGGTTCGAGAACAGGTGATGCTTCGCCGCGAGCGACAGCGCGATGTCGAGGCCCGGATAGCGCTCCCTCAGGAGGTCCGTCGGCGACTCGAATGTGTGCCAGCGCGCGAACGTGGACGCGCCCGGTGGCAGCTCGAACTCGATCAGGTCGCCGCGTGGCGTGATGAGGAGACCGCGCTCGATCGGGTCGCCGCTCGCGCCCGCGAGCACGGTCCACGAGATATCGAGGCCGTTCGCGCGAATCGCGTCACGAAGCGCCTTCGCGGACCGGTGGTTACGGAGATGTCCGGTGAGCGCCTCGACACGGCGGTGGAGGTAGCGTGGATGACGTGCGGCGTTCGACACCTCCCGCTTGGTAGCACTGTGGCGGCTTGACGCCCTGCGTCGTCTTTGCCCATAGTCAGCGGGTGAGCAGTCCCGCCTACGATCTCGTCATCATCGGCGGAGGCATCACCGGCGCCGGTATCGCGCGCGACGCTGCACTCCGCGGCATGAAGGTCGCGCTGTTCGAGAAGAACGACTACGCGTCGGGCACCTCGAGCAAGTCGAGCAAGATGATCCACGGCGGGCTCCGGTATCTGGAGCACGGCGAGATCGGGCTCGTGTTCGAGTCGGTGTCGGAGAGGCGGGTGCAGACGCGCGTCGCGCCCCACCTCGTGCGGCCGTTGCCGTTCTTGATCCCGATCTACAAGGGCGTGCGGCCTGGGTTCGAGATCATGAACTTCGGGCTGTGGCTGTATGACTCGCTGGCGCTGTTTCGTGCGCCGAAGATGCACAAGGCATTTCGCGGGACGAAGGCAGCGCTCGAGCTCGAGCCACAGCTGCGGCCGGAAGGGCTGCGGGGTGCGCTCGAGTATTACGACTGCGCGACCGACGACGCGAGGCTGGTGCTCGAGAACGCGATCGACGCGCAGAACCTCGGTGCGGCGTGCCACACGTACACCGAGGTGATGCGGTTCGAGCGGCGCGGCGACGGCCGGATCACCGGCGTGGTCGTGCGCGATCGACTGACCGGCAAGACGTGGAGCGTGGGCGCGAAGGCGGTGGTGCTGGCCGCGGGCGCGTGGACCGACGAGATGATCCGGCGGTTCGAGATTCCGATGGATCGGCCGCTGCTCAGGCGGACGAAGGGCGTGCACGTCGTGCTGCCGAGGGAGCGGCTGCCGCTGGCTCGGGCGATCACGCTGATCTCGCCGGTGGACGGGCGCGTGATGTTCGCGCTGCCGTGGCGCGATCGGAGCGTGTTGGGGACGACCGATACCGATTTTGCGGGGACGGCCGACGAGGTGGCGGCCGATGCCGCCGACGTGCAGTACCTGTGCGACAGCGGCAATGGCTACTTTCCGGGGGCGAACCTGAAGCCCTCGGACGTGATCGCGACGTGGGCGGGGCTGAGGCCGCTGATCGCGGCACCGCCCAACGTCGACGAGAGCGAGATTTCGCGCGAGCACGAGGTGTTCACGAAGAACGACGGTCTGGTGATCATTGCGGGCGGCAAGCTCACGACGTATCGCCGGATGGCACGCGAGACCGTGACCAAGACGCTCGAGCTGATGCGCGACCTCGGCGAGACCGTCGAGGTGAAGCACGAGAACACGAAGACGCGGCCGCTGCCGGGTGCGGTCGGGATCGAGTCGCACGACCTCGAGGGCGTCGCGGCGATCGGCCGCAAGCTGATGAGCGATTTCGGGCTCGACGTCGACACCGCGACGCACCTGTGCGGCGTGTACGGGATGCGCGCGAACGAGCTCGGCGCGGCGATCGCGGCGGACCGAACGCTTGGCGAGCGCATGGATCTCGAGCTGCCCTATGTGTGGGCCGAGGTCGACTTCGCGGCACGGCACGATCTGGCGCGGACCGTCGAGGACGTGCTCGCGAGGCGCGTGCCGCTGCTGCTGGTGTCGCGCGATCAGGGATTGGGCGTGGCCGAGCGCGTCGCCGGACGACTGGGCGCGATCTTGGGCTGGGATGGCGAGACCGCCGCGAAGATGCTCGACGAGTACAAGTCCGAGGTCGAGCTCAGCCGGCGCTGGCGCGCGTGACGTCGGAGCTCCTCGAGAGCTTCGGCATTTATGGCGGGTCGATCATTGTCGCGTTCATCGCGGGTCTGTTTCCGTTGTTCTCGATCGAGGTGTTTCTCGTCGGGATCGCGGCCAAGTTCGAGCCGACGATCGGCGAGCTGATCGTGTGCTGCGTGCTCGCGGCGACGAGCCATCAGGTCGCGAAGTCGATGTGCTACTACGCGGGCGTCGGGGTGCTCGAGCGCGGCCGGCTGAAGGCAAAGCTCGACAAGGCCCGGCCGAAGATCGAGAAGTGGAACAAGGCGCCGAAGCTGATGATGGCGCTCGGCGCGACTGTCGGAATTCCACCACTGTACCTGCTCGCGTTCATCGCCGAGCCGATCATGCAGATGCGGTTCTGGATGTTCACCGCGATCGTGTTTGCGGGTCGGCTCGGTCGGTTCTTCGTGCTCGCCGTCATTCCTTTGCTGCTCTGATCGGCAGCGGGTGGCAACGAACGGCGCGCGTGACATCGAACGGCCGGGCCGCGCGTTCTGGTGCGCCATGCGATTTGCTGTACCTGTCCTCGGGGTGTGTCTCGCTTCGTCCGGCTGCATCGCGGTGTCGGCACGTGCCCACGTCGACGCGGTCACCGACTTCCAGCGTCATGGGGTCCAGGCCGGCGTCAACGTTGGCTTTGGCTACGCCGGCAAGAAGGGCGCCGTGATCGGGTCCCTCGGCGTCGACAGCGGCACCGCGCCGACGCTCGGGATCCACGACACGATCGACTACGTGCACATGCCGGAGCGAGAGGTCGGCTGGCGTGCGGGGTTTGGCGGAACGGCCGCGCTCATCGGCGAGCCTTCGTTTGTCGGCATCCGCGCGGCGCCGCTGATCCCGCTGCGGCAACGCTTCAGCAGCCACCAGTCCGAGAAGGGCGGCGGCGACTCGTCGGAGAGCTTGCTTGCCGTGTCGATCGAGACCGCGGTCGGCGCGGCGGTCCGGCAAGGTGCGGAACAGCCGGACGGCACGCACGCGCCGGGCGACGTCCGCGTTGGCGCGAGCGCGGGCGTCGGGCTCGAGCTCTACTGGCTGTCGCGCATGTGGCTATGAGCGCCGCAGGAACGGGATCTCGAAGAAGAACCGCGAGCCCCTGCCCGGCTGGCTCACGACGCCGATGCGGCCGCGGTGCGCCTCGATGATGCGCCGGCAGGCGTAGAGGCCCAGGCCGTAGCCGGAGGTCGTCGTCACGCCGCGTCGGTAGCGATCGAACACGGTACGCGACTCGTCCGCGGTGAGACCGGGGCCGGTATCGATGACCGAGACCGTCGCGTAGCTGCCACGCGCATCGAGCTGCACGGTGATGTCGCCTTCGCAGTACTTGAGCGCGTTCGCGACCAGGTTCGACACGACGCGCTCGAGCCGCATCTCGTCCCCCTCGACATGACAGACCGTGCGGACGACGAGGTGCACGCGATGACGCTCCGCTGTCGGCACCGCGCGGCCGACGGCATCGCGCAGCACGCGCGCGAGGTCGAGCGAATCGACGCGCAGCTCGAGCTTGCCCGCATCGTGCGACGCCATGTCGAGGAGGTCGGAGACGAGGCGATCGATGTAAGCGGCGTTCTGCGAGATGCGCTCGAGGCCACGTTGCACGGCGGGTGGGGCCGGCTCGAGGCGCTGCTCGATCTGCGCGGCCTCGAGCATGATGATCGTCAGCGGGTTCTTGAGATCGTGCGCGAGCGCCGCGATGTCATCATCCGGAACGGTGCCGGCCCGCTGCTTGGCGATGCGAGCAGCGAGATCGAGATCATCGCGCGTGCCCTGCGCGAGCACCGGCGTCGGTTCGTCGTCATCGTAGCCCTCGAACGACTGCAGCTGCTCGCCCTCGTCGCGGTCCCCTGGCCTCGGCATCGGGCACATTGTGACCCAGAACGAGCGAAGAGGCAGAATCAGTGACACTAGAGCGCGACGCTGTGGGCCTCGGGGTGATCGGAGTTATCGACCTCACCCCGTCCTAACGCGCCAAATTTGTTGGAGCCCCAACAAACAATTTCGCCGTCGCTGATCACCGCACACGCGTGTGACGAGCTTGCCGCGAGCAGTGCAGCTTTCTGCACACCTGCAACGGCCGACACCACCCGACTCCGCAGGTCGACAGCCCAGCAGCGCACGCTGCCGTCGCGGAGGCGAGCGCAGCGACCAGCGACAGTCTCGATATTCGCGAGACCCGGCCACGGCGAGTCGAGCTTGCATGCATCGGCCGCCTCGAGGCACTGGAGCTTGCCGGTCTTCGTGACGACGCACAGACCGACATCGAACGCGAGATGCTTCGCGGCGGGGAGCCGCAGCACTTCAAACGGCAGCTCTTCCTGGTTCGGCGCAGGTGTCTTCGCCGGCGCCTTCGCGGGCGGCTTCTTTGCCGTCGCCTTTGCCGTCTTCTTCGGCGCCTTCTTCGGCGCTGCTTTCTTGGGAGGCGCCTTCTTCGGCGGAGGCGGCTTCGGTGCGTTCGCCGCGCAGCGCGTGCTCGGTCCGACGCACGCGACGCTGCCGTCCTTCCGCAGCGCGCAGACCTCGTCGCCCGACGACGCGATCTCGACCGCATCGCGGATCGCCGTCGCCTTCGGCGCGCCGTCGGCACCCCAGAACGAGACGCGGCCATCGTCGTGCAGCGCGCCGTTCGCGGTCAGCGCGACAACGTGGGACAGACCCGCTGCCGGCGACGGCACGCGACGCTCGATCGCGCTCCCCGCGAGCCGCAGATGGCCGCTCGGATCGATGTCGCCCCAGCACACGAGCGCGCCCGCGTCGTTCGTCGCGCACGATGCACTGCGCACGGCGAAGATGCGCGCGGCCCGCGAGACGCCGGGCGCAGCGGTCGGCTTTGTCAGGTTGTCCTTGCGACCGTAGTTGATCCGCCCCCAGCAGGTGACGGAGCCATCGTCGAGGAGCGCGCAGACATGCGCAGGCCCTGCGACGATGTCCTTGACCCCGCGCAGGTTGACCTTCACCGGCTTGCCCGAGTCGGCCGTCGTGCCGTTGCCGAGCTGGCCCTCGCTGTTCTTGCCCCAGCAGCGCACCGTCTCGTCGGCGAGGAGCGCGCACGTGAGCTCGTCGCCGACGACGACCTTCTTTGCGGTCGGCTTCTCGACCGCGACCGCCGCGTCGACCTCGGGTGCCGCGTCGAGCGCGACGACGGCCGCGTCATCCTTCGCCGGCGGCTGGTATGGGACTTCCTTGCGCTTGCAGCCGGCAGCGAGCACGACCGCGAGGACGACAAGCCACTTCAAGATCCGAGCGCTCCTTCGACGAGGGCGCGCGCGTAGGGACCGCACGCGTCGCGCAGGAATCGCGCGAAGTCGACGGCGGCCGCGTGGTTCGCGGTATCACTGATCACGCGCGCGATCGCGAACGGCACGCCATGCTCGTAGCACACCTGCGCGACCGCGGCGCCCTCCATCTCGACCGCGAGCACGCCCGGCAATGCCTCGCGAAGCGCGTTCGACGCCTCGACTGAACCGAAGAACTGATCGCCCGACGCGACGAGCCCACGCCACACGCGCGGCGCGGTGATGCCGAGCGCGACGACCTCCGCAGGCGGCGCGAATCGCGACGCGGCGGCGGCGAGCTTGGTCGACAGTGCCGGATCGGCGGGCAGCTCCGCGATCCCGAGCAGCGGAATCTCGTGTCGCGGGAACAGCGGACGCGCGTCGAGGTCGTGCTGGATCAGCCGGTCGGCGATCACGACATCGCCGATCGCGAGTCGCTCGTCGACGCCGCCGGCGAGGCCGGTCATGACGAGCGCGCGCGGCGAGAATCGCTCGAGCAAGATCGTCGCGGTCGTCGCGGCGGCCACCTTGCCGATGCGGCTGACGACGCACACGACGGGCTCTCCGCCGTAATGGCCGCGGTAATAGCGGCGGCCGCCGTACTCGACGACCTCGTCGGCGTGCATCGCCTCGACGACGGCCGCCAGCTCCTCGGGCATCGCGCTGACGATGCCGATCATCGCAGGCCGTCCACGAGCCGGATGTCGATCCGACCGAGCAGCTTCTTCACGCGCTCGGCCATCTCCTCGAGCTCGGAGAGCTGCGAGGCCTCGTAGAGCTTCCCCGCGAAGTTCATCACGCGCACGAGATACGAGAACAGATTCCCCTCCTCGTGCTCGAGGTGATGCTTCTCGACGAACTCGAGGAACGACATCCCGCTGTCCTCGAGCTGCGCCCACACGTTCTTGGCCTTCTTGCCGCCGTGCAGCTCGGGATGCGGGACCTTGCTCGCGAACTCCTGGTGGATCAGCTCGACCTTGGTGAGCTCGCGCGGATGCTCCTTCTCGTACTGCGCCTCGACGTCCTCCCACGTGACGTGCGGGTTATCGACGCGCAGCTCGCGCAGCTTCGCGCGCATCCACTCCTTCTTCTCGTCCTCGCCCTTGCGATCGAGCACGCGCTGCACGATGTCGTTGTCGATCAGGTACTCGACGAGCTGGCGCAGCTCGACGTAATCGAGCTGGTGATTGAACAGGATGTAGAAGATGAGCAGGCCGTCCATGCCCTGCAGGCCGCGGATCATCTGACCCGAGACCTGCTTGCCGTGCTCGTCGATGACGCCGATCGCCTTCAGGTTGTCGACGAGCTGGGCGAGGATCTTCTGCAGCTCGCGGCGCTCGCGGTCGGTGAGCAGCAGGTGATCGATCACCGTGACGATATCGAGCCGCATCGACGGCGGCAGCGACGCCTCGGCCTCGGCCATGCGCGCCTCCGCCTCGCTGCCCGGCAGCGCCTTCGCGGTGAGATCGGGCAGGCCGATCGCGAGCACCTGCTCCGCCGTGATCTTAGTCTTGCTGCGCAGCTCGGCGGGCTCGCCCTTCACGAGCTCGGCGTGGACCTCCGGCGTCCAGATGACGTCGCCCTTGCGCTGCGCATCGGACCGCGCACGGCCGTAGACCGAGCGCTTGACCTTGCCCTCGTCGTACGCGGGGCGCTTGGCCGCGTCCTTGAGCTCCTTCTTGAGATCGCTGACCACCTGCTCGGGCGCGAGCGTGATCGCGAGGCCGCGATCGTCGAACTGCGGCCGCCCCGCGCGTCCCGCCATCTGGTGGTACTCGGCGGCGGTGACCATCCGCGGCTGCTGCTTGATGAACTTGCGCAGCGACGGGAACACGACCGTGCGCGCCGGTAGGTTGATGCCCGCGGCGATCGTCTCGGTCGACACGACGAACTTGATCAGGCGCTCGAGCGCGAGCTGCTCGACGAGCTGCTTGTACCTCGGCAGGATGCCGGCGTGATGAATGCCGATGCCGTGGCCGAGCAGCGGCCGCAGCTCCCGCGCGGCGCCCGAGGGGAGCAGCGCCTCGTCGCACATCGTGTCGATGCGCGCCTTCTCCTCGTCCGTCGTGAACCGCCGGCATGACTTGAGCAGGCGCGCGACCTCGAAGCATTGCTCGCGGCCGAACACGAACACGATCGCGGGGACGTCGCCGCCGTGCGCGAGCTCGCGGACCGTGTCGATCAGCATCTCCTCGCGGAACTCGTGGACGAGCGGCACCTTGCGCTCGCGCGAATCGACGAGGTGCATCGACATCCGACGCGTGACCTCGACCCACTGGCAGAACTTCTCGGGATGGCCGACGGTCGCCGACAGCACGACGAGCTGCGTCCGCGGATCGAGGCCGATGATCGACTGCTCCCAGACGTAGCCGCGCTCGGGGTCGTTGAAGTAGTGGCCCTCGTCCATCACGACGATGTCGGCCGGCGACACGTGCTTGTCGGCGACGATCCGGTTCCACAGGATCTCGGCGACCTCGACCTGGATCGGCGCCTCGCGGTTGACCTTGTAGTCACCGGTCGCGAACCCGACGTTGCCCTC
>JABFXX010000159.1 GCA_013368795.1 Kofleriaceae bacterium
GCGTCTGCCATGTGCGTAGACGATGGCCACGACGCGCGCTAGCGTGCCCGCGTGGGAGAGCACGTCGATGCCGCGCGCAAGCCCAGCGTGTACGTGGTGGTCGCGTATCGCTGGGGGAAGATCAACGAGCACCAGTACGTCGTCACCGCCACAGCCGACCGCGCCGAGGCGGTCGCTGCTGCCAGGGAAGAGTGCGACGGTCGCGGCCTCAAGTACGGCGTCGAAGTCGTCGAGTATCCCGGGGAGGAAACCGTCGCGTACTTTCCTTCAAGTGCCGAAGCGAAGGACGCCACGGGCCCCGAGTACTCGGCTGATGTGGCCGCGGCGAATCACGTGGGCTTCGATATCCTCGTTGCCTTTCAGAGGGACGAGCGCTGGGTACCCAGCGGCAAGAAGATCGACATGCCGAATGGTGCGGTCGACACGCTAAAGAGCGTGCCGGCAGCGTTCCCTGAGTGGCTCAGCGAGCTCTGCCAGCGTGCCCTCGAGATGTTTCGCCGCGGATAGCAGACCTCGATCACGTGTAAACGTGCGCAATGGCCGGCGGGATGTCGCTCAGCTTCGGGATGCGCGAGAACACCGCCTGGATCACCTTCTTCGGACCGCGCGCGAATCCGTAGGAGCGCGTCTCGACACGTTTGATCGAGGGCAGCCACTGCCGCAGTGTGCTCGCCAGTTCGCCGCGCTTGATTCCCCACGGCATGGGCGGCACCCGGTAGCCCTCGGTCAGGTCCAAACCGGCCACCGTCCGTCTCGAGAACCACGGTGGGATCACGTCGAACATGAGCTCGACGCCCGGGAACCGTTCGACGATCGCGACGAGTAGTCCGCGAACCTCGGCCTCCGTGAAGTACATGAACAGGCCCTGCGCAGAGACGAAGACGCCTCGGCTCGGCACGACCCGATCGAGCCAGGAGAGGTCGAGGGCACTCGCGCGCACGTGATGGCAACGATCGGTCGCAGGCAGGAACCGCTCGCGGACGTCGATCGCGTCGGGGACATCCACGCACAGCCAGCGAACCAGGCCGTCGTCGATGCGCTGGAACTGTGTCTCGAGGCCGCAGCCGAGCTCGACGACGGTCCCACCCGGGTGCGCCCGCAGCCAGGGCCGCAGTGCGTCGTCGTAGATCCGTGAGCGAAGGGCGTGCGTGCCGTCCGGCTTGCCGAACTTGCGCATGTAGTCGTACGGGATCGCCTCGTAGATCCGCACCGCCTCCGGGTCGACGAGAAACGCATCGGGCCGCTTCGCCTCGCTTGCGCGATTGTGGAGCGTCCACAGCATCGTTTCGGGAACACCGCCGAGCGCGACGCTCACCGCATGCCTCCAGGATCGCGCGCGACGATCGTGCGGAGAATGACCATGCTCATACCTCCGAGCGTAAGCAGCGAACGGCGGGTGCGCTTGAACGCAACGGCGGCTTTGGCGGCGAACCGCGGCGTTCACCTCAGGAGGGCTGCCGATATTGCTCGAGGATGCTGGTCGACTGCCCGACCTCGATCAGGTGCCCGTCGGGGTCTTTGATATAGCAACGAATCTCCACCCCACGATCAATCGGCTCGGTGAGGAACTCGGCGCCGCGCGCACGCCACTCGCGATAGGTCGCCCAGACATCGGCGACGCGAATGTTCAAGCTGCTCGTCAAGACGTGCGCGCTCTGAGGTGGCGCAGCTATCACGTCGCGCTTGTCGTCTGTCGGCCCGCCGCCCGTGTTGATGATGATCCAGCTATTGCTAAGACGCACCACCGCCGGATCGCGTTCGCGAATTACCTGTCCGCCGAGAACATGACTGTAGAAATCGCGCGAGCGATCCTGGTCCGCGACGATGAGTAGGTGCGTGACGATCAGTCCTTCGGTGGGTGCAGGAAATCCCTTCGCATCTGGTGCCGCGCTGGTTCGATCCTGCGTTTTGGTATCCGCCATGACTCCTCCGTGGCCTCGGTGCTTGCCCAGTGGTCGCATCCGCTGCGCATGAGACCCCGAGCGCAATAGACGGTCTTCCACTCCTGCACGTCCCGCGCCTTCACGTCATCGGTCGGATAACCGCGCACTCGGACGCCGTGAAAAGCTGACGTGCAACCGCATGCGGCGTCCCGTGTCACAGCTGACGGTGCTGCGAGTGCTCGCGATCCTGTGTGCGCTGGCTGGCCTGGTGACGCTCGCCTCCTCGCATCCGGTACGTAGCGAGCCGGTGCGTAGCGAGCGCAAGCTCGAGCTCGGCATGCACGAGGGCGTGCAGTGGCCGTTCGTCAATGCGCCGATCGACGGCCCGTTGCCCGCTGCCCCCGTCTCGCCAGAGAC
>JABFXX010000115.1 GCA_013368795.1 Kofleriaceae bacterium
GCGCTCGCGCGGGAAGCCGGTGACCTGCTTCGCGACGAACACCATCGCGTCGAGCGGGTTCGACACGACGACGAGCACGGCCTCGGGCGCGTGCTTCTTCACGTCCTGGCAGATGCCCTTCACGATGCCGGCGTTGATGTTGATCAGCTCCTCGCGAGACTGACCCGGCTTGCGCGGCACGCCGGCGGTCATCACGACGACGTCCGCTCCGGCCATCGCCTCGGCCTTGTCGGTGGCGACGAAGCTCGTGCTGTTGAAGCCCTCCCACGGGCCGCACTGGGTCAGGTCGAGCGCGCGACCCTCGGCCGGACCGGCCTTGAGGTCGATGAGGACGAGGTCCCCGAGCTCCTTCTGGACGGCCCACTGAGCGACGGCTGCACCGACGTTACCGCCGGCACCGATAATGGCGATCTTCGGACGCTTGATCATGGTGGCCGGGTCATACCCCCGCCGGTAACTCGTCGCAACGGCGCGATCCATCGATCATCGCGTCGGTGCGACCGGGTGCGACTCTGCGGGGACGAATTGCGTATGTCGCGCGACGACCCATGTCGCGCGGCGGCGAGTCAGCATCCTTGCGAGGATGTTTTCGGCGGCCCCGCCGAGGCCCCGTGCTACGACGCCACCAGCTAGTGGAGGAACCGATGAGGCACGTGTTGTGTGCGATCGTGGTGTGCAGTCTCGCGGCGCCGGCGATGGCGGATTCGACTGTCGATCCCGCCATCCTCGACGCGATCAAGAAGGTGAAGCCGGCTGATTATCCGAGCGCGAATACCGTCTCGGTGATCTCGAGTCAGGTCGTCGTGTATCAGCCCGACGGGCAGTTCACGAACACGATGCGCACCGCGCGGCTCGTGCTCACGCCGGCGGGCAAGGCCGATGCCGCGTCGTCGACGCAGTACTACACGAAGGACGCCGAGAAGATGGAGGTCGTCGAGGCGCGCGTGATCAAGCCCGATGGCAAGGTCATCGCCGTCGACAAGTCCGACATCCAGGACGTCGAGCAGTCGGGCGAGGCGAACATCTACGACCCACAGGGCCGCGCCGCGAAGGTGACGGTGAAGAACCTCGCGGTCGGCGATGTCGTCGACCTGACGTTCAAGATGACGCGCATCACCCCGACGCGCGTCGGCTACTTCAACGACGTGTTCTCGTTCCAGTCGATGGAGCCGATCCTGAACGCGAGCTACACGGTCGATGGACCGGCGTCGCTCCCGCTCACGGCGAAGATCTATCATCCGGAGCGCACGTCGAAGATCGAGACCTCGAAGACGAAGGCCGGCGATCGCGTCCTCTACAAGTGGGCGGTGAAGAACGTCGCGCAGCTCGTGCCCGAGACCGCGATGAACTTCCGCACCGAGGTGCCGATGCTCGTCGTCACGACCGATCCGAGCTGGCAGCACTTCTCGAAGTGGTGGGCCGAGCTCGTCGAGCCGCAGCTCCAGGCGACGCCCGAGATCAAGGCGAAGGTCGCCGAGCTGACCAAGGATGCGAAGACCGACGACGAGAAGATCCGCGCGCTCTACGACTTCGTCGCGCAGGACATCCGCTACCGCGGCCTCGGCGTCGGCCCTCGCACCGGCTACACGCCGCGCAAGGCGAGCGAGACGTTCTCGTCGCGCTGGGGCGTCTGCCGCGACGTCTCGATCCTCCTCACGTCGATGCTGCGCGAGGCGAAGATCGAGGCGTATCCGGTGATCACGAACATGGGTGACCCGGTGCTCGAGGACATCGCGCACGACGGCTTCAACCACGCGATCGTCGCGATGCCGAAGAAAGGCGGCGGCTGGACGTACGTCGATCCGACCGCGAAGAACAACAACTCGCTGCTCCCCGGCATGGAGGCCGAGCAGCACACGCTCGTCGCGACGCTGAAGGGCGAGCCGCTGACCCGGATCCCGGCCGCCGACCCGAGCGTCAACATGGGCCACGCGATCGCGAACACGACGATCGCCGCCGACGGCTCGATGACGAGCAAGGTCAAGCTCGAGACGAAGGGCGTGTTCGACCTCGTCATTCGCTCGGTCGCCGCGATGATGAGCAAGGACCAGCAGAAGGAGCTCGTCGAGACGCTGCTCCACGCGTCGCTGCCCGACGCCGAGCTCGTGTCGTTCGACATGACGAGCGCGCTCGCGCTGTTCTCGCCGATGGAGGTCAACATCGAGATCAAGGTGCCGAACGCGGCGCCCAAGACCGGCGACTACCGCCTGCTGCGCTCGGTCGTGACGTCGGGCTCGCTCGGCCTCGTCGAGAACGTGCTGCCGCAGGTGCTCGGCGCAACGACGACGCGCAAGTACGGTCTCGATGCGCAGGTGACGTTCGAGTACGACCAGACCGAGACGATCACGCTGCCGCCCGACACCAAGGTCGTCGCGCTGCCGAACACGACGCAGGCGTCGAACAAGATCACGGCGATGACGTCGTCGTGCAAGAAGAAGGACACGACGACGCTCGAGTGCAAGCGCACGTTCCAGCTCAAGAGCCGCCACATCGATCCGACGCAGTACAAGGCACTGCGCGGCTCGCTCGCGTCGCTCGCGCTGATCGCGCACCAGCCCGTCATCCTCGCGGCGGGAGGCAAGTGAAATGAAGAAGCTTGCTCTCCTCTGCCTCGTGCTCGCTGCCTGCAAGGGCGACGACAAGCCCGCGTCGAAGAAGCAGGCCGCGCCGGCCGCCGCTGACGATCCGTGGGCGAAGAAGGCGACCCCGGCGTCCAACATCAAGGACCCCAAGCTCGCGAGGCTCGTCGAGCTCGCGCAGAACGGTCCGGGCAAGGACAAGTACCCGCAGGCCGACGCGATCGTCGCGCTCGAGCAGACCGACATCACGTACCAGCAGGACGGCTCCGTCGTCGAGAAGCACCACTCGATCGTCAAGATCCTCGACCCGCAGCGCGGCAAGGAGAAGTTCGCGGACCTCCACATCCCGTTCGACTCCAAGCGCGAGACGCTCGTGATCGAGACCGCGCGCACCGTCAACGACGACGGCAAGCCGAACGTCGTCAGCAAGGACGAGATCGCCGACATCGTGCCGCCTCGCATCGCGGACGCGACGATCTATGCCGACGTGCGCGAGCGCGTCGTCACGTTCCCCGCGGTCGACGCGGGCTCGGTGCTCGAGCTCGAGTACACGCGCACGACGCGTGCGACCCCCGACGCGCAGCTCGGCGGCGAGGAGATGCTCGGCCGCTGGAATCCCGTGCTCGAGCGCGTCGTCACCGTGACCGCGCCGGCGAGCATCACGCCGAAGTTCGCCGTCGAAGGCATGAAGCTCGATCCCAAGCAGACGACCGGCAACGGCACGCGCACGTGGATCTACCGCCTGACCGATCTGCCCGATCGCCATCCCGAGAGCGGCTCGCTCTCCGATGCCGCGGTGCTGCCGCGCCTGCTCTACGGCTTCGCGCCGAGCTGGCAGAAGGTGCTCGAGCCGGTCGCCGATCGATTCCTGCGCGCAGCCGTACCGCCGACGATCCCCGAGGTGATCAAGGCCGAGGCCGATCGCATCGTCGCCGGCGCGAAGGATGATGCAGAGAAGGCGACGAAGCTGTTCGCGTTCGTCGCGCACGACATCCGCTCGATCGACCTGCCGCTCGGCTGGGCCGGCTACGAGCCGCACGCTCCTGACGTCGTGCTCCAGAATCGCTACGGCGACGATCGCGACAAGGTCGGCCTCCTGCTCGCGCTCGCCGCGTCGCAGAACATCAAGGGCCGCCCGGTGCTCGTTCGCACGGGCAAGGTGCCCGTCGTCTCGACGGTCCCGACGCTCGCGCAGTTCGATCGCATGATCGCCAAGCTCGACGTCGGCGCGAAGGACGTCTGGCTCGACCCGAGCGACGAGCACGGCCAGTACGGCGTCGCGTTCGCGGGCCAGGACAACCTCGTCCTCCCGCTCGACAAGGGCGGCGTCGAGCTCGGCTCGCGCCCCGCGCTCGATCCGTCGACGTCGGTCTCGCACACGAAGGCGAACTTCACGCTGTCGCCGAACGGTGACCTCGTCGCGAAGTACACCTACGAGCTGTCGGGCTGGTACGCCGATCGCGCGAGCTCGGAGCTCCGCCCGCTCAAGGGCGAGCTCGCCGACCGCTTCTTCCAGGAGCAGGCAGCGGGCATGTCGGCCTCGGCGCTCGACAAGGGCCACACCGTCAGCGACACGATGTCGGTCACCGGTCCGGTCACGATCACGCACGACGTCACCGTTCCCGGCTACTCGTCGGCGCAGGCCAACATGCGCGTGTTCGAGCTTCCGCCGGTGACGCTCGGCGTTGCCGACGACGAGCCGTCCGCGAACCTGTCGACGCGCAAGACCGCGCTGTGGGTCGGCGTGCCGCGCACCGAGCGCGGCGATGTCACCGTGCAGATTCCTGCGGGCTGGAAGGTCGCGTACGTGCCGCCGAAGCTCGAGGGCGCGGCGGAGGGGCTGACCTACTCGCAGGGCTGCGAGGCCGCGGGCCAGACCGTGACGTGCACCGGCGAGATCAAGCTCGACAAGCTCGTCGTGCCCGCCGACAAGTACGGCGCGTTCCGCGACGCGCTGACGAAGATGCAGGCCTACGAGCGCCGCATCGTGCTGCTCACGAAAGCCTGATACAGGTGCATACGGACTGACGATTCGCCACAACGACGCGACGCGCGCCCAGCTCGGCGCGTTCGCGGCTACGGCGTGACGAAGATCGGGTTCGTCATCCCGAACGGCGTCTTGTCGTGCACCGGCTCGAGCGACTGGTTGCCGTACGCGGCGATGACGACGAAGCCACCGACCGCCTGCACCTGGATCGGGATCTGACCCTTCCAGCGGATCGCCGGATTGTTCGCATCGGCATCGCCGGGCATCACGGTGATCGTGTCGACCGTCTGACCATCGACGACGACCTCGATCGCATCGACATCGACCCACGACGCTGCCTGCACCGTGACGTCGAGGTTCATCGGCGAGCCCGCGCCGGTGACGGTGTCACCCGGGCCGGCATTGCCGAGCTTCGCGGTGACATAGATGCCGCCCGACACGGTCGCATGACCGGCCGCGAGCTGATCGCGCACGAGGGTCGGCGTCAGCTGGCGCGGATCGTCGGTGCCGAGCGTGATGCACGTGCGCGGATAGCCGACCGGTGAGCTCGACAGCGTGTGCGAGTCCGACGAGCCGACCGCGAACACGCGGCGCCCCGACTTGAGCAGGCCGAGCCAGTCGGTCACGGTGCCGTCGCGATTGTTCAGCCAGCTCGAGTTGTTGAAGACCTCGACGAGCGTGAACTTCGAGTCCCAGTCCGAGGCGGAGCTCGCGACGCCGGTCGCCGGGTCATAGCCGACGTAGCCGAAGTAGTTCGTCGCGCCGCGCGGGTGATTGATGATGATCACCGGCGCCTCGGGACGCGCGCGGACTGCATCGAACACGACGGGCGGCGCGAGCGTCTCGAACGGCGTGTCGAGCTTCGCGGCCGTCGGGAACGTCTGCCACATCGGCGCGCCCGCGTTCGGCGCGCTCGGATCGGGCGTCAGCGGGAACACGCCCATGTGTCCCCAGATCTCGAACGACGTCAGCTCGATCGAACCGATCGCGGCCGCGAATGCCTGGACGCCGAGCTGGGCGATCTCGGCGGAGAAGTCGGCCACCCACTCGTGGTCGCTGCGGATCGGCAGCTCGACACCGTCGGCGACGGCCTGGCGCACCTTGTCGAGGCTGTTGTCGCCCGAGTCGTTCGAGCGCCAGGTGTGGACGTGGAAGTCGCCACACTGGATGTTCGTCGTGTCGACGACGCGATCGAGTGCGGCGGCGACGTTGCGCGTCTGACCGGCCGCGACCGTCACGGTCTGGCGCACGAGCTCGTACTCGTAGCCGCGCGACACGACGACCTCGTACGTGCCCGGCGGCGTCGGAATCGTGACGTCGCCGTGCTCGGGGAATGCGATGTCGAGCCTGCCGCCCGCGAGCGGTGGCTCGCCGTACTTCGTCGGCACGTCCGGCACGGTCGCGAGGATCTGCACGCGCGCCGGCACCGGCTCACCGTTCTCCGTCGCGACGACGTGGATCGAGCCGGTCGGAGGCAGTGCGATCGCGACCGGGTCCGAACCGGTGCCGACGGCGATGGGCTTCAGCCCGTCGGCGCGCGTGTACGTCTCGAGCTGGATGTCAGCGCCGGCGGGGACGTGGACGCGGAACGCGCCATTCGCGTCGGTGAAGCCGCGGTTGTAGTAGTGCGCGCCGGTCGCATCGAGCGCGTGGACGTGGATGCCCGGTACGGGCACGCCGCCGCGCGTGACGGTGCCCGTGATCTCGCGATCCGCCGTGCCGAACAGCCGGTCCATCGCGGTGACGACGCCGTCGAGGCCGGGCCCACCGATGACGATCTTCGCGTGCAGGCGCTCGGTCGTACCGCATGCAGGAATCTCGAAGCCCGGCGAGAACGCGCCGAGGAAGCCGCTCGCCGAGATCGAGGTGCCGAGCTTGCCCTCGCCGGGCACGTAGCCCCAGCTTGTCGCGCCGTCCTCGGCGAGCGCGATGTACGGCGCCTCGGCGAGCTGCTGATCGAAGCCGTAGTCGGGCTGGAACGGGACCTCCGACGTGCGGCCCGCGTACATGATCGCGTGCAGCGTCGACGGCACCTTCGTGACCGCGGGTCGCGGCGACGCATAGCGCATGCGGACGTCGACGTGATCGGCACCGGGCGCGAGCTCGTAATCGATCGCGGCCTCGATGTCCGTGTACTTGTCGTTGTAGACGAGACCGATCAGGTGCTCGAAGAACGGCAGCGGATGCAGCTTGCCGCGCGCGCGGATGATCGCGGGTCCGCCGTCGCTGCCGTCGGCGAGGACGGTCACCGCCTCGGTGACAATCGTCGAGCGGCCGGTCAGGAGGAACACCTCGCCGAAGTTGTTCGGTCGCACGAGCTTGCCGTCCTCGACGGCAGCGAGCCCGACGGGCCGGCCTCCCCATGGATCGTAGAGGTCGCTGTCGCCGACGTCCTCGATCACGAGCGCGACCTTGTCGTTCGCGAGCACGAAGTCGCCGTCCTTCCACGTGATGAGCCCCGACGGAACCGTCGGTAACTGATCGCCGCGAATGCGACCGGCGCGCGCTTCGGTCGCGCTCGCACCGAGTGGATCGGTGTGGCCGTTCGGATCGCCGTCGGCGAACGCGAGCGGACATGACGGACTGTCCTCACCGCATGCAGCGAGAACGACACAGATGAAAAGACACGAGTAGACCCAGCGGCTCAAGGCATCACCACCACGGACCACATCGTATCGCGGGCCGTGAGTGGTGAAGTGCTCGTTCTATCGGTTCGTTCGAGGCGGATCACGGCGCCTCGTTCGAGCTGCACCTGCGCCGAGCCTGGCGTCCGGAGCTTGCCGTCGCCGATCGCCCACGCGAGCGGCAGACCGTCGGCGCGCACGACGACGTTGTACGTGCCCGTGTCGCCGGTCCAGCGCAGCTCGTCGACATCATTGCGAGTATCGAGATAGCCGCGCATCTCGTTCGTCAGCGAGAGCGCGTTCGCATCGGCGTCCGTGTTGTTCGGTTCAGTTTCGCCGACCAGCTTGTCCTCGGTGATCGTGAGCGTGTACGGGTCGCTCACGTTCTCGACCGGTAGCTGATTCTTAGGCACGTTCTGGCCGACCGTGATGACGAGAGGACCGTCGATCGAACGGCGGTGCAGGACCTCGGGCTCTCCGATGCCGCCGTCGTTCGACACCGCGTTGTGCACGCCGTCGTCGCCGGTCACCGCGAGCGTGATGTCGAGATTCGGCAGGCCGCTGACGCGCACCGTGACCGTGCGCTTGCTGCCCGACGGCCACGGCACGATGTAGAAGTCGCGATCGCCGTCCTGCGTCGACATCCGCTTGCCGAGAAAGCCAGTGACCTCGCCCTCGGCGACGCGAGTGGCGTGCGCGCGATCGTTATTCGGCTCCTCCTCGGCGTGAAGCAGCGGCGGCTCGCGCAGGACGAACCACACCGCGGCCGCGATGCCGGCGAGCACGAACATCGCGACGAGCGCGAGCGACATGAACCGCTGGCGACGCAGGCTTCGCTCGAACGCATCGATATCGGATCGGCGCAGGCGGACGTCGCTGTTGTCCTCCTCGGGCGTGACCTGCCAGCGTCGGCCGAGCACGCGCGCCGATGATGAGCCGCGTCCCGGTCCCGTTCCGGCGCCAACCGTATCGGCGTAGACCTCCTCGATCGCGCTCGCGAGCTCACCTGCGCTCTGCCAGCGTTCGCTCGGATCCTTGGCGAGCGCCTTGCGGCACAGATGGTCGACCTGCGGATCGATGCCCATCTTCGGCGCACGCATCGACGGCGCGTCGGGATCCGCGGTCAGATGCTTCGTGAGCACGCCGACCGCCGTCGAGCCGGTGAACAGCCGCTGGCCCGTCAGCACCTCGAACATCAGCGCGCCGAACGAGTAGATGTCGCTGCGCGCGTCGACCTCGTCGCCGCGAATCTGCTCGGGCGACATGAAGTAGGGCGTGCCGACGATCTGCTGCTTGTCGGTCGTCGACGCCGGCGCGCGCGGCTGGTCGAGCTTCGCGAGCCCGAAGTCGAGCACCTTCGCGTAGTCGCGACCCGCGCCGGTGCGCGTGATCAGCACGTTCTCCGGCTTGAGATCGCGATGCACGATGCCGAGCTCGTGCGCCTCCTGCAGCGCGCCGCAGACCTGTGCGAGCAGCGGCGCCGCGCGCGACCACGGCAGTGGCCCGTCGCGCTCGATCATGCGCGCGAGGTCGATACCGCGCACGTACTCCATGATGAGGTACAGGTTCGTGCCCGCGGTGCCGAAGTCGAAGACCTGCACCGTGTGCGGATGGTGGAGCTTCGAGATCGCGGCCGCCTCGCGCTCGAAGCGCTCGACGACGTCGGCGTCGCTCTGCAGGTCGCGATGCAACACCTTCATCGCGGCGACCTTGCCCATGCGCAGATGCTCGACGCGGTACACGACGCCCATGCCGCCGCGGCCGATCACCTCGAGCACCTTGTAGCGACCGTCGACGACCTTGCCGAGCCACGCCTGGTTCGAGTCGCTGAGCCGGCGATCCTCGTTCGCGGTGGTCGCGCGAGGCTGGATACGCGCATCGGCAGGCTGCTTGTCGGAGCGCGCGGCAGCGTCGAGCGCGCTCGCCCTCGTCATGTCGGCGCCGCACTCGCGGCAGAAATGACTGAAGTCCGAAAACGACGTTCGGCAGCGCGGGCAGACGAACTTTTGCGCCGGTGTCGACGACAAGCCGCGAAATCTTACCGCTGATGGTCCGGCTCGACGAGCGGCTTCCAGCTCCACGACGTTCCGTGGACCACGAGCACACCCGCCGAAGGCGCATGCGCCTCGGGCAGGCGCGGCGTCGCGTCGGACGTCCCGGGGCTCAAGGACACCTTCTTGCCGTCGCGGTTGCCGCTGGTCGCCGTCGACGGGGCAGGGACGGCGGGCCCGTGCAGGGCGACCTCGACGGGCTGCGGCGGGGTCAGCGCGAGCTCGCCGGTCGCCTCTCCGTCGACGCTTGCCCGAGGAGCCTCCGCGCTCGCGACGACGCGCACGCCGGGCCGCGCCGTCAGGTCGGTGTAGAGCCTCGAAATGTCATCGGCGCGCCACGCACAACCTTCGGCGCCGGCGACGAGCCGCGCGGGTGAACCCGCGCCGGGCAGCGTGCCGACGGTCGTCCCCGGCATCTCGATGAACCGAACGAGCCGGCCGTCGAGGACGACTGCACCACGTTTGCGCAGTGCTGCAATCGCCGTCACCTGGTCGGGCATCGCCTCGAGGTCGCCGGGCAGGGCGACGTCCGGCCACGTCGCGCGGTCGGCGAGCGTGCCGAGCGTCGCCTCGAGCT
>JABFXX010000019.1 GCA_013368795.1 Kofleriaceae bacterium
ATCCGCGAACGCAGCCCCGACCTCGCGAGCCTGGTCGCGCGCTACCTGCTGCTCGAGAACCGGCCGTCGCAAGCGCCGTTCGTCGCGCCCTCTCACGTCGCGCTCGATGACGAGCTCGTGAAGCGCTTCGAGCGCTGGATCCGCCGCCACCTCAGCGAGCCGTTCGAGCTGGCGCGAGCCGCGCGTGCCGTCGGGGCCAGCGAGCGCACGCTGCAGCGCCGCATCCGCGCCGTGCTCGGCAAGCCGCCGATCGCGTTCGTCCAGGACCTGCGGCTCGAGCGCGCCGTGCACCTGCTCCGCGTCAGCAAGAACAGCATCGACGAGATCGCGAGCTCGGTTGGCTACGAAGACGGCTCGACGCTGCGCACGCTCCTCCGCCGCCGCCTGCGCACCGGTGTCCGAGAGCTACGCGGCTCGGCGGCCTGAGCTGCCCTCGTCGCACGCCACGTGTGCCGCCGGCGGCGCCTTCGCTCTGCTATCACCGAGAGCATGGAAATCGTCGTGCGTCCCGTCGAGCGTGCGGACGTCCCCGCCGTCGTCGAGCTCGTCCGCGACGTGCTCGCCGAGTTCGGACTCGAGTTCGGCAAGGGCTCGCCGACCGATGCGCAGCTCCTCGAGCTGCCGGATGCCTACGCCGCGCGCGGAGGGGCGTTCTGGATTGCGACCGTCGACGGCCGGCTCGCCGGCACGTGTGGCGTGTTTCCGGTCGCGCCGGAAGTCTACGAGCTGCGCAAGATGTACCTCTTGCCGAGCACGCGTGGCCTCGGACTCGGCAAGCGCCTGCTCGACGTTGCGGTCGAGTGGACGAGCGCACGCGGCGGCACGCACCTCGTGCTCGACACCATCGACGCGATGGCCCGCGCGATCGCGTTCTACGAGGCCAACGGCTTCGTGCGCGACGACGCGCAAATCCGTGGCGCGCGCTGCACGCGTGGCTACGCCCGCCGGCTCTAGTCGATCTCGATCATGTCGGCGAACGTCTTCTCGGGCTCCGGCTCGGGCTCCTTGCGCTGCTCCGGCGTCGAGCTCATCGCGAGGACGGCCGCGCGCATGGCGTCGCGGAGCTCGAGCACCGCGCTCGCTGCGGCGATGACGAGGTTCGCGACCTCCCCGGGTACCTTCGCACCGCCGCGCGCCGCGACGTCGTGTGCGCGCTGCTGGAGCAGCGGCAGGCGGCCGGCGTAGCTGACGATCGTCGTCGCGAACACGTTCCGCGTCGGTGGCGGGATCGAGGTGTCGGCGGCGAGCGCGTGGTCGAGGCGCAGACGCATCGCGCGCGCGATCATCGCGTCGATCGGCTCGAGCGCCGCGACGATCTGCGCGTCGCGCACCTCGTGCTCGGCGGGTGTGGTCGCGGGCGGCAGCTCGTCGGCGACGAGGCGTGCGTAGTCGCCGGGTTCGATCGCTTCGAGCCGCTGCAGCGAGTAGATCTGGTCGAGATAGCGACGCGAGCTCACTGCTGCAGTGTAGCTTCGAATGGTGCGCAGCGATTGTAGGACCTCTCGGGGGTGCTGCCGGTGGAGTCGAGCTCGTCGCATGCAGTGGCACAGACGGGCGGACAAACCGACAAGGCACGGCCCCGGTGGCGGCCTTAGTCTCGGCTGAAGCTCGAGCGGGATATCGATGGGACGTGCTCGCGTCATCGCCTTCGTCGTCTCTCGATCGGGACGAGTGCTGATGTGAATGGGGTCAGCCTACTTGCCTCCAGCCGGCGGCCTTTCATGTCCCACGTGGGACACGGCGTTGCGTAGCAGTTCGCCAGGCGTCCCCTCGGATCGCGCTCGCGCAGCAAGTCGGCGAGCTCTTCCTCCTCGGCAAATCGTCTTGCGGAACGCGGCGGCTTCGTCGGGCGTCCACGGTGGCCAACAGGACCAGCGAGACGACAGCCCCGTCGCGCGAGCCTGCGCGTCCTGTTAGGCCCCGACAGCACGGACGACTTCGATCGGCGCAAGGGGATAGATGGCGTAGATACGCCGACCGAGAAGATCGGGCAGGGCCGCGAAGGCCGGCTGGCTCTTGAAGCGGCCGCCGGCATCGCGCCCTACCGCGGCCTTCGTCTCAGCTGAAACGTCGAACGGGATATCGATGGGATGTGGTTCGCGTCATCGCTCGTTCCGTCGACTCCCGATCGGGAAGAGCTCAGTGCCGCAGATGTAAATCGATCGGAGTGGGACTACTTGCCGGTAGTAGGCGGCGGTAGGAACCAAGATAGTTGTCGCGTGAACTAAGAAGCCGTCGCGACGTTCTCCGGGTTGAGCGTGACGATGGCAGGGCGCGGCCACGACCGCGTG
>JABFXX010000435.1 GCA_013368795.1 Kofleriaceae bacterium
CGAGGTGTCGAGCGCGTGCGTGCTCGGCCTGTTCTCGCAACCGCTCGCCGATACGGACGTCGATCCGGACCTCGTGAACCTCGAGTGCGCCAACGCCAATCTGGGCACGTCGCCGAGCGGCGAGATGGCCGGCACGAATGCGATCCGGGCGGCAAACATCGCGGCGCTCGGTGGGGTCGGCCCCACTCCGGCGCTGCTGACGTTCGGCGACCTCGACACGATGGTGGCGGGCGCCAACAACCCCGCCGGCGATCCCGACCACTCGGGTCAAGAGGTCGCGCTGTGGGAGCAGAGCTGCAACTGCGACGTCAGCTCGTACACGCAACCCGGCACGGGCCACGCGATGTTCTTCCCGAACACGATGCCCGAGCTCGCCCAGGCGGTCCTGAGCTGGCTCGACAGTCGGGGGCTCGATCCGCGCTGACCCGAGCGCGGATCCGCCCTTTTCCGCACGGCGGCGGTCGTGCTATCCGAGCTGAACACCGGGGTTGGTCACCGATGGCGGATACACGTACTGCTCGCATCTGCATGGACCCGTCGGGATGCGTGATCGTTCGGGCTCTCGGCATCGAGCAGACCGTCGATGATGCCCGCGCCAACGTCGCCCGCGCGATCGAGCTGGCGGGCGGACCCCGCAAGGTGCCGTTGCTCGTCGACATCACGCAGACGGCTCCACTCCTGTCCGAGGTGCGCCACTACTACGTCGGTGGGGCGCTCACGGACAACTTCACGGCCCTCGCACTGCTCGTCGAGCGCTCGCCGATGGGCCGGATGATGGGAAACGTGTTCTTCCGGATGATCGAGGCCGCCAACGGTGTGCGCGAGGATGTCGCCCCGTCGCAGGTGTTCGAGGACGAGGAGCTCGCGATCGCCTGGCTCGCGTCGAGGAGGCGATGAGCGGGTTCTCGGGCGATCGCGTTGCGAGCTTGCTCGAGGCACTCGAGCAGATCGCCGGTGGCGACCTCGACCGGCGCATCAAGGTGTCGGGCGAGCATGACGAGCTGGACGCGATCGCGCATGCGATCAACGTCCTCGTCGGCGAGCTGCAGATCGTCACGACCGGACTCCGCCGTGCCAAGGAAGAGGCCGAGGCAGCGAGCCTCGCCAAGACGATGTTCCTGCGCAACGTCAGCCACGAGATCCGCACACCGCTGACCGTCGTGCTCGGGATGTCCGACCTGCTCGCGTCCCAGAACCTGCCCAGGCCCCGGGTCGAGCTGTTCCGAGAGCGAATCTTCGCGAATGGGCGCGCGCTCGTCGGGCTGCTCGACGAGCTACTCGACCTCGCCAAGGTCGAGGCCGAACGGATCGACTTCGATCTCCAGCCCTTGCTCGTCGCGCATCTCGTCGCGGAGGTCATCGCGAGCTTCGAAGCAGATGCCGCGCGCAAGGGGATCAAGCTGGTCGTCGAGAGCGCTACTGCCGAGCCCATGCGCGTGTTCGCCGACAAGCGACGCCTGCGCCAGATCTTCATGAACATCCTCGGGAACGCGGTCAAGTTCACCGAGCGCGGCCACGTCGCGGTCCGCATCGCACGATCCGCCGACGCGAGCCAGGTCGTGATCGACATCGCCGATACCGGCATCGGCATGACACCCGCGCAGTCGCGCGTGCTGTTCGAGCCGTTCATGCAGGCAGACGCCACCATCGGACGCCGTTACGGAGGCAGCGGGCTCGGCCTCGCGATCTCGAGGCGCTTCACGCAAGGCATGGGAGGCACGCTCGACGTCATCGCCAGCGCACCGGGAAGCGGCACGACGTTTCGCCTCGCCCTGCCCGCGACGACAACGGACGCGAGCCTGCCACCGAGCGCCGCGGTTCACGAGCACCACGACCTGCGTGCCCTGCGGATCCTCGTCGTCGAGGATCACGACGACGTGCGAGCAACCACGGTCGAGCTCCTGCGCCGCGCCGGCGCGGTCGTGAGCGAAACGACGGATGGCCTGGAGGCGATCGATGCCGCGCAGCGCTCCGCATTCGACGTGATCCTGATGGACGTGCGCATGCCAAAGCTCGACGGCATCGAGGCCACGCGCCGGCTGCGTGCGAGAGGGCTCGACGTCCCGATCGTCGCACTCACAGCGGACGCGGTCCCCGAGCAGCGCACCGAGTGCATGAGTGCCGGCTGCAGCGGCTACCTGCCCAAGCCGCTCGATGTCGCCGAGCTCATCACGCTGCTCGACGATCTCGCGGGCTGACGACTGTCACCCGCCGGACGAGGCACACGTGCAGTCGAGGCAGCCATGCGCAGCGCACGTACCGCAGGAGCGGACGACCTGCTTGCGCAGCGCCTCGCGCGCACGGAACACGCGAACGCCGGCGTTGTTGCTCGAGATGCCGATGGTCTCGGCGTAGTCCTTCACCGAGATGCCCTCGACATCGATCTGACGAAGGGCATCGGCGTACTCGGGCTTGAGCGTGCCCGCGAGCTCGCCAACGCACTTGCAGACGACTCCATGGAGCTCGTCATCGCGCGTGTCGTTCGCCTGTGCGTCGACCGCGAAGCTCTCGAATCGCTTGTCCGCGACCGTCTTGCGGCGACGGTAGTCGATGATCGCGTTGCGCAGCATGCGATAGAACCACCCCACGGCCGTCTCGCGCACGGAGTCGAACTTCTCGACGTTCTTCACGAGCGCGTTCTGGAGGATCTCCTCCGCGACATCGCGGCTGTTGACGCGCTTCTCGACGAACGCGAGAAACGCGCGATGGTTCGCGACGAGCGTCTTGACGACCTCCTCGCTCGTAATCGTTCCCTTCTCGTCGGGCGTGTCTTCACACATGGGAGCGCTCCGGTGCACGCCCGAATCGCCGCAGGCGTAGCGAGTTGGTCAACACGGACACCGAGGACAGCGACATCGCGGCACTCGCCAGGATCGGCGACAGCAGCCAGCCGGTCAGCGGATACAAGGCGCCGGCGGCGACCGGAACCCCGATGATATTGAAGATGAACGCCCAGAACAGATTCTGGCGGATCGTGCGCAGCGTGCTTCGCGCGAGGCGCAGGGCGCGAGGCAACGATCCGATGCCGCCGCGCAGGAGTGCGATGTCGGCTGCGGCGACGGCGATATCCGTGCCGGTCCCGATCGCCACGCCGACGTGTGCGCCTGCGAGCGCCGGCGCGTCGTTGATGCCGTCTCCGACCATCGCCACGATGCGACCCCGTGCGCGCTCCGCGGCGACGATGCGCGCCTTGTCCTCGGGGCGAACCTCCGCGAACACGCGTTCGATGCCGAGCTCGGCGGCAACTGCTTGCGCGGTGCGTTCGCGATCGCCCGTGACCATGGCGACGTCGATTCCGAGCGCCTTCATGGCGTCGATGGCACGGCGAGCCTCGGCCGTCGCGCGATCGGCGATCGCGACGATGCCTGCCAGCCGACCACCGATCGAGACGAACGAGGGAGTGCGACCCTTCGCGGCCAGCGCGTCGGCGGAAGCATCGAGCGACGCGGTCGAGATTCCAGCCGCAGCGAGATAGGCCGTCGTACCGATCCTCACGGTCTCGCCCGCCACGATGCCCTCGACACCCGCGCCCGGTTCCATCTCGAAGCGTGTTGCCTCGGCGCGCTCGGCACCGCGAGCACGTGCACCGGCGACGATCGCCTGGGCAACGGGGTGCTCGCTCTCGTGTTCGACGGCGGCGACCGCGGCCAGCAGCGCGAGCTCGCCGCGGCCGGAGATGTCGATCACGTCGGTCAGCGTCGGCTTGCCCTCGGTCACGGTGCCGGTCTTGTCGAGCAGCACGGTGTCGACGCGGCTCGCCGCCTCGAGCACGGCGCCGCCCTTGATCAGGATCCCGAGCTCCGCACCGCGCCCGGTACCGACGGCAACGGCAGCCGGCGTCGCCAGACCGAGCGCACACGGACACGCGATCATGAGGACCGCGACGAATCGCTCGACCGCGACTGCGAAGCCATCGGCGTCTGGCGCCACGGCGAACCACGCGATGAGTGCGATCGTCGCGATCGTCATCACCACGGGGACGAAGTAGCCGCTGACGACATCCGCAAGGCGTGCAATCGGCGCGCGCGATCCTTGCGCCTGCTCGACGGCCTCGACGATTCGCGCGAGCGCGGTGTCGCCACCGGTCCGCGTCACCTCGAACGTGAGCGCACCGCTCTGATTGAGCGTGCCGCCGAAGACGGGCGAGCCCTCGCGCTTGTCGACCGGAATGCTCTCGCCGGTCAGCATCGACTCGTCGACGGCAGATGTGCCGCGAACGACCTGGCCATCGGTCGGGATGCGCTCGCCAGGTCGTACGAGCACGCGATCACCGACCACGAGCTGCTCGATCGCGACGTCGCTCGACGTGCCATCCGCATCGACGCGATGTGCGGTCTTCGGTACGAGCGAGACGAGCCCACGGACCGCGTCGGAGAGGCGCTTGCGTGCCCGTGTCTCGAGGAGCTTGCCGAGCAGGACGAACGACAGGATGCCGGCGGCCGCCTCGAAGTAGAGGTGCGGCAGCACACCGTGTTCACCGTGAGGAAACAGCTGCGGCATCGTGAGTGCCACCGTCGAGTAACCCCACGCCGACAGCACGCCCATCGAGACGAGCGTGTTCATGTCCGCACTGCGATGCCGCAGCGCAGCCCAGGCGAGGCGCAGAAAGCGCAGGCCCGGACCGAACACGATCGGCGTCGCCAGCAGGAACTGGATCCAGCGACCGGTGGCGCCGTCACTGCCGGGAATCGCGCCGTGACTCATCGCGAGGACGAGCAAGGGAACGGTGAGAATCGCAGCGATCGCGAAGTCGCGCCGGATCGAGCGCTGCTCGCGTTCCTCGACATCCGCGAGCGCATCGGCTCGGCTCGCTGGCTTCTCGGCTGGCGCCGGCGGCACGACTCCGTAACCCGCCTTCTCGATCGCGGCGACCAGCGCATCGCGATGCGTGGCGTTCGGATCGAAGCGGATCGACGCGCGCTGGGTGACGAGGTTGACGATTGCCTCGTCGACGCCGGGCACCCCGCGCACCGCCTTCTCGACGCGGCGCACGCACGCGGCACACGTCATGCCCGTCACCGTGAGCTCGGTCGGAATCGTCGCGCTGTGAGCGACTGCGATCGCGGTCATGACCGGACCTCCTGCGCGCGGGCCTCGCAGGGCACACACCGAGGGCGTTCGCGACGCCGGCGCCTGCGGGCCTCGTACGTGGCGACGACCTCCTTGATGAGGGTCCGAACGGCGACCTGGAGGAGCGTGGACTTCGTGGTGCACGGCATTTCGCCCACCAAGACGCTGCGCTCACGCATTCATTACACGACCGCCCGACCGTAATGGCGTGCTCGATTTCGCGTCTTGGCGGCTGAAACGGCCCAAGTGGGCATTGTCCAAGGAGTAGAGCCATGAGCAACGAACAAGACACCATCCTCGAGGTCCAGGGCATGTCGTGCCCGTCGTGCATCCGGCACGTGACCGTCGCCCTGACCGACCTCGACGGCGTCGACAAGGTCGACGTCAAGCTGCGCGACGGCCTGGTCGTCGTCCAGCATGACAAGACGCAGGCTTCGATCGATCAGCTGATCGAAGCACTCGGCGAAGCGGGCTACGTCTCGAAGCAACGCGCGGTGTAATCGATCGGCGGTCGAGGCGTCGTGGCGCGCAAAACCTTCAAAGGAGTTTCGCGTGACGACCCCGACCCCCGATCCGCGCCGCTGGTGGGCGCTCTTCCTGCTCTGCGCAGCCCAGTTCCTCGTCATCCTCGACACGTCGATCGTCGGTATCGCGTTGCCAGCGCTCCAGCGTGCACTCGGCTTCGATGCCGCAGGGCTGCAATGGATCTTCAACGCCTACGTCGTGGCGTTTGGCGGTCTCCTGCTGCTCGGCGGGCGCCTCGCGGACCTGTTCGGCCCACGCCGCTTGTTCGGCACGGGGTTCGTCGTGCTGACCGTGTCGTCGCTGGTCGCCGGTCTCGCGACCTCGGCGACGACGCTGCTCATCGCGCGCGCACTCCAGGGTGGCGGTGCGGCGCTCATCGCGCCTGCGGCGCTGTCGATGGTGATGGGCCTGTTTGCCGCACGCCCACCGGAGCTCCGCACGGCGCTCGGGTTCTGGGGCGCATCCGCCGCCGCGGGCGGTACCGCAGGCGTGTTCCTCGGAGGCGTGATCACCGAGTGGCTCAGCTGGCGATGGACGTTCCTGATCAACGTGCCGGTCGGCGTGCTCGTCCTTCTCGCAACTACCGCGTGGCTTCCGCGCGGACGCCGTCAGTTCGGCACCGTCGATCTGGCGGGCGGGTTGCTCGTCACGTCGGCGCTGGCGCTCGCGGTCTACGCGATCGTCACGGCGAACGAAGCTGACAGCAGTACGATCCTCCTGCTCGCGATCAGTGCGACGCTGTTCGTCGCGTTCGCGCTGCTCCAGCGGATGCGACAGTCGCCGCTCGTGCCTCTGGCGATCTTCCGCGCGCAGAACCTGACGATCGGCAACATCGTGATGGCGCTGCTCGGCGCCGCATGGATCCCGATGTGGTTCTTCCTCAACATGTACCTGCAGGAGGTGCTCGGCTACGGCGCATTCGACAGCGGCCTGGCACTGCTGCCGATGACACTCACGATCATGCTCCTCATGATGTTCGCGACCGAAAGGGTCGTCGGGCGCATCGGGCCGAAGTCGGCGCTCGTCATCGGACTTGGCATCCTCGGTCTCGCGCTGCTCCTGTTCGCGCGCATGCCGGTCGGTGGCTCGTTCGTCGGCGACGTCCTGTTGCCGTCGCTGCTCGGAGCGATCGGCATGTCGCTCGCGTACATCCCGGCCATGATCACGTCGACTGCGTCGGCGCGTCCCGAAGACGGCGGCCTCGCGTCGGGACTCGTGAACACGACCTACCAGGTCGGCTCGGCGATCGGTCTCGCGGCGATGGTCGCCGTCGCCGGTGCGAATACGTCAGCGCGGCTGGCAAGCGGCATCGAGCCGATCGCCGCGTTGAATGCCGGATTCTCCGGGGCATTCATCGGCGCCGGCGTGATCGCGTTCGTTGCGGCTCTGCTGGCCGCGCTGGCAGTCCGGGTGCCGCGCAAGCGTCGAGCATGAAGCACGTGCGCCGAACGCACCACCGCGCCCGAGCGCACGTTGTAACGGGATAACGCGGGCATCTCGAGGGCATCCGGCTTGCAACCTGCAGACCCGTGCGACTGCCGTGCATCGCTGTCGTGTCGCTCGGCTCGACCTTGCTCGGTGCGAGCACGGCCGCGCAGCCGATGCCGAACGGCCCCCTCGGCATCGAGGCGACACGCAATGCGTCCGGCACCGCATGGCAGCCCGACTCGACGCCGATGTTCATGTGGCAAACGCAAGCCGGCGAGTGGCAGCTCTCGCTGCATACAAACTTCTTCTTCGGCTACGACCACATGAGCTCGCCGCGCGGCGACGACCTGCTCCTCAGCATCAACTGGATCATGGGGATGGCGACGCGGCCGCTTGGCGAAGGCGACCTGACGTTCCGCGCGATGTTCAGCGCCGAGCCCGGCACGCTGCCCGGGGACGGCTACCCGTTGCTGCTGCAGACCGGCGAGAGCTTCGAGGGACAGCCGATCCACGATCGCCAGCATCCGCACGATCTGTTCATGGAGCTCGCCGCGCGCGTACGGTATCCGATCGGCGACAGCGTCGGTCTCGAGCTGTACGGCGGCCCCGTCGGCGAGCCCGCGATCGGTCCTCCCGCGTATCCGCATCGGTTCACCGCGATGAGCGACCCGCTGGCACCGCTCGGCCACCACTGGTTCGACTCCACGCACATCACCTTCGGCGTCGTCACCGCCGGCGTATTCACGAAGAGGTTCAAGCTCGAAGGCTCGTGGTTCAACAGTCGCGAGCCCGACGAGGATCGCCTGGACTTCGATCTTCGCAAGCCCGACTCGTTCTCGGTCCGCGTGTCCGCGAATCCCACGCGCGACCTCAGCGTCCAGATCTCGTACGCGCGGCTCGACAGCCCCGAGGAGCTCGAGCCCGACATCAGCGTGCGGCGCGCGACCGCATCGGTCATGTGGAATCGCGAGCTCGGCGATCCGGGAACCGACGTCGCGGTCACCGCCGCGGTCGCCCAGAACAACCCATCGATCGGACGGAACACGTACGCGTCGCTCGTCGAGTCGACGGCGCTCCTCGACGACACGCACGAGCTGTTCGCGCGCGTCGAGGCGTTGACGAAGACCGGCGAGGAGCTGGTGCTGCCGGTCGGGCTGGCCGAGCGCACGTTCGGGATCGGCGCGCTGTCGGCGGGCTACATCTACGACTTTCACCAGCTCCCAGCGATCGTCGCGGGTCTCGGCTTCGTGGGGACGCTCGATATCGTCGGCTCGACGCTCGGCGACTTCTACGACACGCGGACGCCGTGGGGCGGGATGCTGTTCCTGCGCGTCCGTGCACCGCTGATGAAGATGAGCGGTATGTCGAACGAATCTCACGACATGCACGCGATGTAGCCGCCGCTGTAATGCCAGCGAGGTGGCTGCGTCATCAGGGCGTGATCACCGAAGTAACAAAGGCGAGCCCGGTCCGCCGCGCGTGGATCGCATTCGCCCTGCTCGCCGGGTGCGTCCCGTCGCAGTCAGCGGTCTTCGGACCCGTCGATCGCGACGTCGAGAAGCGCCTCGGCATCGGCGTATCGGACGGTAAGACGACCGCCGCGATCGACGCGCTCCTCGCACAGCCGATCGATCTCGACGCCGCGGTCCGCATCGCCCTCGCGCGCAATCGGCGCCTTCAGGCCGCCTTCGACGAGCTCGGCATCGCCGCGAGCGAGGTGGCAGACGCGACCGTGTTGCCGCCGCTCAGCATCGACGCCGACTACAAGTGGGGCGTGTCGAGCCGCGACTCCGAAGTCGAGGTCAGCGCCGTGCAGGACGTCCTCGATCTTCTCCAGCTCGGGCAGCGCCGCGGCATCGCGAACGCACAGCTTCGCGGCGCACGCGCACGTGCGGTCGGCGCGACCGTGGAGCTCGCGGCGAAGGTCGAGAGCGCGTACTACGACCTCGTCGCGGCGATCCAGGAACGCGAGCTCGTCCAGACCGCGCTCGATGCGGCGGTCGCTTCGGCCGATCTCGTCGAACGTCAGCACGCGGCCGGCAACACGACCGACCTCGCGCTCGCTCGCGAACAGGAGCAGCGCGAACGCGCTCGCATCGAGGTCGCGCGCGCCGATCAGCTGATCGCGGAGCGACGCAGCCACCTCGGGGCGCTGCTCGGTCTCGCTGAATCGAAGTGGACTGTCGCCGGTCGGCTGCCCGAACCACCGGCGAAGGAGCCGCAGCTCGCCGATCTCGACGACGCAGCGGTCAGCGCCAGCCTCGATCTCAGCGCCCTTCGCGCGGATGCCGATGCGGCGAGTGCACGCCATCGCTACGCAATGGTGCGGACGTTCGTCCCCGAGCTCGGCGTCGGTGTCTCCACTGCCCGCCGAGAGGATACGGGCTGGGAGGTCGGCCCCGCGGTCCGCCTCGGCATTCCGCTGTTCAACCAGCAGCAGGGTCCACGCGCCCGCGCACGCGCCGAGAAGCGTCGGGCACAGAACCAGGCTGCAGCAACCACCACCGAGCTGCGCGCGAGCGCTGCGACGACTCGATCGCGCGTGCAGCAGGCGTACGCGGAGGTGCGGCATCTGATCGATGTCGTGCTGCCGCTGCGCAAGCGCGTCCTCGACGAAACGGTGCTGCAGTACAACGCGATGAACGCGAGCCCGTTCGAGCTCCTGATCGCACGTCGCGAGATGACCGACGTCGGTCGGCAGTACATCGAAGCACTGCGCCGCTACTGGGGCGCGATGACCGAAGCGACCGCGCTCCGCCGAGGCGGTCACGCCATGAAGGATTCCGAACCATGACGATGTCACGACGTAGCTGGCTTCAAACCGGCCTCGCAGCGAGCGCGCTCGCGATCGCGCGCAAGCAGGCGCAGGCACAGCCGCACCAGCACGCGCAGCCGCCCGCGCCGGCTCCGCAGGCCAAGCCGCTCGAGCTTCCGCCGCCGAAGCCGACGGTCGTTCCACCCAAACCACCCGCGGGTGAACGCTACGCGCCGGTGATCGTGCCCGACGGTCGTACGCTGCCGTTCGAGCGGCGCGGTGGCGTGAAGGTGTTCCACCTCGTCGCCGAGCCGATTCGTCACCAGTTCGCACCGGGCCTCGACGTCGAGGCGTGGGGCTACAACGGCGGCACGCCGGGTCCGCTGATCGAGGCGGTCGTCGGCGATCGCGTCCGGATCTACGTCACGAACAAGCTGCCCGAGCCGACGACGGTGCACTGGCACGGCGTCTTCCTGCCCAACGGCATGGACGGCGTCGGGGGCCTGACACAGAAGTACATTCCACCGGGCAAGACGTTCAAGTACGAGCTCACGTTCACGAAGGCGGGCACGTTCATGTACCACCCGCACTTCGACGAGATGACACAGATCGCGCTCGGCATGGTCGGCATGATCGTCGTCCATCCGAAGGAGCCGCCGGCGCAACGCGTGCGCGACTACTCGCTGATGCTCCACGAGTGGAAGGTCCCGATCGGCGCGGCGCGCCCGGATCCGATGGCGATGAGCGACTTCAACGTGCTCACGTTCAACAGCAAGTCGTTCCCCGCGACGTCACCGCTCGTCGCCGAGGTCGGTGACCTCGTGCGCATCCGGCTCGGCAACCTGGGCCCGATGGACCACCACCCGATCCATCTCCACGGCCATGCGTTCGAGGTCGTCGAGACCGACGGTGGGCCGATCCCGCGCGAGGGTCGCTGGCCGGAGACGACGACGCTCGTGCCCGTCGGCGCGGTGCGCGTGATCGAGTTCATCGCCGATGCACCGGGAGACTGGCCGCTGCACTGTCACATGACCCATCACGTCATGAACCAGATGGGTCACGACGTGCCGAACCTGATCGGCGCCGACGTGAGCGGCGTCGACGACCGGATCAACCGCATCGTTCCCGGCTACATGACGATGGGCGAGACCGGCATGGGCGAGATGATGGCCATGCAACGCCCCCGCAACAGCATCTCCATGATGGGCGGCAAAGGGCCGTTCGATCAGATCGACATGGGCGGCATGTTCACGCTGCTAAAAGTCCGAAACAACCTGACCGAGGCGTCCGCGAACGCATGGTACGAGCACCCCAAGGGCACGGTCGCCGACGAAGCGACCGCCAGCGAGCTCGCACGCGACGGAATCAAGATCTAGAAAACCTGTCACGGAACCACTCCGAAGGGCCTATACCACCATGAAGCTCCGCACTCTCCTCATTCCCCTGAGCCTCGCATTCGGCGCGACCGCCTCTGCCGACGCGCCGAAGGCGAAGGACCCGAGCCGGATCGAGATCACCGTCACGAAGCGCGGCTTCAACCCGGACAGCGTCAATGTCCCGGCGCAGAAGCCGGTCACGCTCGTCTTCACGCGCACGACCGATCAGACGTGCACGAAGAGCGTCGTGCTGACGATGGACGACGGCAAGAAGATCGAGCGCGAGCTGCCGCTCGACAAGCCCGTCGAGCTCGCGGTGACCTTTCCCAAGGCGGGCAAGCTCGGCTATGCGTGCAGCATGAACATGACCAAGGGCATCATCGTCGTCCAGTGAGACACATCGCGCTGCTGATGCTGCTCGCGTCGACGGCTTGCCGCGAGTCGAGCACGCCACCACCACCGGCCGAGCAAGCACGTGCCGAGTTCGAGGGTGCGTATCCAGACGACGCGCACCCGAACGGGACCGTGCGCACATTCGAGATCACGGCCGCGCCGACGAAGCTTCCACTCGTCGATGGCAAGGAGCTCGAGGTCTGGGCCTACAACGGTCAGGTACCCGGCCCGGCGCTGCGCGTGAAGCTCGGCGAGACCGTCCGCGTTCAGTTCACGAACCGGTTGCCGCAGGAGACGACGATCCACTGGCATGGCGTTCGTCTGCCAAACGCGATGGATGGCGTTCCGTTTCTCACCCAGAAGCCGGTGCAACCAGGCGAGACGTTCGTCTACGAGTTCACGCCGAAGGACGCCGGCACGTTCTGGTTCCATCCGCACGTGCGCTCGAGCGAACAGGTCGAGCGCGGCCTGTACGGCGTGCTCGTCGTCGAGGACGAGAAGCCACCGCCCTTCTCGCGCGAGCTCGTCTGGGTCGTCGATGACTGGCTCTTGAAGGACGGCCAGATCTATCCCGAGTTCAACACGCGTCACGACCTTGCAATGGACGGTCGCTGGGGCAACGCGATCACGGTCAACGGCCGGACGGATGTCATCGAGAAGGTCCAGCCGGGTGAGCGGATCAGGATCCGCATGCTCAATAGCTCGAACGGCCGCGTGTACGCGCCCGACTTCGGAGATCTCGATGCGACGATCGTTGCGGTCGATGGGTTGTACCTGCGCGCACCGATTCCAGCACGCGGCTTCGAGCTGGCGCCCGGCAACCGCATCGACGTCGATGTCACGTTCGACAAGAGCTCGTCGGTCCCGTTCGATGTTGTCGACCGCTTTCTCGCGAGGCGGCCGAACGTGCTCGCTCGCTTCGAGGTCGAAGGACCGCTGGTCGACACACCGCACTTCGCGTCGCCTGCCCACGCCAAGGTCCCGCGCTGGGATGGCGCGCTCGCAGCGTCGATCGCGCATACCTTCCGGTTGAACGCGCAGTCCGGCGGGCCATTCGGGATCTCGTGGACGATCGACGGCGTGGCCTTCATGAACCACGAGCACGCGATGCCGCCGAGTGCGACGCTCGAGCGCGACAAGTTCCAGCGCCTGCACTTCGTGAACGAGTCACCGCGCATCCACCCAATTCACACGCACGGCATGTTCTTCCGCCTGCTCGCGCGAAACGGAGTACCGGTCGACGAGCCGTTCTTTCGCGACACCGTCCTCATCCACGCGAACGAGCAGATCGATGTGGGCGTCGTGCCGACCGACGCCGGCACCTGGATGATGCACTGCCACATCCTCGAGCATGCCGAGGCCGGGATGATGACGACGATCGCGGTCGTGGAGTGAGCCCGGGAAGTTGACCCTCGGCGGCGCGTGCTGCTGCGTGCTCGCGGACAAGTCGACGAAGATGGAGGCTCCTGCCGAGTGCAGCGCGGCCGGCGGCACATGTGAGGCAACCGAGGACTCGTGCCACGGCATCGAGGAGCCGGTGCCTTGAGCGTCAGCGTTGCCAGAGTCCGTGCTGCACGCCGCCCTGGAACAGGATCGCAAACGTGCCGCGGGCTCCCTGTCGGGTCGGCCCATAGGCAACGGTCGCGCCGGCGGCCTCGGCCTTCTTCACCGCTTGTTGAATATCGTCGACGGCGAAGTACGTGCGCATGAGCGGCTGTTCGTGTGCCGCGAGCGGTTTCCGAATGCCGACGAGCGAGCCGTCCGCTCGAGTCGCCACACGGGCTTGCCCGAGGTCGGGGTCCGGAGCACCAAACGACAGGCCGTGCACGCGCTCGTAGAACGCAGCCACCGTGTCTACATCGTCGCTGACGATCTCCAGGTACTGAATCGACATCTTGATATTCTCCTCCTTCGAATCCGAGGGCTGATCGTGCCGACATCCGGGCGATATCAACCCGATGGCAATCAGGGCAGAGATCAGCAGTGCATTTCCTGATCTGCGACGAGACCTCATGACGCTCAGCTTGCAATAGGCCGTTGCCGCTGCGCTTCTCGAAAATTGCGAAAGCGGATCACGTCGGGTGTATCGAGCTGCCCCAGTACCCACGCCCCTTGTCGTCGGTCACAGCGACTCCGGCGACGCCTGGAGGCAATCGGGTCCGACGCAGTCCTCGAACTGGATCGTGATGTGGTGGATGCCAAAGCGCTTCACGAGGTCGTCCTGCACCGTGGTCAGGAACTCCGGCGCCGCGGATGGCCATGGCAGGACGAGATGCGCCGTCAGTGCGACCTCCGTCGTGCTCATCGACCAGACGTGGAGATCGTGGACTTCGCGGACGGCCGGCAGCTGCGCGAGATACTTCTCGACCGCGTCGGGATCGATGTGCGCCGGCACCGCGTCGAGCAGGAGATCGAATGCCTCGCGCACGAGCTTCCACGTGCCATAGAGAATCGTCGCCGAGACGAGGAGGCTCGTGACCGGGTCGATCCAGATCCACCCGGTCCGCCACACGAGAAGCCCCGCGACGACGACGCCGGCTGACACGGCAGCATCTGCGATCAGGTGCAGGAACGCGCCGCGGATGTTGATGTCCTTCTCGCGACCTTTGGCGAACAGCATCGCAGACGCACCGTTGATGAGCACACCGCTTGCGGCCACGATCGCGACGAGGGCGCCGTCGACCGGATGCTCGTTGCCGAGCCTCAGGATCGCCTCCCACACGACGCCGCCGACCGCGAACAGCACCAGACCGCCATTGGCGAGCGCGGCGAGGATCGTGGTGCGCCGCAGGCCATACGTTCTCCGCGCGGTGCGCGCACGTCGCGCGAGCACGGTCGCGCCCCACGCCATCGCCAGCCCGAGGACATCGCCGAGGTTGTGAGCAGAATCCGCGAGGAGGGCCGTCGAGTGCGCGATCACGCCGGCGACCGCGCCGACCGCGACGAACAAGATGTTCAGCGTGATGCCGATCGCGAATGCCCGCGTCATCCGCTCGGGCGGCGCGTGGTGGTCATGCCCACCTTCGCCGTGGCTGTGACCGTGACCGTCCTCGTGGTCGTGATCGCCCATCATTCGGTCCTTGGAGAATTGATGCCACGTCGTGCTCGCGTGGCTAGCCCCCAAGACCTCGGCGTCACCCGAGCGGATTGACCAGCTGTTGCGGGAGACCTCGAAGCCGGTTTCGCATCGCGCGTGTCCATCGTCCGAGCGCACGGAACGCGCCACGAGACGCCGCGATCAAACACATCACGGAGTCATCGTCGCGGCAGACCGTGTCGAGCGTCTGACCATACGACTGCCACTTCGAGCTCCCTTCGCCTCCGTAAGCGGACAAGAACGCCGTCGGCAGACCTGAACCAAAGGTGCGATGCATCGCGCGGCGAACAGCGTCGAAGTGAAGCGTGGAGCGCTCGAGCACGTACATCCAACCGAGCCCTTCGACAACGTCCTCCAACGGCTCGACCTCGTACTGGGGCAAGCTCGCGATGTCGACGGGACGCATTCCGATGCCGAGAAGGTCCTGCGCGATGAGACCGGCGCGAGATCGGGCTCGGAGATCGATCGCCGCACGTAAGCCTGGCGTGTAGGCAAGCGCACTCTCGACGCCGCTCTGGAACCCGAAGGTGAGGACGAGCTGATCGATGTAGTCGCGCCGCCGGACGCGATCGCTGCGGAGCGCCAACCATCCTTCGTCGGCGGACGCGTGGTACTCGCGCGTCGCGACGTTCACCCGCATGACTCCAGACGAGAGCGCTTCCACCACCAAGCGTCGACACCTGCAAACGACGTGCGGGCGGTATGGGGATCCGCGTATGAGAGCTTACGTGCGGATAGATGCTCGCTCAGCGTTCGCGTTCCGCGCTCTCGCGCACGTCGTGGCAGCAGCGCACGTTCGGACGCTAGTTGGCCGCCTCGAGGCGTCCGATGGCGTCTGTCGCTTCGCGCTCCACGCATTTCACGGAGCGAATACGTTTGAGCGCAGGCAGCGCCCGCCGATCCTTCGACGCGCCGAGCTGCGCGATCAGCGCCTTGCGCTCGTCGCATGACGACGTCTGCTGCAGATCGAGTATCGCGCTCTGCACGCGGTCGACCTTGTCAGCGACGCCGTCGCGTTCGGCGATCATCATCGCGCGATGGCGCGGGTCCATGAGCTTGCCGCTCGACGCATACGCGACGACGGCGTCGTGCGCAGGCGGCGAAAGTGCGGTCAGCAGATCGAGCGCCAGGACGATCGCGAGGGAGTCCTTGCCATCTGCCACCTTCAGGAGGTTCGCTCGAAGCGTCTTGTCATTGCCGAGCTGTGGTGCAGCACGCAACGCTCGTTCATAGGCGGCGAGCGCTTGCTGGTAGTGGCCGAGCTCGAGCTCCGAGTGTCCTTTCGACAGGTACGTTGCGGCTTGTTCCGGGGAGGTCACATCCGGACGCGTCCTCGCGGTCGCGCCGCTTCCACCGCGGGCCGCCATCGCGATAGCAACAACAGCGACCAGGGCAGCGGCAATACCGCCGAGTACGAGCCTGCGCGGCTTCGGCCTTCGCACGAGCTCGGTTGCTGCACGATCCTGAACGGACGGCCGAGCGGGTACGACCTCCGCCGGCGCGCTCGGCGCGGGGACCGGCCGCGCCGGGGCGAAGGTTCGCATTGCGACCTCGACCGCTTCGCTCATGTCCGCAGCCGAGCGGAACCGGTCGTCGGGCTGCTTCGCGAGTGCACGCGCGACGAGCGCCTCGAGCTCGGGCGCGAACGTCTGCGACGGCGCTGCCTGCGCGAGTGTCGGCGCGGGCTCGAATGCCTGCTTGTGCAGCAACACGGCCGGATTCTCGTCGTCGAACGGAGGACTGCCGGCGAGCATCTCGAACAGCATCGCCCCCGTCGAGTAAATGTCGATGCGCGCGTCGACGGGCTGGCCGATGACCGACTCGGGTGCGATGTAGAGCGCGGAACCGAAGATGCTGAACCCGACGCTCGTCAGGTTCGCTTCGCCCAGACCCGCGACGGTGTCGGCGAGCAGCTTCGCGACGCCGAAGTCGAGCACCTTGACGAAGTCCCCGTCGCCAACCATCACGTTCTCCGGCTTGATATCGCGGTGCACGACGCCGAGCTCGTGGGCTGCTTGCAACGCAGCGAGCAGCTGACGGACGAGCTCGAGCGCGCGACCGTGCTCGAGGCGCCCTCGGTCCATGACTTCGCGCAGCGAGCCGCCCGGGACGAGCTCGGTCGCGAGGAACAGGGTCCCATCGTCGAGCTGCCCCATGTCGACCAGCTGCACGATGTTGGGATGGCTGAGCAGCGCGAGCGTCTTGCCCTCACGCAGGAAGCGCGCCGCCAGGTCCTTGTTGTGACTCTTGCGCAGGACCTTCAGCGCGACGTGTTTTCCGGTGCTCGTGTCCTCCGCCTCGTAGACCTGCCCCATCGTGCCGCTGCCGATGCGCGACAGGACGCGATAGCCGCGGGTCACGGCGCCGATCAACGACGGTTCCGATGATGTCTCCTCGAACATGCTCGACCGTCGCTCTAATTCCGATGATGTTTGCCGCGACCTCGGCCCCGTCCCTCGTGCTGAAGCTGCTCGAGTACCTGCCTCGCGGTCTCCTCGTCGACAGGGTTACCGTATTGATCGAGCACCGTCGGCTGTTGGAGATCCGGCTCACTGATCTCCTCACCTTCGTCCGCGGTCGCGTCCGGCGCGTGCGCGTTCGCTGCAGCCGCAGGCACGGGACGGTCGCGCTCGCGCCAGATGATGAAGAGCAAGGCGAGGACCGCGATCGCAGCTACGACGAGCTTTTGCTTGTGCGTCCACCCGCGGGTCGCAACCGGTGCGACGGCCATATCGCGACTCGCAGCTGGCGGAGCGCTCGCGTGTTCCGTCGCGGCGAGCATGCTCGCGAGCTGCTCTGCGCTCGGTCGTCGTCCTGGATCGCGCGCAAGCGCCGCCATGATGGCCGCGCCGAGCGGACCAGGAACGGCGACCCTCGTTTGCACGGGTGGCGGATCCTCGGACAGCTTTCGCATCAGCGAGCGCATGTCGTGATCGCCGTGCGGCGGTGTGCCCGCAAGCGCCTCGTAGAGCGTCACGCCGAGCGCGTAGACGTCAGATGCTGGGCTGAACTCGCCCTTCTGCAGCGATTCAGGTGCCGCGTAGGAAGGCGACCCGAGGAACTGCCCCGTGGCCGTGAGTGTCGAGTCTGGCAAGCGGGCGATGCCGAAGTCGGCGAGCTTCCAGACGCCGAGTGCGGTACCGAGAATGTTTGCCGGCTTGACGTCACGGTGCAGGATGTTCGCGGCATGCGCAGCAGCGAGCGCTCGCCCGATCTGGATCCCGACCTGACGTACGGTTTCCGCATCCACACGACCTGCCCTGACGCGGTCCCAGAGCGCACCGGCGGTCGCCAGCTCCATGACGATGTACGGCGTGTCGCCTTCCGTGCTCGCGTCGTAGATCGCGAGGATGTTCGGATGATGCACGGCACCGATCGCGCGAGCCTCGCGGAGGAATCGCTCGCGAATGCCAGCGTCGTTGCCCGCGCTCAGCGCTTTGATCGCGACGTCACGACCGAGCGCGTCGTCGTGGGCGCGGAACACCGTGCCCATCGCTCCCGCGCCAAGCTCGGCTGTTGTCTGAAACCGTCCGAACCGAGGCAGATCGGGAACGAACTGTGTCGTGTCGGGCGGATGCGGTCTCGCGACCGGTGCGCTCTCGCTACCGCCGCGAATCACTTTCGTATCGGTCCCCGACATCGCTCGATCTTGCGCGGACGTGTCGAGCGGCTGCAAGGCTGCCAATGTGGGCACGACGGCGATACGGAGCGACGGCCGCTCAGGGGGCCGCCGACGCCGAGGTTTCTGCCGGTGTCGATGAGCTCGTTGACCTTCGTCCACGTTCCTCCGTTCGCGTGAGCGATGCGGTCGGTCGACCGCATGACGTGGAACATTGCGCGTCAGATCACTCGGCGCGGCGCATGATCAGGTTATCGAACCATGCATCGCTCGATGCGGTAGCCCCGAGCACGGGCCTGTACGCACCCGTCACCGATGTTGCAGCAGTCGTCGCGACGACCGTGTCGTCGAACCCACAGCGGGTACCTTGCGAATCGACGGTGATGAATAGATCGTAGGCGACCGCTCCATCCTCGTACGGAACCTGAACGTGAACAGGGGTTCCGCCATCGAAGGCGCAGTGCACCTCCGCGGTGTTACCAGCCGGATACCCCGCGACCGGCTGATCTGCCTGTCGATTGGTGATGAGCCGATAGCCCACGTAGCCGAGCTCCGGGCCGGGGACGTCCGTGAAGTCGTTAGCCACCCTGAGCAGTGCGTATTGCTCGCCGAATGCTTGGCTGTTCTGGAGATACGCGGTCACGTGGGCATCGAGCTTCTGGCTCTCGAACGTGAACGTGCCGGGTGGCGACACGAAGCCCGCCCCGCTCACGTATCCCGAAGGAGCAGGAAACCCGAAGTCGGTCTCGGAGCGCGGGCCACCTCCGCCGGCCCAGGTCCAGCCGAACGGAAACGTCGAGAAGTCATCTTCGAGCAGCGTCTCGTAGGTGGGTAGGTTTCCTCCACCACCATCGTCTCCAGAGCAGCCCGCTGTCATGGCCGAAACTACGAGAGGGACAACCAGTCGCTTCACGCGCGCGATGATACAGGGCCGCGGTCCGCTCGCTGATCAATCCTGAGATGAAACACGCCTGATGAAGCCACCCATCAACGCGGCGCATTCGGCCGGATGGGTCTCCAGCAGAAAGTGCGGACCGTCGAGGATGTGCGCCTCCATGCGTGGGAGCGCCTTCATCCACGAGACGGTCTCCTCGAGGTCGAAGAAGACATCGTGCCGCCCCCACAGCATGAGCGCCGAGGGATGCCAGCGCTCGAGGTAGCTGGCGATCTCCTCGAAGCGCGCGACGTGACTGCGATAGTCGAGCACCAGTGCACGCTGCGTCTCGAGCCGCCCGGGGAGCGACATGATCCGCCAGTCCTCCTCCCACCGCCGCGGATCGACGACCTGGCCGATGTCCTCGGGCACGCCGCCCACATATTGCTCGCGCGTGCCCTCGAAGGTCAGGTGCGCGGTCGCCTCGGCTTCACGCTCCGGCGTGGGATCGTCCCAGAAAGCGCGGGTCGCCGACCACTGCGGCCCCAACCCGCTCTCATGAGCATTGGCATTCTGGATGATGAGACTGCGCATCCTGTGCGGCGCTCGCGTGGCGAGATGAAGCCCTACCGCCGCTCCGTAGTCGTGAAGGTAGAGGTGGAAGGACTCGACTCCGAGCCGCGCGAGCAGTCCGTGGATCATGTCGGCGAAGCGCGAGAACGTGGGGCGCTCGATCGGGGGAGAGTCTCCGAACCCCGGAAGGTCAGGGGCGATCACGAAGCAGTCTTGCGCGAGCGGATCGATCACCCTCCGGAACGATTCGGAGGAGGTTGGAAACCCGTGGATCAGGAGAAGCGCCGGGTTCTTTCGATCGCCCGCCAAGCGGACCGCCATTTCACCAGCTTCGATCTCGAACCTCACCAGTTCCGGTCTGCTCATTCCATCAGTGTGGCCGCTCACGATGTGGAGGCAATCGCGCGGTCAAACCGGCCTTGAAACGAGCGGGGCGTCACGGGCGCCGTGGTCGCGCTCGTGCTTCCCGGGCCTCGCACCTGCGGAGCCCGGCGCGTTCGTATTCTCCGCGCCTGGTGTTCTGGGAGTACTTCACGCTCGTCGTGGGACTGCTCGCGATGCGCCTCGCGATCTGAACCCTTCAGCGAGGCCGCTCGCCGCCCCTCCGTAGTCCGGCAGCTCGAACGCAGTGGCGCTCGACTTGACCAGCTTCTCGAATTGCTTGATCAGCAATCGAGAGGTGAATGCCCGGTAAAACAGGTCGCGAGCGAACAGTCCGACGCGGGTGCGCGGCGCGAAGAACGAACCTGCGCGTTCGGCGCCCTTCTGGCAGCTCGTCGCGTACGGCCGCATCCGCGCTTCGTACTGCCGAAATGCGGCGAGGTGGTCTCCTCGGGCCGCAGATAGCTCTCCCGCGAGCACGTAGGCACCGACGATCGCGAGCGGCGTGCCCTGGCCGCCGAGCGTGCCTCCGTACGCCGCATCGCCGAGGAGGACCACGCGGCCCGTCGCGTAGCGATCGATCGCGATGGTCGCGATCTGGTCGACATAGAGGTCGGTCGCGTGAGGCAGCTCGGCGAGGACGCGAGGCACCTCCCACCCGACATCGTGATACGTCGCGCGCAACACCTCCTGCTGCCGCGCTGCATCGAACCGCTCGTCGCCCAGCGGGCCGCCCGCGAACACGAATAGCGCCCGTGCCCGAGATTCGCTCTCGGCAGACACCATGCACGCGCGGCCCGGGACCGTATACGTGAACGCGCTGCCGTTCAGCCCGAGCACGTTCGGCAACGAGTACGTCGCGATCCGGTAGCCGTGATGCCGCGCGAACTTCGACTCCTCACCGAACGCCAGCGCGCGCACGCCCGAGTGAAGTCCGTCAGCGCCGACGACCAGGTCGTAACTCGCGCTGCTGCCGCTCGCAAACCGCACCGTGACCTGGTCGGGATCTTGGTCGAGCGCGGTGAGGTGGTCGCCGAAGCGATACTCGACGATGTCCCTCGTTCGCTCGTAGAGCAGCCGTGACAGGTCGCCGCGCTGGATCTCGAGGTCACCGCTCATCATCACCGATGGCAGCGTCGTGATCGGTCGGCCGCTCCGCCCGAGCAACACCATGTCGGAGCCCCGCGTGCGATGCGCGCAGATCGCCTGCCACATGCCCATGCGCTCGAGCACCTCGCGGTGCACCGGGCCGCGAAAGTCGACGGCCTGGCCGCCGTCGCGCAGCGCGGGCGCGCGCTCGACCACCGTGACCTCCCAGCCCTGCTGGGCCATCCACCACGCGAGCGCCGGGCCGCCAATGCCGGCGCCACTGATCAAGATTCGTCGGTTCATCCTCGTACTCCCTTGCGTACAGTGTTCCTGTCTGACGGAACGCTGTACGCAGAGAAGCCGGCCGGCAATCCCAGTTCAGGTTATTTCACGAACTGTGCTAGCCCACGCCGGAGCCGACGCCGCTCCTGCCATCTACTGTGCTAGTACAGCTGCATGACGCCCCACCTGAGGATCGCGGCCGACCTGCGCCGTCGCATCGAATCCGGCGAGCTGGTGCCGGGCGCGCGCGTGCCCTCGACCCGCGAGCTCGCGACTCGCTGGAAAGTCGCAACGGCCACCGCTGCCCACGCGCTGCGGCTCCTGACGAACGAAGGCCTGGTGCACGCCAAGCCGCGCTCGGGCACGGTCGTCTCGGGGGTCCGTCCGAGGACGAGCGCACCTGGCCACGGCGAGCTATCCCGCGAGCGCGTGACCGCGGCTGCGCTCGAGATCGCGGATGCGGAAGGGCTTGCAGCGCTGTCGATCCGCGGGCTCGCCGCACGACTCGATACCTCGGCAATGTCGCTCTACCGTCACGTGCGCAACAAGCACGAGCTGATCACCCTGATGACGGACGCCGCGCTCGGAGAGGAAGCGCTTCCAGCGACCCCACCGCACGGATGGCGGGCGCAGCTCGAGCTCGGCGCGCGACACGAGTGGCGCATCTTCAAGCGTCACCCCTGGCTCGCACGCGTGGTGCACATCAGCCGCCCGAGCCCGATGCCGAATGCGTTGGCGCTTGCCGACTGGGTGATGCGCGCGCTCGACGGTTCCGCGCTTCGCGCCCCGGCCAAGTTGCAGGTGCATGTGGTGCTGCACAGCTTCATCCAGGGCCTCGCCGTGAACCTCGAGGCTGAAGCGCAAGCGATCGGCGACACCGGCATCACCGAGGAGGACCACATGCGCATGAACGAGGCGAAGTTCGCCGCGCTCGCGGACTCCGGCCGGTTTCCCTACTTCGCGAAGATGATGCACGGCATCTCGTCGTCGTTCGAGCTCGACATCGATGCGCTGTTCGAGCTGGGCCTCGCGCGCCTGCTCGACGGATTCACCCCTCTCGTCGAAGGACGAGCCCGGCGACGGACGTGAAGCGGCGCAAGCTCGAGCCGTGTGCGACAAGGCCAGCACCTGACTGCCTACGTCTTCGCGAGCGAGTACGACATTTCGTACGACGAGCCACCTGCCGACGACGCAGAGCCCGAGACCACGATCCCATCGCCCACGCAGATCTGCTCGTCACCGTCGTCACCAGCGATGAACGTGAAGTACCGGCACCAGAGCGCGCCGTTCTGCGAGATCGTGGTCGTGGTGCCCCAACCCGGATTCTTCGGATCCGGTTCCTGTATGTCAGCCGCGACCGGCGGCCATGCAAACAGCCTGTACTTCGTCGACGTCGGCGCGACCCGGGGCATCTCGGGGACACTCCACAGGCCATCCGCCGTCGCCACGTAGATGCCCGCAGGTGCGTCGCCCACGATGAGGACTCCGCTCGGGTCGTCGCATTCGATGCGTGAAGCGATCGCCGAGGGCAACTCGCGGACTTCGGTGACCGTGCACGAGATCGAGCCGGCGAACGTTTCCTCGACGTTGCCATGCGGGTCGGCCCGAGGGTCCTGGTCATCCCAATGCGAGCGCTTCGACTCGGCGGTGTACGTGTGGCGCGCGCCTTTCACGAACAGACCCGCGTAGAGCTTCGCCGGGTAACTCGTCGCGCTTGCAGGCGCCTTGGTCGTGGCAGTTCGCGACGAGGCGCATCCCGTAACGGCGATCAGCGAAACGAAGAGAACGCGCATGTGAAGGCAACGCCTGACGACTGCGGGCTCATCCACGGAGCGTCCTACTGCGGCAGGATCACAAAGCCGGTCGTGAGCTCGTAGCCAACACCGGCCTGAGTCAGAGCTTGCTGTAGCGCCGCGCCCGCGCTCACGTCCTGGACCTCGAGGCTCACCAGCGGAGACTGCTCGACGACAGGCCGCCCCTCGCCATCTGTCTGGCCCGGCAGCACCTCGGTCCCGAGGCGGCCGATCGGCATACCAAGCTTCGGCTCGAGCAGGTCGAGGACGAAGTTGAGCGGAATGCTGTGGATGCTGAGCGATACGGTTTCGCCGCCAAGCAGAACCGCGTCCGTGCGACCACCGGGCACCACCCGGATCGCAGCGACCTCCTCGCGATTCGCGTTCGCCATGCCGAGCACCTCGTCGAGCACGTCGATCGCTGGACGCTTGCCGTGCGTGTTGATGTCGATCGTCGCGTCGGTCTCGTAGGCGACCCAGATCGGCACCTCCAGCTCGTTGCGGAACAGACTCATGAGGTCGGCGAACGGCGCCGCCTGGAAGTCGAGCTCCACGAGCTTCGCCGTCGACAGCGAAGGCGCCGACGACGCAGCGCCGGTTGGCGTACCGATCGCGAGCACGTTGCGTGGCAACGCTCCGGGCGCCAGTGGCCGTGGGCTCGCACCGAACCGCCGATGCAGCGCGGCCCTCGGATCGGTTGTCGACGACGTCCTACTCGCGGTCTGCATACGGTCGACGTGCTGCCCGTCGCGTGAGGTAGCGACCGTCGCGACACCCGCAGCCAGCACGACAAAGCCGGCACCGATCAGCGGAACCAAAGGTCGCTTCGGCATCGTCGCAGCGTGTGCCGGCTTGCCCGCCGACCAGGCGGCCACACAAGCGGCCGTGAACGCTGCCGTCGGCCGCGTCGCACGCAGGGCGGTTTCGACCGTCGCGAGCAGATCGCGAAGACGTGCACGGCCGCGATGGACACGCTGGCGGGCCGAGTCCTCCGAGATGCCGAGGGCGCTTGCGACGTCGGCAATCGATTCGTCGCCGCCGTAGTACAGGACGACTGCTTCGCGGTACTTGTCGGGCAGGCGCGCAAGCGCGGCGTCGGCGCGCGCCGCATCCTCGCGATCGATGAGCTCGTCTCGCGCGTCGCGTGCCGGTGAGGCTGGATCGTCGGTCATCGAGGACTCCCTTCGACGGCGAGCCGCGTTGCGAGCCAGGTTGCGCGCGATCCCGCAGAGCCAGCGGGCGCTCGGTGTCGATGCAGCGCGGTCACGCCACGCGATCAAGAACGCGTCCTGCGCGACCTCCTCTGCTCTGCTCCGGTCGCGAAGCACCGCATATGCGACGCCGCAAACCTGCGCTTGATGCCGACGTACCAGGGCTTCGAACTCCTGTCGGTCGGAGCGTTCGGTCTCCGTCATGCCCATCAATGTCTCGAGTCCGCTGAACGTGACAGACTTCAGCGGTGCCCGCGTCGCTCTTCGTGCAGCATTGCGAAGAGGTCGGTCGAGCCAGGATCGCAGCCCTGCTGCGTCAGCAGCGTCGTGATCTGTCCACGATGGTGGGTCTGGTGGTTGAAGACATGTGCAACCGCCCACCAGAGCGGAGACTCCTGCTTCTGACCGCGGCGCATGTACACGAGCGAAGCGGCGAGCCGCTCGGGGGTGAGCCCGGCGACCCAGGCCGAGAGCTCGTCATCGGTCGTCGCTCGCTCGCGGCGAAGCTCCTCGAAATCGCCGTAGAGCTCCTGGTCGAGGGAGCGGATACCTCCCGGGCCCATGAGCTCGTCCGGAACGGTCACGCCCGTGAAGCGGGCGAGCCAGACTCTGTCGGCGACCAGGAGGTGGTTGAACGTGCCGTGGATCGACTTGAAGAACGCACCGACGTCGCGCTTGCGTGCTTCGTCGCCGAGCGTGGCGGCAAGCCCGTAGAGCTTGTCGTTCATCCAGCGGTTGTAGCGAGCGAGCGCGCCGATCCATTCGAGAGTCATCATGGTCGCCACAGTAGGACGAGGCCGAACACGACGGTAGTGTTCGCGCGCCGGGCGTCGTATAGCACCGTCATGCAGAAGCTGGTGGTCGTGTCGGTGCTCGCGCTGTTCGCATGCAAGAAGGAAGCGCCGCCAAAGAACGAGTTCGAAGCGTTCGAGCGCAAATTTGTCCGCGAGAACGAGCTGCTCGCACAGGCCATGCGTGCGCGTGGCGAGAAGGTCGACGACAAGGACGTCCTGACGAGCTACCGGGCGGTGTTCATCGGGCCCTCAGGCGTGTTCGTCGATCGCAAGCTCGTCGCAACCCTCGCAGAGATTGACAGCAAGCACACCGAGCTGGACGCCGCGATCGACGCGAACGCGAAGCTGTTGCCGACCGTCGGCTGGCGCGGCCTGGCGGTCACGTTCAACCTCGAGGACGAACCGGCCGCCAACGCGATGTCCGCGCTGCACCTGTTCGCCGACCGCGAGACCTACTTCAACGTCGTGCGCGAGGATCCCGAGGTCCCGCAGATGGCGAGTCACATCTTGTGCAGTCAGATGAAGCTGCGCGACAAACCAGCCAACGATGCCAGCGCGGTGCCACAGCTTTCGGTGCTGCTCGATCCGAAGGTCATCTGGGTGGGTGTGTCGAAGCTGAACGAGTTCCAGGAAATTCCAGATACAGGTGACGAGCGCGACTTCGCCAAGCTCGAGATGACGCTCAGGGAGCACAAGGCGAGCGAGCTGTTTGGCGAACGCACCGATGTCGAGCTCGGCGCCGCTGCCGGGACAAGCTCGCAGGTCCTCCACGCACTCGGGGCGTTGTGCGACGCCGGCTTCGTCGACATCGCGCTCTTGCCGCGCGATCAGCTCAGCGCAGTGCCACAGCTCTGACCTGCGGACTGCGAACCGTGGGTTCCCGAAATTCTTGGGTCAGAGGTCCGGGACACACATTTTGATACCGTCGCCATCGCGGCCGTTCTCATTCTGAGAACGTACGGGAACCGGAGCCGCGCGCCATCGCCACATCGGCCGCAGGTCGTCGTGGCTCGGCGGCTGCATTGCGTCCGCTGCAGGAACCAAGATGATCATGCGAAGGCGCCTTGGACGGTTCTGGCTGACCGCGATGATCGGGTATGGCGTGGTTGTCTTGCTGCTCGCGGGCGGGATGATTCTCGCGGCACGGCGGTTCAACCTGGTCGCCGCGACACACGTCAATCAAGTCCGGACCGGAGAGAACCAGATCACGTTCGCCGAGCGACTGCGCTGGAGCGGTGAAGCAATCGTTTCGACGGGCCGCGGCTATCTGATCTCCGGTGACCCGGTATTTCTGCAGAGGCTGCGAGATGCTCAGGACGACTTCGATCGAGGCATTCGGACCCTGACGCAGGGTACATCCGACGTCACCACGAGCGCGTTCGTGACGGCGGTAGAAGGAGACGCAAAGGCGTTTCGAAGTCACCAGGAGATCCTTGTCGAGGCGGCACATGGCGAGGACATGAGCACGCTGGCGCGACGATTCGAGACCGAGTTGGTCCCGCTGCAGCGAGAGCTCGGAGCCTCACTGGATCGACTGATCGACCACGAGGAATCGGCGATCGACGATCTCTATCGACGGGTCGCGGGCGAACGGTCTCGATTGCGAGGCCTGTTGAACACGTTGGTGGGAATCCTGGTTGCAGCGAGTCTCGCGATCGCGGCGTACATCGCAAACGTGCTCGGCCGTTCGTACCGAAAGGAACAGACCGCGCTGCAGACCTCCCGAAGGGCCGTCGCAGCACGCGACGAGATCATGGGGATTGTCGCACACGACCTACGCAATCCACTTGCTTCGATCTTGCTGCACGCCGAGGTGCTTCGCGAGGGCGAAGACAGCGCCACGACGAAGATCCACGCCGAAAGGATCGAGGCGGTAGCCTTACGCATGGAATCGTTGATCGGCAGCATGCTCGATGTCGCCACGATCGAATCGGGGCACTTGTCCGTGATTCCCAGGCCAACGGCCGTGAGCCGCCTGGTGGACACGGTCTTCGAGATGTTTGGCGACGCTGCCGCCAAGAAGCAGCTCGTACTCGAGCGTCCTCGAGAACGCAGCGAGCTCGTCGTTCGCGCAGATCAGGATCGCGTAGTCCAGGTCCTCCAGAACCTCGTCGGGAACGCGACCAAATTCACTCCGCAGGGTGGTCGTATCTCGATCGCCGCTGTACGCGACGGTGAATTTGTACGCTTTCAGGTGTCCGACAACGGACCTGGGATCGTGCTCGAAGATCTTGCATCCGTCTTCGACCGCTTCTGGAAGCATGAAACTCGCGGCAAGAAGGGTACGGGGCTCGGACTCTTCATCGCGAAGGGCATCGTCGAGGCCCACGGCGGTCGGATCTGGCTCGAGAGCGTTCCGGGACGTGGAGCCACGTTCTATTTCACGCTCCCGTTGTGCGAAGGCGTTGCGGCGACGAGCTCGTGCCCGGCGCGAGGAGGTCCTCAGAATGAGGTCAGCAATATCCACGAAGACAATCAAGCGCTCGCCCACTGATGAAGACGGCCAGGCTCTTCGCCCGGGTCGCGAGGATTCAGAGCTCAAGCGACGCGCGATCGAGCGATGGGAGAACGAAGGCGGCCGACCGTTGCCAACCGACAGCAGTGTCGAAATCGAACGGCGCGATCGCAACTGATTGTTATCGCCTCGAGCTGGTTGTCATCGAATCGACAACCAAACGAGCGCCTGACCACTGCTATCGCGCGAACCACAGCGGCATGCGCTTCGCAACAGGCTGAGTCCGCCGACCATGCGCCGCGAGTCCGACACGCTGCATCTGTTGATGCTTGAAACCACCTCGAAGCCGCGCGAGTACGTGGCGATCGCGCGACTCCTTCATGAAGCGAGCGAGCAAGTGTCCGACGAGGCGCGACTCCGTTCACTCGCGATCACCGTCGTCGCGGTGGACGACGAGGTGTTCGTCAACCGGCACTACGTAAAGATCGTTCTTGTTGCGATGCTTCGCAGTGCGATCGAGCGGACGCACCGCAACGGCAGAATCGTCATCACGGCCCAAGAAATCGAGCGTGATCTGGCGTTCGCTGTCTACGCGTCTGGGCCTGCGCAGTCGCATTGGAGCGAGACGGACGAGCTCGCGCGAATCCATGCTCGCGCGCTGGGCGGGCGATTCTGGCGAGGCGATCCGTCTGACGGAAGGCTGGCGCTCTTCACCCTGCCGCTCTACATGGACGAGAATTGATGTTGCTTTCGGTTGGCACCAGACTCGCTGGTGTCGTCGACAACAAGACCGCGGCTATTCTTCAAGCGCGAGAGCTCCGACGACGCGCTTCGCCAGCGATTCGCCAGCATCCCACCGGGTCTCGCGCGGCCCGGCCACCTGGATCCGCACCGAGCCGGCGGTCTCAGGAATACGTTTCGCCCAGTTCACGACCTCTGCCAACGATGCGCTCGGGTCGACGATTCTGAACGGAATGCGAACGCTGCGGACGGCCGGGAGCATCCATGACACGCCTGCGGAGCGCTCGGGTTGTTCGGCGTTGGGGACGAGCACCAGGACTGCCGACGCGATGCCAAAGTTCGCACGCACCGCCTGTCGCGGCCCTCGCTCGAGCGATGGCGTGAGGTGCGCCGCGACATGCTCGGGGATCAAGCCAAACTCGTCGCGCCGATCCAGTGGCATGAAGCCTGCGACCGTGATGCCATACCTCACCGCGGCGAGGTGGGCACCGCGCTCGACACCGGTCTGCCCGGAATGAATGACGATGAGCACGCGTTCCCTGACCGCAACGTGCCCCGGAGCGGCTGTCGACGGGCCGCTCTACACAATTTGCAACACGAAGCATGCACTCGTACCGAAAGCTACGGTCGGTGATCTTGCGTAGCTCATCGTGACAGGCTCCAAGACGGCGGTGGCCGTCTGGCCTGTTACTGCGCCCGCACCGATTTGCTGTGCCGTCGTGCCTCGCGCGTCACAGCCCGAGCGGGCGGTGCACCCTGCGCAGCGCGAGCAGGCTCGAGCTCCCAGCGATAGCTGGTGGCAAACGCGTTGACGATCGACCTGTACATGGGTCGGGGCAACTGGCTGGCGAGCACAGGGACCAGCTGATGGGTGAGCTCCTTGCCATGCTCGCTGATCCCGTCCGCGAGCTGCAGCGCCGCGAGCTTGCGCAACGCAGGCGCGCGCTTCGACCTCAGCCGGTCCAGTGCGGTGAGCTGTTCGGCACGTCGGCCGCGAGCGTCGTCCAGCAGGCGTTGTAGGTCGTGCCGAAGCGTCACACGAGTGAATGCCGGGAAGAGAATTTGTGTCTCGGCCGCCGCCAGCGCACGGAGCACGTGCCCCGCATCGGCGAGAACGTGGGCGACACCACCAATCGCGTAGTCCTTGAGGCAAGCGAGCACGCGGGCGTGCTCTCGCTCCAGGAGAGCAACGAGAGCATTGTGTTCGCCGTGCCAGGCCATGTTGGCTGGCCTTTCACGTTGCGTGCCGACGAAGATCTTCCTAAGCGCCCGCCACGCCGTCGCGATCCTTCGCGCTGTCGGCTCCGGTTCGCTTTGGCGCTAGGGTGAACCATGATCCAGCTGGTCATCGATCAACGACGACGCGACCTCGGCGGCTTCGAGGTCGGGCGCGTGTTGCCATCGGGGCTGCGTCGCATGGTCGGCCCGTTCATCTTCTTCGACCACATGGGTCCGGTGGACTTCCCGCGCGGTGTTTCGCGCAGCGTCGACGTTCGTCCGCATCCGCACATCGGCCTCTCGACGGTGACGTACCTGTTCGAAGGCGAGATCATGCATCGTGACAGCGTCGGGAGCGAGCAGCCGATCGTGAAGGGTGACGTCAACTGGATGATCGCCGGCCGCGGTATCACGCACTCGGAGCGATTCGAGCGCGCGCGGGCGATGGGCGGCCACATGCACGGCATCCAGTCCTGGGTCGCACTTCCGACCGAGGTCGAGGAGATGGATCCCGCGTTCGCGCACCACGACGCCAAGGCACTCCCCGAGTACAAGACCGATACGCTGCGCGCCCGCCTCGTCGCAGGTGCTGCCTACGGCGCGACCTCGCCCGTGCAGACGTTCTCGCCGATGTTCTACGTACACTGGGAGCTCGTCGCCGGTGCCACCGCAGAGATCGAGGCCCGGTATCCCGAGCGCGCCGCGTATGTCGTAACGGGAACGATCGAGATCGATCACCAGCGGTTCGACGCCGGCAAGATGATCGTCCTCGACCCGGGCCAGGCCGTTGCAGCGACGGCGGTGACCGACGCGACCGTGGTGCTCGTCGGTGGCGAACCGATCGGCCCGCGCTACATCGAATGGAACTTCGTGTCGTCTTCACGCGAGCGCATCGAGCAGGCGAAGGCCGACTGGCGCGCGCAGCGGATGAAGCTGCCGCTCCATGACGATCAGGAGTACATCCCGTTGGCCGAGCCGTCTCCTCCGGCGAACCCGATGTCGTAGCGAAGCAACTACCTCGCGCAGCGGCTTGCGACGAAGTCCTCGACCAGGAGCCCGGTGTGCGGATGGCCGTGCTCGAGAGCGAACACGCGGACGCGCAAGCCGTCCTGTGAAGGCGAGATCCGGCAAAACGAGCCATGCTGCGAACGCGGCCGGCACGCGACGTCGAATTCGTCGCCGATCCAGACGCCGTCGCCCGACATCGTCGACGGACCGCCCTTCGGCCGGATCGCGAACTTGGCGGCATATCGGATCGAGTGCTTGCCGAACGGCTTCACCGCGAGCGTGCCGCACTTGACATCCCAGCAGCCAAGGACGGGCTCGCGCGAAGCGAATGGGGCAACCCGATCGCGAGCTCTCGCACGAGGGCGTGCACTCGTTGTTCCGCGTCGGCGATCGATCGGGCGAAGCGCTCGTCGCCGAACTCCTGGTACTCGATTGCGACGAGGTGGATGTCTTTGCGCACGACGCCGAGGTACTGCCCGGTCGTCGCGATGTGCGGATCGAGGTGGTTCGACGCCGCGCGCACCCCCCCGGGTTGGAAGCCGAACTCACCGCGGGAGCTGAGGACGACCAGGTGCTTGCCCGAGAGCTCGGGCTCGATGGGAAAGTCCCCGCGCGCGAGGTCGAAGGAGAAGGTCTCGCCGACGCGAGCGATCTGGTCGACCCACGCCTTCAAAGCGCTCGGCATGCCGTAGTTGTACATGGGCACACCGAGCACGATGAGGTCGGCCGCGCGCACCTCGGCGATGAGTGTGTCTGAGAGCGCAAGCGTGTCGCGCATCTCCGTGCTGCGTTCCGCTGGTGGGGTGAAGGCTGCGGCGATCCATGCCTCGGACATGTGCGGCGGCGGCGCTAGCCCGAGATCACGGCGAATGATCTCAGCGTCGGGGTGCTGCTGTCGCCACTGTTCGACAAACAAGCTCGAAAGGCGGCGAGAGAGAGAGCGCTTCGTCCGCGCGCTGGCGTCGATGTGAAGCAGAGTGGTCATGCAACGTTCCTTTGCCCTGCGGGCGTCGAATCGTGCTGCGAACATGCAGCTCCGTCGACGAACGGACAACGCGCGTTCCCGTCACCCGACGATGAGAGTTCGGTCACCTGTCGTCCGTCGTTCTCGGGCACTGGACTTGCTGCGTCACTTGCTCGATTCATTGGGAGATGAAGCCGCTCCCTTCGCTCGCGACGCTCCGAGCCTTCGAGTGCGCTGCGCGCCACTCGAGTTTCAAGGCCGCCGCCGCGGAGCTGCGCGTGACTCCGACTGCCGTCAGTCATCGCATCCGCGCGCTCGAGGAGGTGCTCGGCGTGGAGCTGTTCGAGCGACGCACGCGACAGGTCGTGCTCACCGCAGAAGGGCACGCGCTCTACCCGACGATCCGCGACGCCTTCGAGAGCATGGCGTACGCGCTCGACTCGGTGAGACAGCGCGAGCTGCGGCGGGTCGCCGTGCTGTCCTGCACGGTGGCGTTCGCTGCGCGCCGGTTGGTTCCTCACTCGGGCGCCTTTCGTGACGCGCATCCGGGCTTGGTCGTCGAGCCGCTGCTCGTCGATCGATTTGCGCCGGTCGCCAGCCCCAGCCTTGCTCTTCGCGCCGTGGAGCAGCTCCGCGAGACGACGCTCGTGCACTTCGACTGGGCGAAGCGCGCTGATCCGCGTCGACCGACGTGGTCGCTGTGGGCCCAGCGTGCGGGCATCGCCTGGCTCGACACCGAAGCGGGCCTCACCTTCTCGGACGAGGCGCAGGCCATTCAGGCGGCCCTCGCCGGTCAAGGTGCAGCGCTGTTGAGTACGACGCTCGTCGCCGACGAGCTCGCATCCGGCGCTCTGGTGCAACCGTTCGGGCCAGAGCTCGATGGGTACCGCTACGACTTCGTCTACCCCGAACGGCGCGTACTCCCTGCGGCGGTGCCGGTGCTACGCGCATGGGTCCTCGAGGCGCTGGGCCTCAAGTCTAACGCGCGCTGATGGACGCTTGGCACGTCAGTCCGGTGTAGCCGCGTTTGACGCGCTCGCGTTTCGCCGCGTCAGGACACGGGAAAACATCGGCACGGTCGTCATTTCCGTTCCGCGCATTTGGTAACGGTGCCGGTCGATGCGAGCACCTTGCGCGTTCTCGTGCATGCCGCGCTGCTCACCGAGCACTCTTCGATTGGCTCAAAGGTCTTGCCCGCGATGCTCTTCGGCGTGAAATCGAAGCACAGCGCCGTTTCGACCTTGGTGCAAGGATTCATGACTTCGTCGATCGGCCCTGGCTTGCTGACCGAGCGGGCTCCGGTCGCTCGACCATTCTCGCAGTACTCGAGAACTCGACTGCAAAACTCGTCCGCCCCAGGGATCTTGGGAGTCGTGCAGTAGAAGCCAGAGGTGAGCGGAATCGACTTGGGATCGGGAGCGGGCGGATCGTCTTTGGGATCGGCAGCGGGGATCGGAATCGTCCCGGGATGCGGAACTGAAACACCGTGCCAGGTGTGCTTGCCCGTGCTGCTCTCGATCACCAAGTACATCGTTCCCTTCTCGTCGGGTTCGAAGCTCGCCCTGACGTCGCTCGCATACGATTCCGGGATCACACTTTCTTCGATGGTCGCGTTCGGTGCGACAGGAGTAGGTGGCTGCGGCTTCCCCACGTCGATCCGGCGTGTCTCGCCACGGACCAAACGTCCGCGCGACTTGCCGTCGGTGCCGACGTAACTGCTTTCGTCCCAAAGGATCTTCACGGCAGCGGCGTGATGATTCGCGACGGTGATGTTCCACATTCCTTCCCCGCTGCTCTCAAGCTTCACTTCGATCTGTCCGAGCGGGTCGGATGGTTTGGAGCTGCACCCGACGATTCCAGCGATCACGAGCAACGTGAATCTTGCCAACCTCGAGAGTGTCAATTGCTGCCACGTCATACGTCCCTCCTCGGCGAATATAGGGCCAAAGGAGCGAGGTCATCGCTTCGACGAACACGCTTACCTCGACGGAACCTGGGAGTTGTGTTGATACTTCAGTGCCGGAGGACGTCGAGCGATCCCAGCAGCGGTCCGCCGAGCCGAGGCCCCAGCAAGGCGAGCTCGCGAAGCTGTTCGAGATCCCAGATCTCGTGACCGACCAGGAAGAAACTCTCCGCGTACGTTCCCGCCGATTCCTCGCAGCCTCACACGGTCTGGCAGCGTGATCTAGCTCCGGTGGGGCCGGCCTGGAACAAGGCCGCAGATCCGAAGCTCGACCGCGCGCAACGCATCTGATCGCAAGGCGTGTTTGCGCCTCTGCCACCGTTTGCGCACTCGCTGCACGGCGAAGTCTGCATCGAGTGAGAGGCGCGGTCCGCTCTGTACAACAGAGACGGCCAGACGGTCCCCGATGTGCGCGGCACCGGTGCCGTGCATGGAGAATTCCGTCGATGCCGCCGAGATGAGCTCGGCTCCGAACAACGTGACCAGCGCGTTCGCCCCGGGAAGCAAGGTGTAGGCGTCGAAGGAGCGTCCTGGAAAAAAAATGGGTCGGACCCATTCATCCACTACTCGATTTGGGCCGCGCTGTCGCAGGAACGACGGCTCCATCTCGCACCAACGGGCCGCCGCGAGTGCCCCGATGGCACGACGGAGCGCCC
>JABFXX010000062.1 GCA_013368795.1 Kofleriaceae bacterium
TATCCAGTCTCCGCGTGGACGCGGCCGCTGCGCACGGCGGCGACGAGTGCTGCGTGGTCGCGTTCGTTCTGGTCGGCGTAGGCTGCGGAGAACGTGGCGATCGCCTTCTCGAAGCGATCGCTTGTTCCGAGATAGCTCGCGATCGCCACACGGTCGCCCGAACGCGCATGCGCGCGCGCGAGCGTCCAGGCGCATAGCCGTCCGTAGAGCGACAGGCCGCTCGGCGCCATCTCGTCGACGTCGAACGAGCCCTTCCAGTCGCGCAACTGACGCACGTAGAAGTCGCGCTGCTGGCTGTCGATTCCTGACGCCTGGGTCCAGCCGAGCAGGAGGTCGCTCGCGGCCTGCATGAGTCGCTGGCCGGCGACCACGCGGAGCCCATGGTTCGGATACTCGCTCGCACCCACGAACCGCTCGAGCACCGATGCCTCGGCTTCCTTGATCTGGAGGAACAGCGGATCATCCTCGTCGGCACCCAGAAACAGGGCGATCCAGCATCGTGTTCCGACGCTGCCGACCCCGACGACCTTGCGCGCGAGCTCGACGAATCGATACTGCTCGAACAACACGCGCCGCTCGAAGGGGAGGCTGCGGCCGAGCTCGTCGATCGCGTGCCTGATCTGCGTTTCGAGCGCGGCGCGCTCGGCATCTCCGAGTAGCTCGCCGAGCGGGACGACCAGCGGTGGCGAGCTGACGATCTGGCGTGCTCCGTTGACCACGTGGGTCAGCTTCGAGAGGGCGTGCGCGCTATCGCGACGGGTCGCCTCCGCGCACACCTGGTCGATCTGTTTCCGCTGGCGGTTCTTGAGCCGGTGGCCGTACTCGTCCAGCGCCGCCTCGACGTTCAGCGCCGTGTACCAGACCTCGAGGATGCCCTTGTTCGCGAGGTCGACCATCGTCTCGTGATACATGCGCACCGCGTCGACGACGATGTCGCGCCGCTCCTGCTTGCCATATCCGTTGCTGCGGCCGGCGATCTCCAGGCTCGCCGCGAGTCGCTTGACGTCCCACTCCCACGGCCCGGGCAGCGTCTCGTCGAAATCGTTGACGTCGAAGATCAACCTGCGCTCCGGCGTTCCGAACACACCGAAGTTCACGAGGTGCGCATCGCCACAGATCTGCGCGCGGATGCCCGACGACGGTGTCCGCGCGAGGTCGGATGCCATGATCAGCGCTGCGCCGCGGAAGAACGTGAACGGCGAGATCATCATGCGCCCGTAGCGGAGCGGCACCAGCTCGGGGACGCGCGACCGAGCCTGCTCCTCGAGGAGATCGATCGGATCGGGTCGGCTCCTCAGATCGAGCTCGGCGTTTCGCGAACGCGGCACCTCCTTGCGCGCCGCCTTGCCGCGAGCGACGACACTGCGTGCTCGACGCGACCGCCGCGCACGAAGATGCAATGCCGTAGCTCACTCGGGCGTGTCGAGCTCGCGGATATCGATCTCGAGCGTGCCGCCGAGGATCTCCGCGTAGCGCCGCGTGAGCTCGATGCACTCGTCGATGTTCGCCATCTCCATCACCGAAAAGCCGCCGATCAGCTCCTTGGACTCCGAGAACGGGCCATCGACGACGCGGAGATTGTTGTTCGTGAAGTACAGGCGCTTGCCGCGCGAGCTCGGCTTGAGCGCGATCTCCTTCACGAGCACGCCGGCCTTTGTCATCTCGGTCTTGAGGCGCGAGAGCGCTGCCTTCTGCTGCGGGCTACGGCCAGCGCCTTCGGACGCTGCGTCGGCCTTGTCGATCAAGAGGATCTGCAGCGGCGGATTCTCCGGTGCCGGCATGAGGCCGATGTCCCACGGCTCGTTGACCTTGCCGAGCTCGATCTCGCCGTTGCCGAGGATCTTGCCGTAGCGCTCCGCCCAGCCGATCGCCTCCTCGCGCGTCTTCACCTTGAGCATCAGCGTGGCTGCGGGAAGCTCGTGCTCGCCGTGATACGGGCCGTGCTTGATGGTGCAGTGCCCGTCGCGGAACGTGAGCCGCGTGCGGGTCTTGCTCGCGCCGAGTCCCGCGCCATCGAGGAACTTGCCGCTCTGGGCGTACTCGCCGATGAACGCGCCCATCTTTTGGACGAGGTCCATCGGGGGCGGCAGGCCGGCTTCGGTGTTCGAATCGTTCTTGTGCATCATCATGAACCGCATCGTTGTCTCCTTTACCCGGCGACGACCGGCCTGCAGGGCGATCGACGGCGGTGAGGAAATTTTTGTAACCCCTGGAAACTACAGCGGTCCAGTCGGCTCGTCCGCAAGTCGGCGAGATTCTGCGGGGAGCGTGTCGATCCCTGCAC
>JABFXX010000033.1 GCA_013368795.1 Kofleriaceae bacterium
CTCGGGGAAGCAGCCCTCGCGCGCGCTGCTGATCGCTGCAGGATCGCTGACGCAGCTGATCGGCACGGCGTGCCTGATCCTCGCGCTCGCGTCGTTGCCGGTCGCCCACGACCTCAAGACCGGCACCGGCGGCGTGATCGCATCGATCGTCGCGTCGCTCGCGGCGATCGTGTGCGGCACGCTCGTGTGGCGCGGCCGGCTCGTTCCGCTCGCGCTCGCCGCCGGGCTCGACGTCGGGTTCGGCATCGGCCTGCCGCGCGGCAACTCCGCGATCGGGTCGATGCTGCGGATCCTCCCCGCCGAGGACATGGGTACCGCGGAGACGCTCGTCATGGTCGCCGCGGTCGTGATGTTCATCGCCGCGACGCTGTGCGTGATCGCGGTCCCACAGGCGCTCAAGCTCCGCCAGTGGGCGCGCGACTCGCAGCTGCAGCCCGGCGCGTCGACGCACGGCACCGGGATGGCGTTCGAGGATCCGGTGCGCAGGTCCGCCCAGACGCTGCCCGGCCTCGGCCCCGCGAAGCTCGTGCCGACGCAGGTCATTCGCATCGACGGCCAGCGCAAGGGCAAGCCGGCGATCATCATCGGCGTCGCGGTCACGCTGATCGCGATCGGCATCATCGTCATCACCGCGACCGTCGGCGACAAGGCAGAGGACAAGGCGATCGCCGCGACGGGCTCGGCAACTGCCGGGTCGGCAAGCGTCGCCATGACGAAGGTCGCCGACAGCGAGGTCGAGCCCGCAGGGTCGGCGGTGCCCGTTGTCGATGCCGCGCTCGCGCCGCCCACACTCGACGACTTCGTCGCGCGCTTCCACGACGCGTTGACCAGGCCCGACGACCTCGCCGCGCTGTTCGATGCCGGTGCGTTCGCGTTTGGCGCCGACGCACACGACGTCGCCGAGGGTCGCGATGCGGTGATCGCGCAGCTCCGCGAGGATATCGGCGAGCCCGACAAGGTCACCGTCAAGTTCGCGCACGTCGGTCAGGACGGCGACGTCGGCTGGATCGCCGAGGAGCTGAAGGTCGGCGGTTCGACGTTCGTCATCACCGCGGTGACCGCGCTGCGCGACAACGCGTGGACGATCGCGGCGCTCCACTGGGCGGCCCCGATGCCGAACGCGACCGCCTATCGCCTCGCACGCGAGGGCGAGCTCTCGATCCCCGACGCGATTCCCGATACGCACGACGAGTCCGAGCTCGCCGCGGCGATGCGGACCGCGTTCGCGAGCAAGCCGTCGTTCGTCGCGGCGCGCAGCACGCGGCCCGAGGCGTTCAACTTCGGCAGCGCGCCGGGTGAGCGCCTGAAGGGCGGCGAGGCGATCCAGAAGATCTTCGGCCGCATCAACGCGACGCTGCGCCTGCACGACGCGGTGAAGGTCGGAATGATCGGCGCGCGCGGCGGCTGGGGCGTCGCCAACGTCGACTTCACCGATCAGGACAAGGACGGCACCGAGATCACGCAGACGTTCCGGGTGATCGCGGCCTGGGTCAACGAAGATGCTGGCTGGCGGATCGTCGTGACTCAGTTTTCAAACGCGCGTTAGCGCGCGAGCGAAGCGAGCTCGGCCGTCGAGAAGAAGAACGCGATCTCTTCCTTCGCGGTCTCCGGCGCATCCGATCCGTGGACGGCGTTGCGCTCGATGTTCGTCGCGAACTCCTTGCGGATCGTGCCGGCGTCGGCCTTCTCCGGGTTCGTCGCGCCCATGATCTGGCGGTTCTTCGCGACCGCATCCTCGCCCTCGAGGACCTGCACGACGACCGGACCCTCGGTCATGAACTTCACGAGGTCGCCGTAGAACGGGCGGTCCTTGTGAACGGCGTAGAACGCCTTCGCCTGCGCCTCGGTCAGACGCACCATCTTCGACGCGAGGACGCGGAGACCGGCCTGCTCGAGCTTCGCGGTGATCGGGCCGATCACGTTCTTCGCGACGGCGTCGGGCTTGATGATCGAAAACGTACGCTGGATTGCCATAGTTGGGCCCTCGTCTATCACGCTCGACGAGGAAACGCGAGCTTGGCGAGCGCCAGGGCGCCCTGTTTCCACGGCACCCGGTGGGTCACGCCGGCCTTGCCGAGCTGGTCTGCGTGAGCCTCGTACCAGTGGTAATTACGCACGAGCGCGTCCTTGTTCGAGTACTTCGGCACGAAGCCGAGCTTCTCGCGCGCGCGGTCGATCGAGACGAACGAGTCCTCGGTGACGGTCTCGTAGATCCACGGATAGAGCGGGGACAGCTTGTACTTCTCGAGCACGCGCAGCGCGGCGATCGCGGGCTTGATTGGAATCGACCGGATGCGCCGGCCGTGGCCCGCGGCATCGAGCACCGCCTGGAAGTCCTCGCGCAGCGTCGTGAACTCTGCCGCGCCGATGTTGAACGTGTCGTTCGCGCGCTCTGCCGGCAGCGTGCCCGCGAGCTCGATCGCCTCGCACAGATCTTCGACATCGAGCAGCTGGTAGCGGTTGTTGCCCGCCCCGAGGATCGGGAAGTCGCGACCCTCGCGCGCCCACTCGTACATGATCGCGAACACACCGAGTCGCTCGGGACCGACGAACGACTTCGGTCGCAAGATCGGCACGACCTTGCCGGCGGCGCGCGCCGCTTCGCACACGTGCTCGGCCTCGACCTTCGCGGTGCCGTACGGTCCGACGCCGCTCATCGGATCGCTCTCGACGAGCGGATGATGATCGGGCACGCCGTACACGGCGGTCGACGAGATGTGGACGACGCGCGTCGAGCCTGCGGCTTCGAGGACGGTGCGCGTGCCGTCGACATCGATCGTGTGAATCTCGTCGGGCGCGTACAGCGGCAGCGCCGCAGCGGCGTGTACGATCACTTCACAGCCAGCAGCCGCGCGTTTGACGTCGTCGAGCTTACGGATGTCGCCGCGCTCCTCGCGAATGCGATTCCGCTCGGGGTAATCGAACGGCTCGCGATCGAGCGACACGACCTCGTGGCCGCGGTCGAGGAGATGACGGACGAGATTGATTCCGAGGAAGCCGGCGCCGCCGGTGATGAGCCAACGCATGGTCTGTTCGCCGCTTACCACACCGCCGATCCGACTGGCACGGACTGACATCGAGGATCCGACCGGGACGCCCCCACCTTTCGGTGGTCTCGTCCCCTCACCCTCGTCGGTATTCCCTCGCTAAGAGCGCGGCGAGTCGTGCGCGATCCGCGCGCGAGCGTGCACGACCGTTGGTGCGGGCGTTGCTGAGTAACGCCCCACATGAGACTCGCCAGCGCATTCACCTTCGTGCTGCTTGCCGCGTGCAGCAGCGAACAGAGCTCCTCCTCTACATCCCTGACACGCGAGCCCGGCGAGTGCAGTGACGTGGAGGTTCATGTCATTGGTGTTAGCGACGGTGGCGGTGACTCCGAGGTCGTCCTCGCGCGCCCCGGTCATCACATCCTCGTCCTGTCGGCCTACGAGCCGACGACGTGGCACGTCAGCACCAAGAACGGCGCGAAGCTCGACCGCATCTATGCCGTCGGCCACAACCGCCAGAAGGTCGTGACAAGCGCCACGACCAAGATCACGCTCGAGAGCGCGGCCGACGGCGGCGCCGACGCGACCGGCTACGTCTATCCGGATAAGGCGACGTCGGGCCTGCTCAAGCTCGCGTCGATCCGTGTCGAGCGTCACGCGACGAGCTTCCACGGCTGCTTCAAGGCCTCGAAGTGGGAGATCGGCGAAGACATGGCCGTGACGTCCGATTGCGCCACCGACGTCTACACGCAGTACGACGCGGTCACCGATTGCGACGGTGACAACGTGTGCGGCGAGGATGACGGCAGCGGCGGCGGCAGCGGCGGTGGCAGCGGCGGCGGCAGCGGCAGCGGCTCGGACGACGGCGGCGGTCTATACTGAGGCGGTGCGCCGCCCGATCGCAGTTGTTGTCCTCGGCCTGAGCTTCGGCGCCTGCGGATCCTCCGACGACCCGGTCGGTGATCCGCAGACGTTCGACTTCGGGCCGTTCGCACTTTCGGCGGGCCAGGAGATCAACAACCAGTGCGTCAGCGCGACGCTCGGCAACGACGCGCCGATCTACGTCAGCGCGGTCGAGCTCACGACCGGCACCGGGTTTCATCACTCGAACTGGTTCACCGTCCCCGACACGATGTTCGACGGCCCCGACGGCACGTGGCGGTGCGCCGAGCGCGGCTACGACGAGGCGATCGCGGGCATCGCCGGCGGCGTCCTGTTCGCGCAGTCGACGCAGGCGACGCACGAGGTCCAGCAGTTCCCGCCGGGCGTCGCGATCGTCATCCCCGCGCACTCGCGCATCGTCGCCGGCACGCACCTGCTCAACACCGGCGACGATGCACTCTCCGTCGACCTGGCGCTGAAGATCACGCCGGTCGCCAAGCCGCCGACGCTGCTCTCGGCGATGTCGTTCACGAACCAGTCGATCACGCTCCCGCCGCACCGCAAGTCGCGGATGACGATGGAGTGCGACATCAACACCGCGTTCCACGCGCGCGAGGGCCGCGACGCCGACTTCAAGTTCTACTACGCGCTCGCCCACTACCACGAGCTCGGCACCGGGCTCACCGTCGAGGCGCTGCGCCCCGATGGTACCGCGTCGACGATCTACGAGACGACGCATCGCATCGGCGATGCGCTCGGCGGCGCGATCGATGCGTTCTCGATGACGGGCTTCGACAAGCTCCGGTTCTCGTGCGACTTCGACAACCCGCGCGACACCGCCGTCCGCTGGGGTGTCGGCGATCAAGAGATGTGCACGTTCCTCGCGTTCACCGATTCCGACTGGACGTGGGGTGGCGGCGCGCTCATGTTCGACGAGACGCCGACGATCGTCGATCACGGAGACGTCGTCGAATACACGTACCCGTGCGACGTGATCAGCTCCGAGCCGATCCGCTGATCCCTACGGGTCTTCGCCGGGAACCGGCGCTTCGATCGCGCTCTCGATCGGCGCGTCGTCGATGAAGTCGTTGACCCACTGCTCGAGCGTCAGGCCCTTTTCCTCGATGTCGGAGCCGGCGAACGAGAACAGCGTCGAGCAGTGACTGTCGTTGACGTTGCGCCAGTACGGGATGAAGTAGTCGAGGTTGTCGCGCGTGTCGTAGAGCGCGGTGAGGAGCTTCGTGTCCTCGTTCCACATCCGCAGGATCTCCTCCTTCGGCGGGAAGTCATAGAACCGCTCGTACGAGTACAGCGAGAAGTTCATGTCGCGCTGGAAGTAGGTCGTCGCCAGGCGATCGTTCGGGAACTCGTCGGCAAGCGCGGTGTTCATCGTGCCCATGTCGTCGAACGTGAAGCTCGCCGGCAGCGTCCCGCCGATCGAGTCGACGTTCCATGCGCTGCGGATCTTCGCGTGCAGCGGTGCGGAGTAGCCGCTCGACGGGAACACCGGTCCCGAGTCGTCGAGCATGTAGCCCTTCTTGACCGATTTGATGCCGTTGCGGAGGAAGTGATAGTTGACGAGCGAGCCCACGCCGCCGGCCGAGCAGCCGGTGACGAACAGCTTCGGGACATGCGTGAAGTTGTCGTCGAGCCAGCTCGTGATCTCTTCGATCGCGTGGTGGCCGTCGTGGTGAAACTCGACCGAGTCGGTGCCGGCTGCGTCGGCGTAGGTCGCGACGTTGTTGCCGGTGTGGACGTCGCCCGTGCAGTACGGGATGTAGACGTAGTTCCAGTCCGCCGTCGGGCTCTCCTCGAGCGAGCGGTTGATGAACGGCGAGATGAACCCCGCGAGCTTGTAGTGATCGTCCGGCAGGCCGTTGACGTTCGCGGCGCCGCGGATGCCGTTCTTGCCGGTGCAGGAGTCGTAGTCCCAGCACGCGCCGCCGGGCTCGAGCACGACGACGAGGTTGTCGCTCTTGTCGCTGAAGTTGACGAAGAACTTGTACTGGGTGTTGTTGCCGCAGACGACGCCGGGCGGCTCGACCTTGACCCACGACTCGTAGACGTCGCGCGTCGGGTTCTGGATCGACTCGTCCGACCCGCCGCCGCACCCGAGGAGTCCGCACAAACCGACGACGATTCCCTGCCTCATATGGCCTGCACGCTACAACGGGCGCGATTGGTCAGACCATAAAGAAATGAAGCTGAGCGGGGTACAGATCACTCAACCACGCACGCCGCCCCATGGATGACGCGCGAGCAGATCGACCGCGCGGCGGCGCAGGCGAGGGTCGAGGTTGCCGTCGAGTGCACCGCGCAGCGCGGCGGCGAGCTCCTGGATCGAGTCGAACCGATCGGCGGGTTCCTTGACGAGGCCGATCGCGAGCGCCGCATCGACGTCGGCGTGCAGCTCGGCGAGTGAGCTCGGCGTTTGCGGCATGACGTGGACGGTCTGGTAGAGCGCGTTGTGGAGGTCCTTGCCCGAGCACACCGGGCGGCCGGTGAGCCAGCGATACGAGATCGCGGCGAGCGCGTAGACGTCGGCGCGGTGGTCGACCTTCTCGCCGCGCGCCTGCTCGGGCGCCATGTACGCGGGCGTACCGACGACCTTGCCCTGCGTCAGCGTCCCCGACGATTCGTCGAGCGCGGCGACGCCGAAGTCGAGCACCTTCCAGCCGCCGCTGTCGGCGAGGAACACGTTCTGCGGCTTGAGGTCGCGGTGGACGATGCCTTGCTTCCACGCCTCCTCGACGGCGGCACCGACTTGCTCGAGCATCGCGAGCAGCGCGTCGGGCGACATCCGGCCGCTGCGCAGGTGATGCGCGAGGTCGTGCCCGCGCAGCCGCTCCATCACGAGATACGGAATCTCGTCGGTCTCGCGGCTGATCGCGAGCACCCGCACCGTGTGTGGCGACGACAGGCCGCGGATCGCGCGCAGCTCGCGCTGGAACCGCTCGACCGACTGCGGGTTGCCGAGCTCGCGCTGAGCGAGAAGCTTCACCGCAGCGGGCTCGCCGTTGTCGATGTGAAACGCCTCGTAGACCTCGCCCATGCCGCCGCGGCCGATGACGAAGCCGAGCCGATACGACCCGAACGTGTGATCGGTGAACCTGCCGGCGGCGTCGATCGCGAGCGCGCGGTCGAGGTCCTGGCGCGCCTCCTGGAGCAGGGCCTCGCGCTGCGCCGCGAGCGTCATCGCCTTCTGCATCTTCGCGATCGCGTCGCGCGATGCGCGGTGCGAGCCGCGACCGAGCAGGAACGCGCCGAAGAACCCGAACTGCAGGAGCGCGTGGCCGACCGCGAGGGTCACCGGCGGCAGGTCGGGTCGCACGAGCCCCGGATCGTCGAGCACGCCCGCGATGATCAGCACCGCGAACAAGAGCTGCGTGACCGCGTTCGTGAAGTAGAGCGCGAGCGCAGACCGCAGGCTCTCGCGTCGCGAGAAGAAGTAGAGCGCGAGGGCAGGGAACAGCTGGACCGCCGACAGGATCCCGAAGAACAGCACCGCGCTGAAGATTCCCGGCGAGACCGAGAACGCGAGCACGAGCATCGTGCTCTCCGAGAACCGGCCCGGCGTCGCGAGCCGGCGCTCGATCACGACGCCGATCGAGAGCGCGAACACGACCGAGGCGACGAGCGCGTAGCGAAGCGACTCCGAGCCGCCGACGAACGGCAGCGTCGCGACCGCCGCGATCGCGAGCAGGCGACCGACGCGGATCATGTTGCGCGCGGTGTCGGCTTCCTCCTCGCGCAGCGTCGCGAGCGCGATCTGCTGGCTGATCTGCGGCGCTGCTTGGTCGAGCGAACCCTTCGCGACCGCCTTGGCGCGGCGCGCGTGAGCGGCGGCCGGCAACGCGTGCGCGGTCGGCGGATCGTCTCCTCCGGACGTACCCTCGTCGATCGCCACGTCGCCCACGGGGGGCATCATAGACCCGCCGGGGAGGGGCGAAACAGCAGACTCCGTGAGGCCCGCCGCGCCTCGAGGCCGAGTCGTGCTCGGCCAGATTCGCTAACCCAGGACCTTCGCGAGCGTCGTACCCATCTCGGCGGGCGTCGCGGCGACGGCGATGTTCGCCGCGCGCAGGGCCGCGATCTTGTCGGCGGCCGCGCCCTTACCACCGGAGATGATCGCGCCGGCGTGACCCATGCGCTTGCCCGGAGGCGCCGTCTGGCCGCCGATGAAGGCGGCGACCGGCTTCTTCACGTTCGCCTTGATGAACTCGGCGGCGCGCTCCTCGGAGTCGCCACCGATCTCGCCGATCATGAAGATCGCCGACGTGCCCGGATCCTCGGCGAACCACGTCAGGGCCTGGATGAAGTCCGTGCCCTTGACCGGGTCACCGCCGATACCGATCGCGGTCGACTGGCCGAGGCCGAGCTTCGTCAGCTGGCCGACGACCTCGTAGGTCAGCGTGCCCGAGCGCGACACGACGCCAACGCCGCCCGGCTTGTGGATGTAGCCCGGCATGATGCCGACCTTGCACTGACCCGGTGTGATGACGCCCGGGCAGTTCGGACCGATCAGGACGGTGTCCTTGTAGTCGCGGTCGAGCACGTACTTGACCTTGACCATGTCGCGCGCCGGGATGCCCTCGGTGATCGCGACGATCAGCTTGATGCCGGCAGCCGCGGCCTCGAGGATCGAGTCAGCGGCGAACGGCGGCGGCACGTAGATGACGCTGGTGTTCGCGCCGCGGTGCTCGACGGCCTCGGCGACGGTGTCGAACATCGGGACCTTCTCGAGGCCCTCGACCTTCGCGCCGCCCTTACCCGGCGTCACGCCGGCAACGACGTTCGTGCCGTACTCGACCATCTGCTTGGCATGGAATGCACCGGCCGAGCCGCTCATGCCCTGAACGACGAGACGCGTGTGGTAGCCGACGAGGACGCTCACTTCTTACCTCCGGCCGCTGCAACGACCTTCTGGGCGCCGTCGGCCATGTCGGCCGCCGACGTGATGTTCAGCCCGCTCTCCGCGAGCATCTTCTTGCCGAGCTCGACGTTCGTGCCTTCGAGGCGAACGACGAGCGGAACCTTGAGACCGGTCTCCTTGACCGCGGCGATGACGCCCGCCGCGATCGTGTCGCACTTCATGATGCCGCCGAAGATGTTGACGAAGATCGCCTTCACATCCGGGCTGCTCGTGATGATCTTGAACGCGGCGGTCACCTTCTCCGCGGTCGCGCCGCCGCCGACATCGAGGAAGTTCGCCGGCTGGCCGCCATAGAACTTGATGATGTCCATCGTCGACATCGCGAGGCCGGCGCCGTTGACCATGCAGCCGATGTTGCCCTCGAGCGCGATGTAGCTGAGGTCCCACTTCTTGGCCTCGAGCTCCGACGCGTCCTCCTCGTTCGGATCGCGCATCTCCTCGAGCTCGGGGTGGCGATAGAGCGCGTTGTCGTCGAAGTTGATCTTCGCGTCGAGCGCGAGGACCTTGCCGTCCTTCGTCGTGACGAGCGGGTTGATCTCGAGCAGCGAGCAGTCGAGGTCCTCGTACGCGCGGGTCAGCGAGCGCATGAACTTGGCGAGCTCGTTCGTCACCTTGCCGGAGAGGCCGAGCTGCTTGCCGAGCACGCGCGACTGCCAGTCCTGCCAGCCGGTCGCCGGATCGATCGCCTGCTTCAGGATCTTCTCGGGGTGCTTTGCAGCGACCTCCTCGATGTCCATGCCGCCTTCGGTCGACGCCATCACCGTGACGCGGCCGGTGGCGCGGTCGAGCAGCATGCCGAGGTAGTACTCGTGCTCGATCGCGAGGCCCTGCTCGACGAGCAGGCGCTGGACCTTCTTGCCCTCGGGGCCGGTCTGCGGCGTCACGAGCTGCATGCCGAAGATCTTCTTCACGGCGGCCTCGGCGTCGTCGCGCGTCTT
>JABFXX010000703.1 GCA_013368795.1 Kofleriaceae bacterium
CCAGGCCAGCGATGCCGCCGCAAGCAAGGCGAGTACGACGATCGCGAGCGCCACACGACGACGCTGCATCGGCACCTCGTGCACGTCGCTCTCTTCGAGAGCGGCCAGGTTGCCCTGCTGGACGGTCGGCAGACCAGCCGGGTTCGCGGAGTCCACGAACAGCTCCGCGTTGAGTGGCGCGCCGGCTGCCGCCAGCATGCCCGAGAGCGCTGTTGCGTCGCCGTGGCGATCACCGCGGAGCGAGGTGAACTCGAGCAGCGCCTCCTCGATCAGCTTGTGGATGAACGAGCCCTGTGCCAGGCGAGCGTTCTCCTTCTCGCGCATCGTGGCCTGCACGATATTCGCGATGTCATATCCGCTCACCGGTTGTGCGAAGCGGAACATGAAGCGCGACAGGTCCTGGCCGAGCTCACGTGCGCTCGCGTAGCGCTCGTGGCGGTCCCGCGCGAGCGCTCGGCGAACGATGCTCTCGAGCTCGGGCGGGACGCTGCGATTGATCTGGGAGATCGGCGGTACCTTCGCAGCCTGGACCTTGTGGAGGATCTGGACATCGGTGTCGCCGGTGAACAGGCGCTGCGACGCGAGCAGCTCCCACAGGATGATCCCGACGGCAAAGATGTCGGCGCGGCAGTCGACGTCTTCCCCGTGCGCGGCCTCGGGCGACAGGTAGGCGAACTTTCCCTTGATGACGCCGGGTTCGCTCGGCTCCAGCTGGGAGCTGGCCTTGGCCAGTCCGAAGTCGACGATCTTCACCTCGCCGTGCTTCGTGACGAGCACGTTGGCGGGGGACACGTCGCGATGCACGAGCTGGAGTGACACGCCGCTCCGATCGGTGAGCTCGTGGGCGTAGCTGAGCCCCTTGCAGATCTCGTGTGCGATGTACGCGGCAGCAGGGATCGGGAACGTACGGCCCTTGTTCTGCATCGACGAGGCGATCGACTTGAGGTTCGCACCGTCGACGAACTCCATGACGATGAAATAGGCGTCGTCGCGCACACCGATGTCGAACACCTGGACACAGTTGGAATGCGAGAGCTGGGCGGACAGCCGTGCTTCATCGAGGAACATCGAGATGAACTTCGAGTTCCGGCCGAGGTGCGGAAGAACGCGCTTGATCGCGACCTGCTTGCGAAAGCCCTCGAGCCCCGTGCTCTCGGCGCGGAACACCTCCGCCATGCCGCCGGACTCGAGCTTCTCGATGACGCGGTAACGCGCGGTCTCGTTCGTGACCGACGCATCGGCATGGATGGGCCGAGAAGCGCTGCGCCATGGCATCCCGGATGGCTCGCTCATCCTCCGAGCATATCTCGCCAGAACTCGACCGTCAGAGCCTGATATTCGGGTTCGCGACGCGACCGAGCACGACAACCGGACCGACGACGTGCGATGCCCCGATACCCACGTTGCCGAGCTGCCATCCGCCGATGTCGATGTCCTTGCCGATGACATCGAGCGATGGAAACCAGAGGTGCGCGTACGCGAGGCCGATCATCGCGTTGGCCTCGAGCGTGTCCATATGAAACAGCGTCCCGTGGAAGTCGCGGATCGAGTAGGCCTCGCGGGTCGTGAAGTCCTCGAACGTGCCGAGATCGACCTGTGCGAGGAGACCGAGTGCCTCCTCCAGCTCGGCACCGAGGCCATCGGTGTAGATGTTGATTCCCGCGCCGACACCGAAGGCAGGCAAGAGGAGCGAGTACAGCTCGTGATTGGCCTTGTCCCAGAGCAAGGCGTACGAGATGCCGCCTGCAATCCCGGCTCCGAGTCGATTCACGACGCCCTTGAGCCGTCCCAATGCCTCGCTGCTGACATTCTTCTGGCCAGACCATCCGAGCTCGACCCAGATCGCCCAGTCTTTCGACTGCTTGATCGGAACGGGCGGTTTGATGCGCGTGATCTGGTCAGCGCGTTCCGCTGGTACCTCGAACGTGACGTGGACGCTGCGATTGAGATCTTCCTCGAAACCGCGATGATCGACGAGCGGCCTCTTCGCGCCGTAGGCGAACACGCCCTTGATCCGCTCGCTCGGCACACCGAGGGTGACGAGGTAGTTCGCGACCTCGCCAGCTCGCAATTCTGACAGTTGCTGGTTGCGGTGGTCCTCGCCGGTCTGGCTGGCGCGCCCTTCAATGAATGCTCGTGCTCCTGGCGAGCATAGGAGGATCGACTTCACGAGCTCGAGCGCGCGTTCGTGGGCCTTCGTGAGCTTGTGGTCGTTGACGACGAAGTTCGCAAACAGGATGCGGCCGAACGCGGAACCATCGCGGCGGACCTTGACCTCGTCGAACGGTGGCAACGTGACGCCGCTCGTATCCGGGTTCGGCTTGTACGACGCGGGTGGCGCGCGGAGATCGACGTCTTGCGACCACTGGTTTGGGGAACCGTCGCTCTCGAAGTACGCGAGTTGAAGCAGCGCTCGCCTACCGCTCGGCACCACGAGCCGTCCGATGTTTGACGTCCCGATGATCGGCGTGATCAGCGTGCGACGTTCGATCATGTCGGGCGGCTCCGCATCGAGCCGCACACGCGCATAGCCCTCCGACACGCGGAAGTGCTCGGCGCTGTCGAGCGCGACGGACTTCGTCTGCAGTGCGCGCACGACGGCGAGCGCGGTGTCGAGCCACTTCTTGTAAGTCGCCCAGGGACGCAGCCAGATCGGTATGCGTGACTTACTCGGCGGCGCCGGTCGCGCTCTGGCCGCGAGCGTGTACACCCAGCTCGTGAGCGTCTGCCCTCGCGTCGCGGTGGACAGCAGGCCGAGCTGCGCGCCCTCGCTGATCTCCACGGGATTCTTGAGCGCGCTCGATGTGAACTGGACGAAGACCGACGTCCTGCGGTTGGCGACGGTCTCGAAGTGCTCGTGCATCCCGTAGGCGTGGTGAACGTCGCCGGAGAGCACGATGCACGCGCGACCCGCGAGACTCTCGTGGATCGCCCGCTTGACCCGGTACATCCCCATCGTGTTCGCGCACCACCCCTCGAAGTCCTTGTCGTATGGACCGTTGGAACGCACGACGAAGGCCTGCGCCTCGTCGATGGTCGGCGCGAGCATGAGCGGTGCTGGGCTCACGATCAGGACGGGCTCACCGGGGGGCAGTCCGGCAACGTCCTTGCCGAGCTGCGCCGCAGCATCGATGTCGAGAAGTGCCGGCGGATCGCGCTCGGTATTGGGACCCTTCGGAAACCGCCGGTGCGTCCGCGTGTCGAGCACGAGGACCTCCGGAGCCGGTGGCGATCGGAACGTCCAGTCACGCTGCCCACCCGAAGGAGCCTGGAGAGCCTTGCGGAGCGCGTGGTTGTCGCCTCGGATCGACGCGCTGATCGCGTCCGGCAAGAGCTCGACGAGATCGCGGTGCTTCGACGGATCGTTGCCCCATGCCTGGAAGATGTAGAACGCGGTGAGCGCGTTTGCGATCACGCGCTGGGCGAGTGCGTCGACGTTCGTGTTCTCCACCCACTCTCGCGTGATGTTCCAGTCGTCACTGACCTCGTGGTCGTCGAGCATCATGTAGCTGACGATGTTCGCCATCAGCCGGCGCGCGGCTGTGGCCTCGAGCGGCGTGATGAGATTCTTGATCTCCTTGTCGGGACGGATCGCAGGATTCCAGCCCATGAGGTACAGCGCCGCGAACTCGCCGAGGCCGATCAGGTGGTGGTCCTTTGCGGTCGAGGTGAACGTCGGCAGGGCGTCCTTGCGGCTCGAGCCCACGTACGACGCAAGCGGCACCGTTCCTAGATCGAGCTCCTTCGCCGGTAGCTTCTTCACGGCATCGCGTGGCAGGCGCATCGGAACCTGCTCGTTACCCACGAGCTCGGTCGCTGTATTGAACAACCACGGTTGCAGATCCTTCGCGACATCGTCCGCGTAGATCTGATCGCCGGTGAGAAACAGCATGTTCGGTCGCTCGCGTGCGGCGCGCGCAGGATCCGAGCGCAGGTATTCGGCGCTCGCTTCGATGGCCTCGCCGACGATCGAATCGCCGAGCAGCGTGGCGTCACGCGCGGCGCCGTGGGGTTTGCGGCACGACCCGTGAAGGATGTTGTGAGGCATCCCGCGACGGAGGACGAACGTCGGAAACTTGAACGGCGGGTACGCGATGTCGTGGAGCGAGCTCGCCCTGGTTCGCACTCCGTCGATGTCGATCACGACGTCGTAGGCATACGTGCGATCCACCGGAAGTGGGTCGGCGGGCGGCTTCGCGATCACGAGCGCGACGTGGAGCCGCCGCCCGAACCGCAGGGTCTGGCCGCGGCCAGAAGCAACGACCCGCGGAGCCGATCTCGCGAGCGTCTCGGCCGCATCGAAGATCACGACCTCGATCTTCGCGTCGGAGTGGGTCGCGATCCACACGGCGATCGCGGCCGGCTCCGCTCGCCGCACGAACGGACCGGCGAGTACCTTGGGTAGGATCACGGCTTGTCGGTCGGACGCCAGCGTCCGCTGCCGACCGGATCCTCGGTGTACGTAGCGAGTCGGTCATCCGTGCGCAGCTTGACGAGCGACGTCGGCACGAGCACCTCCCAGCTGCGCTCGAACACGCCACCGGCGGTCGGATTCGTCTGCGCCTCGACTTCGGCGAGCACACCCGCCGACGGGTTGCTGGCTACTGCGGAGCTCGCGGTGTTTTCCCACGGGCGACCGCCGCGGAGGAATTCATCGACGTCGTGCTCGAACCCGGACCGGACTGGAACGACCACGCGCGCAGCACCGGAACGAAGGAAGTCCGCAAACGCTGGATCCGCGTCGTCGAGCTTCACCTTCTTGATCCACTCTGCGCCCGACTGCCCCGTGCGCCCCCAGTAGTACGGGTAAAAGAAGTACGAGACGTGCTCCCACTCGAACGCGTTCTCGAAGAACCGGATGTACGGTCCCTCCGTGCCTGCCTCGGCGAGATCGAGCTCGGGATAGCCGTCGGGAGAAAGGATCGAGCCGAACAGCTCGAACTGCTGACCGGTGATCAGCGCGAGGCTGTGCTTCTTCAGCTCGGTGAGGATCGTGCGTCGGTTCGTCTCTGGGTTCGTACCGTGAGCCGCGTCCTCGCTTAGCATCGCTGCGGCGAGGGAGTCGCGATATTCGGTGAGCTTTGCCTGGTACGCGGTGAGGAGCTTGCCGTGAGTATCGATCTGCCACTTCGTGTACGCGGCATCTGTACGCTTGCAGATGGCGGTCACCGTCGCGGCCATCGTCTTCACGTTGCCGCCGGTGATGGCGACCGGCAACGTGCCCGTGTACGTGGTGGGCACGATCATGTCGTCATCGGGCGCCGCCGTGAGATAGCTCCATGCGTCGCCGACCATGATCGTGCCACCTGCGCGACTGCTTCGATCGGCGACGGTGTAGGTCCCCTGAACGATCACGCACAACGTCTCATAGCCATCCGGGACCTTCAGCTTCTCTTCGACCTTCGAGAGCACTGGCTCCTTGCCGTCGGGAGGGTTCTCGAACGCGATAGGCAGACCGACGATCTCGAGGGCGGCCGGCGGGGGCGCGATCGTCGTAGCGCCGTACTCGCGAGCGAGATCTAGATAGTTTCTGACATTGATATCGCTCGCGCTCTCGGTGAGCTCGCGAGGCTCCGGCACGGCATCGGTCGTCGTTAGCCGTGTGGCGAACGCGTGGTGCAAGAACGACGCGGGTTCCGGAACTACGAGATCGAGCATGTCGTGCACGCCGTGGTTCCAGACCTGGACGTCGTAGACCTTGTCGATCCACTGGTAAACGCCGCTGAAGTGCTTGTCGCCGGTGCGGTTGTCGAAGCTGTGGAGGTTCTTCTCCTCGGTCTCGACGATGAGTTTCTGCGTGCGCTGCTCGCGGACGCGCTCCTCCACCTTCTTCACCACCTTCTCGACCACCTCGTTGCTGGACTTGACCGCGGCCTTGCTCGACTCCTCCTTCGCACGGTCGTACGAGTAGTCGACACTCGACTTCAGCTGGACCATCTCGCCGAACTTGGCGGACAGGCTCACGCCGGCCTTCAGCTGGTGCTCGTCCTTGAGCGTCGACGAGGTCTCGGTCTGTAGCTCGTACCGGCTCGTTGTCTCCAGCGAGTGCTCGTCAGTCGTCGTCCGTTCGGTCTCCGTGATCGATTCGTCCTCGCGCCGATCGAGACGACGGTGCTCGCGCGTCCGGATCTCGCTTCGCATGACGTTCTCGACATGCGAGACCTCGCCCCACTGGTACCCCTTGAGCACGTGACGAATGACGAACAGCTCGCCGGTGCCGCGCTGGAGGTTCCGCCCATAGGTATTCGGCAGCGACGGAGGTGGCGTCGGCGAAGGCGGCGACGGTGGCCACGGCAAGCCCACCCAACCCGGGCTCGTGATCCACTTGTTTCCAACCTTCACCGTCATGGTCCCGCTCGCGGGCGGCAGCTTCTTGGCGATCGCCTGCGCATAGACGGCCGCGGCATCCAGCGCCTGTTCGACCGTACGGATCGCGACGATCAACGACATCGATGCCAGATCGACCTTCGCTTGCGTGAGCGTTGCGGCGATGGCGGACGGGGTCTCGGCAACGACCGAAGCACGAACGTGGAGACGCTCGATCGGCGCGGCCGGCGAAGGGGGCGGCGGCTGCACGACCTCGGTCGGCACTGTGTGACCGGGCGACACGACGGCGATCGGCGGTACCGTTGCATCGCGGTTGCGAACCTCGAGCGCATCACCGCTGAGGCTCAGCAGGTAGCGGAGCGTCTGCTCGAGCGAATCGACCCGTTCGCGCGCCTTCGCCAGCCCGATCCGCATCTCCTCCTCGCGTGTGGCTGCGTTCGGATCGACCGTTCGTCTCGTCGGCACGGGTTCGGGGCCGAGCGGCCACCACACCGGAAGCACGAGCTGTGCGCCGAGCACGCGCATGACACTGTCGCGATCGAGCGGCGCGACCTGGGAGTGGCTCTCCACGAGAAGGAAGTAGGCTCGGCGGAGCCGCTCGAGGATCGGGGCATCTGCCGACTTTCTTGGCAGCAGCTCGTTCGCGACGAGGTGATCCGACACGAGCTCCGCGTGGTCCGCGAACTCGGGTGGCAGCGGTTGCCCGATGGCAGTCTCGAAGCGCTTGTACAGCTTCGAGCCGTCCAGGTCGGCCGGCACCGGTCCGCGCTCGAGCTCGTCGAGAACGAGCAACAAGGGCCGCGCGAGCGGGTGGCTGAGCGGCTTTGGCGCGCTCGCGAACCAGTCGGCCGCCAGCTTCTTCTGGGCGGCTCGATCGGTCGTGGTTGATAGCTGTTGCTGGAACGGCGTGGCGGTCTGGAGGCTGATCGTCGCGCCATAGGGCGGCGTCTGCGCTGGTCGCAGCACCGTGACCCGGAAGAGCTCGGACATCGGCCGGCGACCGTACAGACTCAGATCGCGAGTCGGCCATAGTAAGTTCTTGCGCGGGGCCAAGCCTCGTCGTGGTGACGCCTCCACGAGACGGCAGATGCGCGCATCGCCGATGTGGTCTGGCTGATCGAGACGGGCGTCCGCCTCACGCGTCGTTGCGCGTTCGAGATCGCGCGGCGTCTTCAAGAGCAGACGAGGAGCGCTTAGCGACGGCCCATCGAGATCTGCGACGGGCTGAGCCCCAACACGCGACGCATCCAGCGCGCCATGTGGCTCGGGTGCGCGAAGCCCGCTTCGAGCGCGATCTCGACGATGCTCTGCTTTCCTTCGAGCAGGCGCACGCGCGCCCTCTCGACGCGCCGCTCGACGACAAACCGATGTGCCGGCATACCGACGGCTTGCTTGAACAGCGGTTTGAAGTGCGACGCGCTCAGCCCCGCTACCCGCGCGAGCTCGGCGAGCGTGAGGTCCTCGTCGAGGTGCGCTTCGATGTACTCGAGCACCTGGCGCAGCCGCCGCGCCGGTAGCCCACCTCTGGACGTCGTCACCGGCGTGCGCGATTGCAGCGCGAGGAGACGCGTCGCGAGCGCGGTGGCGAGGCTATCGACAAAGAGCCGGCCGCCCGGATACGCGTCCTGATCCTCGGACTGCATCATCCAACCAATGCGCTCGATCTGCGGATCGCGCACGTGAATCGCGGGGTCCAGGTCGGCGCCGCGCGATCCGAGCTTCATGGCGTCCGCGGCCTCGGCGAGGAGCGACGGCGTCAGGCGGAGCAGCAGCGACCGCGCCGGCCGCGACACGATCCAGCGCGTACTGGCGCCCGCGGGCACGACGCAATACTGGCCATGGATGCGCACGCCTTGTCGCTCGTGGTTGCTGGCTCGCCAGGAGACCGGGACCGGATCGCCGACGTGCAGGCAGAGGACGTGCCGGTGGTCGGTCGGCGACTGGAACACGCCCGATGGCACCGGCGACGTCAGCACGTCGAGGAGTGGCAAGCGGTCGTTGCCGACGCTCGACACCAACGCGGCGGGCGGCTCGGGGTAGCACGCGGGTCGGTCGTTCATCCGCCCCCGATCTGTACTACGCGCGGTGGCTTCGCGCATGTCGCGTCGATTGTCGTCCGGACGTGTCTGCCAGTGGCCGTTCGTGCGCGCGTCGCCACACCGACCTTTGCCACGCTGCGCGCAGGCACATGAGAAGACGACAATTCGTACAGTTGGCCCTGACCACGTTCGCCGCAGGTGTGGGCTCCGCGTGTGCACCTCGGTCCGGCACGCGACGTACCGCGCTCTCCGCGCCCCTCGATGCGGCCGCCTTTCGCGCGGCGAGGCGCTTCGCGCCGACCTCGTTCGGCCAGATCGCCTACATCGACCGTGGCTCGGGCGACGTGGCCCTGTTCCTTCATGGCGCACCGCTCAACAGCTTCCAGTGGCGCGGCGCCATCGATCGACTCTCACCCCATCGGCGCTGCATCGCGCCCGACTTCATGGGCCTCGGGTACTCACAGATTCCAGCGCATCAATCCCTGGCAGCCGATGCGCAGGCCGCGATGCTGGCGGCGCTCCTCGACACGCTCGCGATCGCCCAGGTCGACATCATCGCCAGCGATAGCGGCGGTGCGGTCGCGCAGCTGTTCGCCGTCCGTCATCGCGAACGCGTGCGCTCGCTGCTCCTGACCAACTGCGACGTCGAGCCCGACAGCCCGCCCGCCAAGGTCAAGCCGGTCATCGAGATGGCGCGCGCCGGAACACTGTCGGATGCGACCGCCCAGTGGCTCGTGGACAAGCAGCTCGCGCGCTCGACATTCGGTGCCGCCGTCTACCGCGATCCCGACGCGCTCGCCGACGAGACCATCGACTACTACGTCTCGCCGCTCGTCAGCTCGCCGCTGCGCCGGGCGCAGTACCACGCGTTCCACACGGCGCTCGAGCCCAATCCGCTCCTCGGGATCGAAGCCGCGCTCCGGCGTTGCACGGTCCCGGTCCGCGTCGTGTGGGGCGCCGCGGACGACATCTTCTCGCAGGCGGATGCGGCTTACCTCGACCAGACGTTTCCGCGCTCGCGAGGGATCCGTCTCGTCCCCGATGCGAAGCTCTTCTTCCAGGAGGAGTTCCCCGATGTCATCGCCGAAGAAGCGCAACGGCTGTGGGCTGAGCAGTGAAGCGTTTGAGTGTGCCGGGCGCTTGTCCCTCTCGGTGCTTTGAGCTGTCATCGCGGCATGGCACGGCGCGAGCGCGGCATCCTGTTGAACGACTCACGAATCCTGGCGCTGACAGGCAAGGAAGTCCGGACGTTCGTTGACTGCGACAAGAGCTACCTCGAGCTGCAGAACGTGACGCCCGGTGACTTCATCTCCTTCGCGCGTGGCTACGGCACAGATGACGCCGTCGACTTCAAGGT
>JABFXX010000671.1 GCA_013368795.1 Kofleriaceae bacterium
ACGAATGCCAGGCACATGCGCCGCATGCCACGTGCGTGCTGCTGTCGCAGGGTTGACGCAAGCGACCGGGGTTGGCGGACCCTTGCCTCGAGACAGATCCAGGTTGCACCGCATGTCGCAGTCGACGAAGCACGCGCGATACCCGATGATGAATTCGCCGGCGAATGGACAAGGTCTCGCGAAAGCGTCTGAAGCAGGAGCTCCGCGAGCAGCAGCGCAGAGCAGCGCTGCGGGCCTTGCCTCTCGCGATCCCGGAGCTCGAGGCGATGTTCGACATGTTGAATGTCGAGCTTCCGCTCCACGGTTGTGACCACAGCCGACGGCTCACGCAGTCGTGGCTCCTCCGACGCGGCCACGACGTCGAGGCCGTGTTCGCCTGGTTGGACGAGCACGGCGGCTACTGCGACTGCGAGGTCCTCGCCAACGTCGAGCAGCACTTCAACGAAGCGAGAGCGACGTCGCGAACCGCGCCGGACTAGCGGTGCAAGCGCCTGATCACTTCCACATGCCGCCGAGCGACTCGACGCCCTTGCCGAGGAGCCACGCGGCGCCGCCGCCCGCGGCCACTCCCTCGGGAATGCCGGTCTCGCCGAGAACCGGAACGACCGTGCCGACCGCACCTGCCGCCATCGCGTACTCGCCGCCGGTCTGCATGTTCTGACCCCAGCGCTGGAGGAAGTTCGGCTGGGGCTGCGCCTGCTGGCCCTGGTTCGGCTGTCCCTCCCCGCCGACAATGTCGGAGAGCAGGAACGAATCGATCGACTCGAAGTGCGTGGCGGTGATCATGACTGTGCTCCTTGGTGTGAGGTGGTGACGAGTCGTCCCCAAGAGCACGCGTCATGCCGGCGGCTCCGGCGTGCATCGCGCGACAAGGTGGGTGCACGGTCGCCGACGTAACCTGCCAGATCTGTGGTCGTTGTCGTCGAGCTGTCCGTCGAGTGCAGCCCGTGGGTGTCATCGCAGCCGATCTCGACGCAGCATTCCGCGGTCGTCAGCTTGCTGCACGCGGGATACGCCGGTCAGGTTCCCGTTGCTGACGTCGAGGCGGCATGGTCTCATCCGGGCCGTGGAGGTTCGCGATCCGCTTCTCGCGGAAGAACGAGAAGCGCTGCTGGGCGCAAAGCGGCCGCGCGTCGCATTGCCCATCCTGTCGAAGGCGCGACGTTCGCTACCGCTGCTCGAGGCGCGGCCAATCGATCGCCGCACCCGGCCGCGTCATGCGGTGTGGGAGCTCACGCTGCGCTGCGATCAGGCCTGCCGGCATTGCGGTTCGCGCGCGGCCGTCGAACGGCCGAACGAGCTCACGACCGAGGAATGTCTCGATCTCGTTCGACAGATGGCAGACCTCGGCGTCATGGAAGTGACGGTGATCGGCGGCGAGGCGTACCTGCGGCCGGACTTCCTCGACATTGTCCGCGCCATCCGCGCGCGAGGCATGCATTGCACGATGGTCTCGGGTGGGCGCGGTATCGACCTCGATCTCGCGCGAGCCATGGCGCGTGCAGATATCGGCAGCGTGAGCATCTCGATCGATGGCGCAGAAGAGACTCACGATCGACTGCGCGGCAAAGCGTCGTATCGCGACGCGCTCGCCGCGTTGCGCGCACTGCGCGAAGCGGGCGTCCGTCGCACCGTGAACACGCAGATCAATCGCCTGAGCATGCCCGACCTGCCGCACATCCTCGAGATGCTCGCGAGCGAGGGCGCCGAGGCCTGGCAGATCATGCTCACCGTCGCGATGGGCCGCGCGGTCGACGAGCCCGATGTCCTGCTCCAGCCGTACGACCTCCTCGATCTGTTCCCGCTGCTCGACAAGCTCGCCACGCGCTGCAAGGAGCACGGCGTGCGTCTCTATCCGGGCAACAACCTCGGCTACTTCGGCCCGTACGAGAAGCGCCTTCGCGGAACGATGCCGCGTGGTCATCACGACTCGTGCGGGGCAGGGCGCACGACGCTCGGTATCGAGTCCGACGGCCTCATCAAGGGCTGTCCCTCGCTGACGTCCGACGCATGGGGCGGAGGTACGATTCGCGATCACTCGCTCGCGGATCTCTGGGAGGGTGCGGCCGCGCTGCGATACACGCGCGATCGTACGGTCGAGGATCTGACGGGCTACTGCCGCACCTGCTACTACGCGGACAATTGCCGCGCCGGATGCACCTGGACTGCATCGGTGCTGTTCGGTCGTCCCGGCGACAATCCCTACTGTCACCACCGCGCACTCGAGCGCGATCGCGAAGGCCTGCGCGAACGACTCGTCCTGCGCGAGCCCGCGCCGGGTGAGCCATTCGATCACGGAATCTTCGAGCTTATCGTCGAGCCAAAGAGCAAGAGCCTATGAACCAGCTGGAACCATGTCCTCAGTGCGAGCGCCACGTGAAGGTCAGCGAGCCCTCGTGTCCGTTCTGCATGTATTCACTCACCGAAGCGTTCGCCAACATCGGACCGCGGCTCGCACCGCGCGCGCGACTCGGCCGCGCTGCCACGTTCGCGTTCGGCATCGTCGCGATGAGCCAGGGCGCCTGTGACACGCCGGGTCCGCGGCCCGACGCCGCTGCACGCGATGCATCACCGGACGTCATGCACGACGCCGACATTCCGGTGGATGCCGATTGGTACGACGGCGGCGGCGAGCCGATCTATTCGGCGGCGCCGACGTTCGACGGCGGGACGCCTCCGAGCCCCGCAGAACAGCTGATCGAGCAGAGTCCGCAAGACACCACGCATTCGAAGCAGACCTGATAGAGGGAGGCCCGTCAGCTGAACTGCGTGCGGCGATTTGCGCTGCATCGTCATGCAGCCGGCCCACCTGCGCGACGACCGTCTGCACTCGCGCGCACGCGGAGCGTCGCCGCCACAAGCGCGGACGCGTTAACCAAGCTGACCTCCTAGGAGAACGCCGGGCATGTCGATTGCGAGTGCCCCGGATATGCGCACTTACCTCGTGCTCTGGGCGCTCGTCGTGGTCGCCGCGTGTGACGACTCGGCAGCGGACGACGACGAACCTGACGTAACCCCGCCGTCGCTCGCGAGCGTCACGCCGGGCGCCGACATGCCGGTGTGGTTGCACGCACCGATTCGCGTGACGTTCGACGAGCCGCTCGACCACGTCGCGATGAACGTCACCGCGACCGTCGGTGGCGCCGCAGTTCCGGCAGAGGTCGCCTTCGAGGCGCCGAGCACGCTCGCGATCACGCTTGCACCGGACACGCGCGGCGTCGGCCCAATCGATGTCTCGCTCACCGGTTCGGTGACCGACCTCGCCGGCAACGCGTTCGTCGCACCGATCGATCTGACGTTCGTCGCGCCCGCGTGGAGCACGGCAAACGTCGACCGAGGCTACGCGAGGACCGCACCCGCGCTCGCGGTCGGCGCCGACGGAACCGTATATGCGGCGTGGCTCGTCGGCGACGCCGGTGCGCGCCGCGCGGTGGTCAGCGCGCTGGTCGGCAACACGTGGCAGCCGTTCGGCGCAGAGCTCGGCCACGACGACGTCGCATCGGTCGCGATCGCGCTCGACCGCAGCGGCGCGCCGCTCGTCGCATGGAGCGACGATGGCCACGCCCACGTCGCGCGCTGGTCCGATGCCTGGAACGAGTACACGTCTCCCGGCGCCGCCGATCACGTCGCGCTGGTGACGCCGCCAAACGGTGCGCCGCTCCTGGCGCTGTTCGGTGCGACGGCCGCCGCATACGAGCTCGACGGTTCGAAATGGCATCCGCTCGGCACGGCCATCACGGTGAAGGTGCCGATCGTCGGTGAGCCCGCGCTTGCCGCCGGTGCGGCCGGCTCGCCGGCGCTCGGCTGGGTCGGCGCGGACGGCAAGCTGCGCGTCTATCGCTATAGCTCCGGCTGGACCGCGATCGCGCCGCTCTCGGTCGGCCCCGACTCGCGACTCGCGCTCGCGGCGCATGGCGGCTCGCTCGCCGTCGCCTACGATCAATACGCCGGCTCGTACGGGGTGCTCGCCGCACAGGCGGCCGACGGGGCGACGGCGTGGACGTTCCTCGGCCGCGCGCTCGACATCGACATCAGCGGCGATGCGGTCGCGCCCGCCATCGCGTACGACTCGAGCGGCGCACCGGTCGTCGCGTGGACCGAGCGAGTCGAGACGAACGAGCGTGGTGCGCTCGCGCGCTGGGACGGCTCGGCGTGGACGATCGTCGGCGGCATCACGTGGCTCGACGACGCGCAGGCGGTGCCGTCGCGCTCGCGCATCGCACTCGGTGCCGGCGACGCGCCGGTCGTCGCGACCAGCGCGGGCGGTGCGCTGCACCTCGCACGCTTCAATGGCCCGCGCGTCGCCGGTGTCGGCCTCACCTCGCGCGTGTCGATCGCGGGGTGCAGGTTCGACGCGAACAACCCGCCTGCACACCTGTCCCAGACCGGCTGCTTCGACCTGTCGACGCCGAAGCAACCCGTGCCGCACCGCGGCCTGATCCCGTACGACGTCGTCGTCGACCTGTGGTCCGATGGCGCGAAGAAGCGTCGCTACATCGGCCTGCCCGACAACAAGGGCATGACGACCAACGCAGGCGGTGGCTGGGATGCGCCCGTCGGTACGATGGCGATCAAGCAGTTCGATCTCGAGACGACGCCCGGCAATCCGGCGACGCGGCGGCCGATCGAGACGCGGTTCTGGGTCAACAGCGCGATGGGATGGCGAGGCTTCAGCTACAAGTGGAACGAGGCCGGCACCGACGCGTCGCTGCTACCGAACGACGAGCTCACGTTCCAGTGGCAGCTCGACGACGGCACGCAGCACACGCACGTCCATCCGAGCCGCGCACAGTGCGTGAAGTGCCATGCACCGCCGCACTCGCCCGAGCACACCGAGGGCGGGATGGGCCCGCTGCTCGGCGTGCGGCCCGAGCAGCTCGCGCGCTGGTACGACTACGACGGCGTGATCGCGGATCAGCTGCAGACGCTCGCTGCGCTCGGTGTCGCGCCGGTCTCGTCGGCGACGCCGTTCATCTCGCCGCACCAGCCCAACGAGACGGTCGACAACCGCGTGCGCGGCTACATGGCCGGCAACTGCATGCACTGCCATAACCCGATGCACCCGTCGGTCTGGGACATGCGCTACACGACGCCGTTTGCGCAGATGAACCTGTGCAGCGACATCACCCCGGGCAATCCGGCCAGCTCTGGCGTCTACGAGCTGGTGACGAGGCGTCCGTGGGGCATGCCGTGCATCGGCACGCTCGCCGTCGATCCGCTGGCCAAGGAGCTGTTCGCGAGCTGGATCGGCAACATGCGGTCGTGCCCGTAGGCTCAGATGATGTTGTGATCGTCGGCAACCTCGAACAGCTTCGCGCTGTCGCGATAGTCCACGTTCACGCCGATCAGGACCGGACCGGGCACGTCGAACGCGCGGTGCAGCGTCGACACGATCTCGTCGGGGTGTTTGATCTCGTACCCGGTGGCGCCGAATGCGTCGGCGTACTTCACGACATCGATCGGACCGAACTGGACGCCCGAGGTCCGCCCGTACTTCAGCTGCTCCTGGGCGGCGACCATGTCGTAGCTGCCGTCGATCCAGACCATGTGCACGAAGTGAGAGTTCAATCGCACGGCGGTCTCGAGCTCGGCGGCGGAGAACAGGAATCCTCCGTCGCCGGAGATCGATAGAACCTTCTCCTGCGGCCGCACGAGCGTTGCGGCGATCGCCCACGGCAGCGCGACGCCGAGCGTCTGCTGGCCATTCGAGATCAACACCTGCCGCGCACGGAAGCTGAACAGATACCTACTGAGATACAGGCTGAACGTGCCGATATCCGAGCAGACGGTCACGTCCGGTCGGACGAGCTTCTGCAGCTCGGCGATCAGGCGCATCGGATGAATGGGCACGCCCGATCGCGCAGCGGCTTCCGCGAGCAAGCGCTCTCGATCGTGCGCGATCACGCGCAGGCGCTCGGCGGCATCGGGCGCGAGTCCTTGCCGGCGTACCATGGCCGACAGCGCGTCGAGCGTCTCCTCGATGCTGCCGATCAGCTCGACAGCAGGCACGTAGTCGTTGTCGATCCGCGCGGGCTCGACATCGACGTGCACGATCGCGCGGTCCTTGCCTTTGTTCCAGTTCTCCGGCCAGTACTCGATCGGGTCGTAGCCGATCGTGAGCACCAGATCCGCCGAGGCGAGTAGCGCATCGGCCGGCTGGTTCGCGACCTGACCGACGCGCCCGCCGTAGTAACGAAAGTTCTCGCGCGAGATCGCGCCGGCCGCCTGGAACGTGCCGACGACCGGAAGCTCGACGGTGCCGAGCAGCTTGCGGATCGCATCCGCACTGTTCGGCTTGCTCGCCATGAGGCCCAGGAAGATGACCGGTGACCTCGCCGCGTTGATGAGCCGCGCCGCTTCCTGCAGCGAGACCTCCGCGGCGCGTCCCAGCTCGATGAACGAGGTCGTCCGGATCGGCTGACACTTTGTATCGCCGGTCATGACGTCGACGGGAAGGCTGACGAACGCCGAGCCGGGCCGTCCCGATTCCGCCGTACGAAACGCCTCCGCGATGATCTCGGCGGTCGCGAGCGGGGAGTCCACCTCGGCGGCGAACTTCGTGACCGGCTTGCAGACGCTGACGGAGTCCATCGTCTGATGGACCGCTTTGAGTCGATCCGCCACGGCGACAGCCCCGGCGAGCGCGACGACCGGGTCGCCCTCCGAATGCGCGGTCGCGAGGCCCGTCACCAGGTTCGAGACGCCCGGCCCAGACGTCGTCAGCGCGACACCGGCCTTTCCGGTCATGCGTCCGATGCCACCCGCGATGAACGCAGCGTTCTGCTCGTGACGGCACACGACCGTCTGGATCTTCGAGTCGGCGAGTCGATCGAAGACCTTGTCGATCTTGGCGCCCGGAATGCCGAACACGTGCGTCGTGCCGCGCATCTCGAGCATCGTGACGACAACGTCGGCACCGGTGACCGCCTTCTTGTGATTCATGTGCGTTACTCCGTCTTCGCGAGGTCCGCCGCCGGGTTTCGGCTCAAATCGCTGTCGAGGAATTCGCCGCGGCTTGGCAACTGCACGTCGTACTCGTGGAGAACCTGGATACGCGCGCGCAGCTTCTGGGCACGGCAATCGAGCACGTGCCCGCCTTGCGTGCGGTCCTTCGAGACGAAATGCGCGTGGTACCCGGGGATGTTGAACGTGCTCGAGTACGCGGGCGACCAGAAGCAGACGAACGTGCCGTCGACGTTCGAAAACGCGAACTCCGCCTGCGCGCTCGCCGCGTCGACAAGCCGCGTGCCCTGCGCGACCGGTGTGACCGCGCGTGCGTGCACGTGATCGAAATGGCCGTCGATGCGCAGCGCGTAGAACAGGTTGTCGGATTCGCGATGCTCGTCGCATGCGCGCGCGAGCTCGTCGAACGAGCCGACCGGTCCGATGTCGAACGCGGCGTCCGGGCGAAACCGGGTCGCGACGGCAAACGGCACCTCGTTCTCGTCGTCGCGGCGCGTGACGCTGCCATCGCCGCGCGCCTGATACATCACGCCGTCGAGGATGATCATCTCGCCATCGAGGTTCGCGAACGTGCCGAGCCCGAAGTCGCCGTGGCGCAGAAGCGTCGACGACGAGACCGCGCCCTCGTAGACCCCTTCGACCAGCGCGGTCGAGGTCGAGATCTGGTACAGGCGATGGTCCTCGTCGTGGAGGTACTCGCTGAGCGCGCTGTGGATGAGGCTCTCGACCGATCGTCCGCGCCGTGCCGCCGTCTCGCGCAGCTCGCGCTCGAGAGACGCCGGCAGCACGGCCGTGATCGTTGGCATGCGGCAGGCTAGCGTTGAGTGGTAGACGCCGCGACACGCGCAAACCTGCGGGAGCGAGCGCACGGAGTGGCGACCGGTAGGAGATCTTCGGCGCGCGGCGATCGACCGATTCTCCGACGCTGACCACCGCGGATGCGGCCACTCCTCGCGTGCTAGCTTCGTCGCGTGAGCCAGTTCGACGAGGAGGAACCGAGTGGAGTATTCGACACTCCCTCCGAACCCGAGGCGCTAACGCCTGAAGAACGCGCGCGCGTGGTTGCCGGTCGCTACGAGATCCTCGAACACCTCGGCTCGGGCGGTATGGGGCAGGTGCTGCGCGTCAGGCACCGCCGGCTCGGGCGCGCGTTCGCGCTCAAGCTGATGCATGCCGAGCTGTCCACGGACGCGGAGGCTCAGCAGCTATTCCAGCGCGAGGCCCGGCTCGCCAGCCATCTCTCGCACCCGAACATCGTCGAGATGATCGACTTCGGGAACGATCCTGATTGGGGATGGTTCATCGTCATGGAGTACCTGGAGGGCGAGCCACTCTCGAAGCGGATCGAGAAGCTCGGCAAGCTCCCCATCGCCGCTGCCTGTCTGGTCGCCGGCCAGCTCGCCGATGCGCTCGCACACAGCCATGGCAAGAACGTCGTCCATGCCGATCTGAAGTCCGAGAACGTGCTGTGCTTGACGTCTCCCGACGAGGACGACGCCTGGGACGTCAAGCTGCTCGACTTCGGCACTGCGCACGTTGCAACCGCGGGCGGCTCGACCGATCGGATCACCGGCACCCCCGAGTACCTCGCGCCCGAACGGATCACCGGCGGCACACCGCAGGCATCCGGCGACGTCTATGCGCTCGGCATCATCCTGTACGAGATGCTTTGCGGCGTGACGCCGTTCGCGGGCGGCGATCCGACGTCGCTCCTTCATCGTCAGCTCACGGAGTCACCCGAGCCCGCGGGCGCGCGCCGAGGCGAGGTGCTCGACGAGCGTCTGGACGCGATCCTGGACAAGGCGCTCGCCAAGGATCCGGCGCAGCGGTACCCGAGCGCCCAGGCGATGCTCGATGATCTTCGCGCGTACTCGAGCGTGCTCGGCGTGCGCCAGCGTGCCGGAACGCTGCCTGCTCTCGTGTCATCTGCGAACGCTCGTGCCGACGCGGCTGCCGCGGCATTCGATGCCTTGCGATTGCCCGCGGCCGGGCTCCAGCGCGACGGAACGATCGTCATCGCGAACCGCGCGTTTGCGAGCTTCGTCGGTGCCGATGCCGTCGCGTCCGTCGAGGGCCGGAACATCCATCGCACGGTGCTCGCCCAGCTCAACCCGGACCTGTACGACGACCTTCGGCTCGTCGCCCTCAACGGCAAGATCATCCGTCGTCATCTGACGCTGAACCGCGCGAAGGCGACGCACGTGCGTCTCATCCTGTCGCCGACGTCAGGCGACTGCGGTCACTGCATGCTGATCCTTCACTCCGCCTAGCGATCAGCGGCGCCGATACGAACCCTCCAGGAGAGGCGTCCAGTTGTCATTCCCGGTCGCGCATTCGGTGCGGATCGATAGCTGGTCGCGCAGCGTGGTGTATCTCGTGCGAGTCGTGCGTCCCGCGACGGTCTCGACGAAGACGAGCGCGTCGCCTTCAGCAACGGCAGTCGCCTGTTGGCTCGACGTCGCGGCAGGGCTGCGAAACCAGGTGACGGTCAGCGCATCCGTGCTGGCGTCCCTCCGAAATACGCCATGACCGACAGACGTTGGACGGTCGGGAATGGTCTGTACGTAGTCGCACAACAGAAACCGTCCATCGAACACGGTTTGAAACACGAGCCGAGCCGTCGCCTCGTACGGGCGGTCGCCCTCGATGACGATCTCTTTGCCATTCCAGACACCTTCGAGCTTCTGAAGCTCAGCTCGATACATCACTACCTCTTTCTCT
>JABFXX010000630.1 GCA_013368795.1 Kofleriaceae bacterium
AGAGCCCGGTCTCCGAAAGTCGCGACGGAAGCTCGGCCACACGCTCGGGCTCGGCAAGATCGCACACCCAGAACCGATCGCAGCCGGTCAGCAACACGGCCGCGAGGGCGAGCACGCGAGCGCTCGAAGTCATGGCTTTCGCACCATGACCGCCGCGGTCGCGGCGATACAGACGAACGCGACCCACGAAGCGATCTGGAGTCGTCGTCGCGCACGTTCTGAATCGACGGTCGCGCGCGCCATCACGCGCAGCGAGTACCCGATCGCCACGCCGGCCGCGACGGTCCAGGCCATGCCGATGCGAAACCATGTGGCTGCGTGCAGCGCACCTGCAAGCAGGTAATCGAGCAGCACGCCGGAGGCGAGCATCAACAGGATGCCAACCATCGCGAGGCGCACGACCGGTCGCAGCGCCGTCGGCGGGATGCCGCTCGCTGCGCGCGAGAGGATCGCGCCCGCCGTGACGAGCCCCATGGCGAGCACGGCAATCATCACGTGTGCGAGCTTGACCAACGCATAAGCAGTCATCGGATCTCCTTGCGGCTCAGCGATCGAACGTGGAGCACGAGCGCGTCGAGCTTCGTCGCGTCGAGCACGCCGCCAAACGCGGGCATCCGGCCGTCCCTCGAGCCATCGCGGATCTGGCGCCGCAACGCGCCGTCGGTCAGCCGCTCGTGCAACTCCGGGGCGGTCAGATCTTTCGCGCCCAGTGCTCGCGCCCCGTCAGGCGGCACCCCGGCGGCGCCGTGACAGCTCGCGCAGAGCTCGTGATAGACGCGCTCACCGCTGCGCTGCCCGTTCGCTGCTTCGCGGTCGCATGCCACCACGAACGCGAGCAGAGCGACCATGGTCCGCGTGCTCATGGCTCACAACCTACGAACGCGTCGGCGAGGTGTATTGGACAGATTTGACCCGGTCGAGAATCTGTTTGACATAGTGTCTCGCTAACACTATTGCTTCGGGCATGATGTCCCTCCGTCTTGAATCCTTCCAGGCGCAGGCGGGGCGCTGGCCGGCCTCGGGGCGCCACGTGCTCGCGCAATACGATGACGATTCCGTCGTCGTGTATCAGGCGTATCGCCCCTCGATCGGACGCTTTGCCGCCGAGCACGGCTACTTCGGCGGCGGGTTCTCGCTGGGCCGCATGAGCTGGATCAAGCCGAACTTCCTCTGGATGATGTACCGCTGCGGCTGGGCAACGAAGGAAGGGCAGGAGGTCGTGCTCGCCGTGTGGCTCGCGCGCGAGGCGTTCGATCAGATCCTCTCGCTCGCCGTGCCGTCGACGTTCTGGGATCACCGGTACGCGGACCGCGAGGCATGGCAGGCCGACGTCGCCCGCTCGGATGTGCGTCTGCAGTGGGACCCGGACCACGATCCACACGGGAACCCGGTGACGCGACGTGCCGTCCAGCTCGGACTGCGTGGCCGCGTGCTCGCTCGCTACGCGAAGGAGTGGATTCGCCGCATCGAGAACATCACCGACTACGTGCACGAGCAGCACGCTCGGCTGAACAGCGGCGGCGTGGCTGCACTCGAGACGCCGGCCGAGCGCGTGTATCCGTGCCTTCCGTCGTCGCAGGTCGGCGCCGATGCGTGACCCCGCTACAGCCGCGGCGTCCCGAACGTGACGCCGACGGACGCTCGTACGAAGTCGTAGTCCTTGAAGTAACCGCCGCTGTGCGCGCTTTCGTCGACGAGCGCGTGGATGTAGCGCAGGTCGACTCGAAGCCCGACGAGGCGGGTGAGCCGGTGCATCACGCCGACGCCGACGTTGAACGCGAGGTTCACCTGATCTGTGTCGTAGTCGCCCTGCACGCTCGGGTCGAACACGTTCGCATCGAAGTCAGCACGGATCACGCCGAGCCCCGCTGCGCCGTACGGACACCACGTTCCGCCGGCAGCGCTGCTGACGCAGTAGGGCGCCACGAAGTTGCCCATGAGGAGCATCGCGTCCGTGTTGAGGTCGACGCCGCTTGCGGGCACGAGACTCGCGACGTCGTCGTCGTTGAAGAAGTGATCGTGCCATTCGAAATCGAGCTCGAACCCGACCAGGCGGCGCGGGTGGTAGCCGACCGACACGCCGATGCCGCCTCGTCCGGTCTCGACGTCACCGACGACGTTGCTATCGATATACGGCGACGCTACCCACTGCGCGTGCACCGGCGAGGCCCACGCGCAAAGCAGCGCGACGAGCAGGATGGTGCGCTTCATGGTTGCACCGCCGTGCGGCGGCCGCACGAGTCCCACCGTTCGCCACCACCGAGCTCGACGAGCAGACCGGCGCTGATCGTGAACAGATCGAGCTCGCCGACGCTCCCCACCACCTGCGCGTACGGAGCAACGACCGGGAGGTCGAAGCAAACGCCGGCGAGAAGGTTCAGGCCGAGGCGCGACCCGTGGTCGTCGTTCGTCTGCACGCCTTGATGGAACGAGAAGGCGGTCACGCCGACGCCGACGCCGCCATACCCGTCGACGTGCGGCGCTGCGGCGGGTAGGTGATAGAGCGCGTTGACGGCGACCTGGAACAGCGTCTTGTCCTCGTCGACGTAGTAGTCGAACGCGGGATTGATCGTCAGCGGGCTGAGCGCGAACGAGAGGCGCATGTCCGCGCCAAACGACAGATCCGCGTCGTCGTGGAGCTCGACGCCGGCGCGTGAGCCGAGTCGAAATCCGACTTCCGCCCGCGCTGTCGCAGGGACCGACACCGCGAGCAGCAACAAGAGCAGCGTGGTGCGAGCCATACGGCCAGTGGTTGCCGCACGGACGCGTTTTCATCGCCTGCCCGCGTGGTTTCCCGAGGAATAGCGACCGCGTCGTTCGCGTTCAGATGAAATGTTCGCCAACGTCCCGCTCAAAGGCACGGTGGCCATCGCTCTGCTCGCGACGGCGCTCCTGGCCGGTTCGCGTGCGTTCAGAGAGTCACCCGCGGTGTCTGCACCGAGCGTTCTCGGCGCTCTTCCCGACGTGAACCCACAGCTCGAAACCGAGGCTGCACTGGCAGCACACGAGAACGTCCCAGAGGTCCCGTACGAGCAGCCGATCGGCGGCATGATTCCAGCTGCCGAGCCCTGCACGCGCCCCACGGTGGACGAGCAGATCGCGCTGCACGACCGCATCACAGCCTGGATCGATCGGCGCTACCGCCGTGAAGTGAGCAACGCCGCCGAGTGGACGAACCTGAGCTTTGGCTGCATGGAGGGCACAGGCATCGTCGTGAACGCCAATGCCGACCGGATGACGAAAGGCAAGGAGCGCCCCGACGTCGGTCGATGGTGGTTGCTGCGTGTGACGCGCGATCGAATCGTGCCGCTCGCCGAAACGCGGGGATCACCCGTCAACGACTGGATGGAGTGGGTAATTGAAGCTTCGATCGAGACTCTCGCGCTCGTCGACTTCGACCGCGACGGCGCGCACGACGCGCTCTTCGTGCGCAAGGTGCAGGAAGGCGGTGCAATCACCGCGACGTATGACATCTCGATCGCTCTTGCGACGGGCCGCACGACGTTCGTTGGCCACCGCGACCTCGAGCTCGACGACGTCATCCTCGAACCGCACGGCGTCGTGCTCGTCACGGGGCGCCGGTACGCAGTGAAGGAATCGCGCTACTGCATCCGAGGTGGCCTCGAGCTCCGACGCTGCCGTTAGAGTCGTCGACCGGCTTCGAAGATGGACCGTAGTAGGGTCAGAGGATGACGGTGCAGGTTCTGTTTGTTCAGGGCGCTGGCGCAAACGTTCACGACGGCTGGGATCGCAAGCTCGTCGAGAGCCTCGAGCGCGAGCTGGGCTCGGATTACCGCGTGCGATACCCGCGCATGCCGAAGGAAGATGATCCGCAGTACGCGATCTGGAAACCGGCGCTTCTACGCGAGCTCGAATCGCTGGATGACGGCGCGATCCTCGTCGGCCATTCCGTCGGTGGGACGATCCTGGTGCACGCGCTCGCCGAACATCCGCTCAGCTGCAAGGCAGGCGCTCTCATCCTCATCGCCGCGCCGTTCATCGGCGACGGAGGCTGGCCGAGCGACGATGTCCAGCCGCGCACGGACTTCGGCCGCCTTCCACCCGTGTTCCTCTATCACGGCACCGACGACGAGACGGTCCCGACCTCGCACGTGCACCTCTATGCGCGCGCGATCCCGCACGCGACCGTCCGCGTTCTCACCGCTCGCGATCATCAACTGAATGACGACCTCGGCGAGGTAGCACGAGACATTCGCGCGAGCTCGATGCGGTGAGCAGCGCGTCCGACTTGTCGTCGCGAACGGGTGCGAGGAGCGGAGCGTGCTCGACGAATCCGCGGCGCCGCGTCACGATCCCGGCTCCTCGGCCGCGGGGGTCGCGAACAGCTCGGCGCTCTGGCGCGGTGGCCGCCCGCGACGTTTCGCCGGTGGGGCTGCAGGCGTGGTCGACATCGGTGCGGCGAGTGCGGCGATCGAAGCCGCGAGCGCGTGGCGATCGGGCTGCGCATCGGCATAGATCCGCGCGTATGCGAGACCGCGCGCGACCGTGTCTCCCAGCACCGCGGTGCGATCGGCGAGCTTGTGCTGCGCGGCTTCGAGCGCCTCGCGCGCACGCGCGACAGCGATCGCTTCGGCACGCACTTCCTCGGCTTGACGCCGCAGGAGCGCGGCATCGACGTCGGGGAATGCGACCTTCGCGAGCTGGTTCGCGAACAGCTCGATCACCGCGCGGTGCTCGGCGCGGACCGGATCCTCGACGGTGATTTCGGGTTCGGGCGGGACGACAGAGATGCTTGGCGATGGCATGTGAACATATGTTCAGTACACCGCCGTCGTTCATCCGGTCAAGAAATCATCTGCCGAGCTCGCTCGTCATCAGAGCACCCGAGTGACATCGCGAACATCGCGTCGCCACCAGAGACCCAGCGTGCGCAGCCGTGCGAGGTCGCGCTCGTTCCGCAGTGCAAGCCCGAGCTCGCGCTCGGTGCTCCAGCCATCGTCCTTCGCGGTGTCGTGGTGCTCGTGCGGTTGGCCGAGGCTGCATTGGGCGCACAGGTAATGGACGCTCTCGGTCCAGTCCTCGATCGCGCCATCCACGTCATCGAATCGTGCAACCAGCTCGTCCCGTTCCTCCGGCGTGTGACACCTCGCCCGCACTCTCCATGTCCCGTATGGCGATGGCTTCAATAGAACCAGCTCGTCGAACACATCGATCTGGCCGTCGCCAAGCGTTCGCGTGCCACGCGGTTCGCCGTCGTGCAGGACGATGTCGCCGAAGCGGTGCTTGGACTCGGGCAGCGGAACGGTGGCGACTTGAACGCGACACGGATCGAGCCGCTTGCCGTAGATCACCTCGGGGTGGTCGTCGAGCGAGACCCGTACACCCGCGGCGCCGATGTCCATCTCGGGTGGGCCATCGCCTGGCGGAACCGATATGCCAAACGCAGTCCAGGCGGCGCGTGCGCGCGACCAGTCGCCGAGTGCGGTGGCCGCGATGCCCGCGTTCCAATGCATGCCGTCGCTGCTCGCTGGATCGAGCGCGATCGCTCGCTCACATGCCTCGAGGCATTCGGCCCAGCGACCAGCGTGCTTGAGCGCCACGGCGTAGTTCCACCAGGCCTTCTTCCACGCCGGTCGGAGTCGGCAGGCCTGCGCTGCGGGATCGACGGCTGCCACAAACTGCCGCTCGTCGATCAGCGCACTCGCCTGGTCGTGCGCGGCCTGCGCCTCGTCGGTGTCTGACACCCGGGCATCGTACTGGAGACCTTGCCGGGGAATTCGACGACCTGGTGTCACATCTGCCGGGCATCGCCACGCTACCTGGACGTGGGAAACACGTTTTTGAACGGACAGGTCAGGCCTCTCGTGATGATGGGGTTGGTTTGCACGACGCTCGGCTGTGGCGACTCTTCCGAGAACCGGCACATTTCGGCCGATGCGGCGCCAGCTGACACGGCACCGGCGGACACGGCTGTGCCTCCTCCTGCCGTCCCGCTGCAGGTCCTAAATGAGCCCCAGTTCCTGATGTACCGCGATGGGGCGGGACCCTGGATGCAACCCGAGCGTGTATCGACGCAGGTGTATCGACTCGAGGTGACCACCACCTACGACGTGGTCGCGGCATGGGTGACGTCGGAGGGAACCCAGGCGGCCCTGTACCACTTTGCGGATGAGAGCCTCCCGACCATCTACCGCGGTCTGCCGGGGCCGACATCGCAGCCACCGCCGCGGATCGAGGTCAGCGGTCGTATGCTCCAGGCGGGCGCGGTCTACATGCGCGGCGACTCCGCGATGTCGACCTCTGCGCCCTGGCCTTACACGCTCGTGGTCGAGTCCGGAACGAGCACGGCTGCGCTCGTCGCAGTCGGGGCCGATCGCATGCTGATCCGACGTGGGATCGACGTGAGCTCGCCTGCTGCGCTCGACGCGATCGACTTGAGCTCGGACGGGACCCCGACGGTTGCCAAGCCGCTGACCCTCGTGAACGGTCCAACCGCCGAAGAGACCTTATCGGCCGCACTCTGGTGGTCGGGCGTCGGTCTCCCCGTGTCGTTCGCGACGTTCCGGCCACCCCCGGCCTCGCTCGTGGGGTCGGAAACGCTCCAGATGACCATCGAGGCGCGGACGGAGAGGGAGTTGCGCTACTGCTACGGGCGGTACACGGACGACCGCACCAGCTACACGCTCCCCGCGGCGCTGACGGGCGTGTCGTTCACCGAGAGCGGCGACATCGCCGGCGCGACCTGGGGCACGCGGCCGCCGATGATGGATGGCGTCGCGCTCGACGTGGAAGCGCAAACCGCAGAGGGCCTGCGCCTCGTCACCGTCGAAGCATCTCCGAGCTGGCTCGCGGCGACGGGGGCGACATCGCTCGCGTTCGACGTGTCCCCGCCCGGCTTCGATCCGTCCTGGAAGATCGATCTGTCAGGTCCGTACTATCGCGCGCTCGTCACGTGGAGGAACGGCGTGTTGCCGAACAACATCGACTACCTGCTCTCGCAGGTCGCCGAGGAGGCTCATGGTGCGGTGGCGCGCCCCGTCGCCACTCGTACGATCCGGCCGCCGGGCATCAGACAATGATCTGAGCTGTCGTTTGGTGTCACATTCCCCGGCCATCGCCGCGCTACCCGTACGTGGGGAACATGTACTCGGACGGACCGGTCAGAGCATCACGCCTCGTTCACCCGATGCGTATCTCGCCTCTCGTGATGATCGGGCTGGTTTGCGCCGGCGGAGCGACGCTCGGCTGTGATGACTCCGGCGACCGGCATATGTCCGCCGATGCGGCGACGTCGACGCCGGCGGACGCGGCAGTGCCTCCTCATGAGGTCCCGCTTCTCGTACTCGACACTCCTCCCCAGTTCCTGATGTACCGCGATGGCGCGGGACCCTGGGTGACGCCCGAGCGTGTATCGACCGAGGGGTATCGACTCGAGGTCACCACCACCTATGACGTGGTCGCGGCATGGGTGACGTCGGAAGGAACTCAGGCGGCCCTGTACCACTTCGCGGATGACAGGTTCCCGACCATCTACGGCAGTCTCCCCGGGCCGACTTCGCAGCCACCGCCGCTGGTTCAGGTCACCGGTCGTATGCTCCAGCCGGGCGCGGTCTACATGCGGGGCGACTCCGCAATGTCGACCTCGGCGCCTTGGCCTTACACGCTCGAGGTCGCGTCCGGAACGAACACGGCTGCGCTCGTCGCAGTCGGAGCCGATCGCATGCTGATCCGACGTGGGATCGACGTGAGCTCGCCTGCTGCGCTCGACGCGATCGACTTGGACTCGGAAGGAACCCCGACGGTTGCCAAGCCGCTGACGCTCGTGAACGGCCCGACCGCCGGAGAGACCTTGTCGGCCTCACTGTGGTGGTCGGGCATCGGCGTCCCGGTGTCGCTCGCGACGTTCCGGTCACCCCCGGCCTCGCTTGTGGGGGCGGACGTGCTCACGATGACCTTCGAGGCGCGCACGGCAAGGGAGTTGCGCTACTGCCTCGGGTGGTACGGCGACGACCGCACCAGCTATGCCCTTCCCCCGGCGTTGACGGGCGTGTCGTTCACCGAGACTGGCGATATCGCCGGCGCGACCTGGGGCACGGTGCCGCCGATGATGGATGGCGTCGCTCTCCACGTGATCGCGCAAACCGCAGAGGGCATGCGCCTCGTCACCGTCGAGGCATCTCCGAGCTGGGTCGCGAACACCGGTGCGACATCGCTCGCGTTCGACGTGTCCCCGCCCGGCTTCGATCCGTCCTGGAAGATCGATCTGTCAGGGCCGTACACTCGCACGCTCGTCGCGTGGAGGAACGGCGTGCGGCCGGATGGCATCGACTACCTGAACTCGCAGGTCTTCGAGGCGGCCCATGGTGCGGTGGCGCGCCCGGTCGCCACTCGTACGATCCGGCCGTCGGGCATCAGACAATGATCTGAGCTATGTTTGTCGTTGATGTCGATCGGTCGAACCGCCGGCGAACCGGTCGACGACGACGTGCGCGCCGCACTGGCGGGCGGAGACCGCGATCGCGCGACGGAGATCGCGCTGCGCGCATACGGTGCCGAGCTGATCGCGTGGCTGTGCGCGATCTTCCCCGGCGAGAGCGACGCGCACGACGCATTCTCGACTCTATCGGAAGAGCTGTGGCGCAGCCTGACCCGCTACGACGGTCGCTGTTCGGTCCGCACGTGGTGCTACATGCTGGCGCGGCAGGCTGCCGGACGCGTGCGCGCGGCACCGGATCGCAAGCGCGAGGAGCTGGTCTCGTCGGTACCGTCGATCGCCCACGCTGTCACCCACGTGTGGAACACGACGCGGGTCCAGGCGCAGCGCGAACAGGACGTGTACGCGAAGATCCGCGGCGAGCTCGACGAGGACGATCAGGCCCTGCTCGTCCTGCGCGTCGATCGCGATCTCTCCTGGCGCGATATCGCGATGGTCATGCTCGGCGATGCAGCCGGCGAGGACGAGCTGACCCGCAAGGCGGCGGCGCTCCGCAAACAGTTCGAGCGGATCAAGGATCAGCTGCGCGAGCTCGCTGCCGTGCACCTGCGCGAGAGCTGATCAGTCGAGCGGCCAGACGACCGCGTCGAAGCTGCCGTTCAGGTTGCATGGTCATGGCTCGCCGATGTGACAGACGTCAGCGAACCTCGGTGACGTCGTCGATGATCGCGAGCTCGCGCTGCGCGCCGAGGGTGGTGAGCGCCGCATGCGCACGTGCGCGCACGGCCGCCGCCTGCTCGAGGTCACCCGTCAGCCTCAGGATCCGGGCGCGTGCGGCCTCGGTGCGCGCGCTCTCGTAGCGATCGAGATCGGCGAGGGATGCGGCGGCCTCGTCGATCGCGTGTAGCGCACGGGGGCCATCACCGGTCCGTGCGTGGATCTGGGCGAGGAGACGCAGCGCGATCGCGCGCTCGAGCGGCAGCCCGAGCTCGTTCGCGAGCTCGAGGGACTGGCTCGCCCAGCGCTCCGCGCCCGGCAGATCGCCGCGCGCTGCGCGCAGCCGCGCCGCATACCCGTAGGTCTCGGGCAGCCCGGTGCGCCGGCCGGCGCGCTCGGAGATCACGATCGCCTCGTCGAGACAGCGCTGTGCATCGGCGAGGCGATCGCACTCGAGGTACAGACCCGCCAGGTTGGACTCGGCGAGGCCGACGACGTAGCGGGCGCCGGTGTGCCTCGCCAGCC
>JABFXX010000283.1 GCA_013368795.1 Kofleriaceae bacterium
CTGCTTGCCCTGGCACACGAAGTCGACGTTGGCGGCGTCGGCATCGGCGCCAGCGATGAAGACGTGATCGAGGCCGGCATCGCTGACGGCTTTGACCGCGCCGCGCGCCATGCCCGAGTTGTTCGCGAGGATCGCGTCGATGTGGTTGTTCGAGCGGGTGAGCGCATCCTCGACGGTCCGGAGGGCCTGCTCGGGCGACCACGAGCTGTGGTTCTGCTCGAGCACGATCTCGATCTCGCCGCGCGCGATGTACGGCGCGAGCGTATCCTTGTAGCCGCGCGTGATCTCGGTCGCGACCGAGTGACCGGCCTGGCCCGAGAGGATGACGTACTTGCCGCGGTTGTTGGTGGCACGGAGCGCGGCCTGCGCCTGGAGGACGCCGACGCGGTAGCTGTCGTGCGAGACGTAGTAGTCGAGGTCGGGCGCGACGATCGCGCGGTCGTACGCGATGACCTTCGCGCCCTTCTCGTGGGCGAGGCGGACGTACGCCGACGCGGCCTGCGAGTCGGTCGGCTGGATCACGAGGATCTTCGCGCCCTGCGTGAGGACGTCTTCGACCTGCGCGATCTGCTTCGCGTTGTCGTTGTCGGCGGCGAGCGTGACGGTGCGGAGGCCGAGCTCCTTGGCGTGCGCCTCGAAGTACTTCACGTCCTTCTGGTAGCGCTCCTCTTGCAGCGTCGAGAGCAGGAATGCGACCTGCGGGCCTTCCTGCTTCTTGCACGCGGCAAGGGCGAGGAGTGCGGCGAGGGCGAAGCTGAGAGTGGTGCGGGTCACGAGCGCTTACCTTTCGAGAGGACGTCGATCAGGACGGCGACGAGCAAGATCGCGCCGGTACAGATGAGCTGCCAGTTGGAGTCGATGCGCAGCAGGTTCATGCCGTTCGCGAGCGTCGCGAACACGAGCGTGCCGAGCACGGTGCCGACGACCGAGCCGCGGCCGCCGAGCAGCGAGGTCCCGCCGATCACGACGGCGGTGACGGCATCGAGCTCGAGCAGGTTGCCCTGGTTGCCCGGCGTGACGCCGTTGACGCGACCGGCGAGCAGCAGGCCGGCGACCGCGGTGAGGAGGCCGAGGATCGCGTACACGCCGATCGTGACGCGGCGGACGTCGATGCCGGAGAGGCGCGCCGCCTCGGGGTTGCCGCCGATCGCGTAGATGTGGCGGCCAAAGCGCGTGCGCCTGGTGACGAACACGGCGGCGAGCGCGACGGCACCCGCGACGAGGACGGGGACCGGGATGCCGCGTGAGCCGAACACGATCGCGAGGAGACCGGCAAGGAGCGCCTGCGCGGCGATGCGCGTCGCGACGATCGCGGTCGTCGGCGGCTCGAGGCCGAGCTGCTTGCGGCGGGCCGCGTCGCGCAGCGTGATCGCGACGCCGAGTGCGAGCGTCGATGCGATGATGATCCACGTCGCGCTCGGCGGGACGGTGCGCGAGAGGACATCGAAGTCCGGGCCCATCGTCAGGCTGCGCGCGTGCGAGAGGACGAGCGCGCCGCCGCGGTACGCCTTGAACCCGGCGAGCGTGACGACGAACGCGGGGACGCCGAGCCAGCCTACCCACGCACCGTGCATGAAGCCGATCGCGGTGCCGACGAGGAGCGCGGAGAGCATCGCGACGGGGGCGGGCAGGCCGAGCTGCTGGTGGGCGAGTGCGGCGACGACGCCGGTGAGCGCGACGCCCGCACCGACGGAGAGGTCGATGCCGCGGATCAGGGTGACGAGCGTCATGCCGACCGCGATCACGAGGAGGACGGAGCTCTGCGTGAGCAGCGTCGCGATGTTGCCCTGCGTGAGGAACATGCCGCGCGTCGCGGGCAGGAGCGCGAGCACGCCCCACATCGCGGCGAGCACGCCGGCCATCGCCCACGCGTTGAGATCGATCCGGCGCGACGGCGCCTGTGCATTGCGCTCGAGCTTCACGAGGCCCTCCTGGTGGCCGCACTACCGACGGCAAGCTGCATGATGCCGAGCTGGGTGATGTCATCGCCCTCGAGCGTGCCGACGTGCTTGCCCTCCCGCAGGACGAGCACGCGATGGGCGAGGCGGACGACCTCGGGCAAGTCCGACGACGCGAGCACGACCGCATGGCCGCGCGACGTCAGCTCCTCGACGAGCGCGTAGATCTCGGCCTTCGCGCCGACGTCGACACCGCGGGTCGGCTCGTCGAGCAGGAGCACGCGCGGCGCGAGCTCGAGCCACTTGCCGATGACGACCTTCTGCTGGTTCCCGCCGGAGAGGGTCGCGACCTCGGCGCCGAGGCCCGGCACCTTGATCGAGAGGTCGCGAAGACGTGCGAGTGCGGCCTGCTCGGCGCGCGCACCGTCGACGATGCCGAGCTTCGACATCCGACCGAGCGCCGAGAGCGCGAGGTTGTCGGCGACGGAGAGGCCGAGCACGAGGCCCTGCGCCTTGCGGTCCTCGGGGACAAACGCGAAGCCGGCGGCGATCGCATCGGCGGGGCTGCGCAGCGCGACCGGCTTGCCGTCGACCTTGACGGTGCCGGTCAGCTCGCCGCGCGCGATGCCGAACAGCGCCGACAGCGTCGCCGTGCGGCCGGCGCCGAGCGCGCCCGCGAGCGCGACGACCTCACCGGCGCGAACGTCGAACGAGAGCTCGTCGACGACACGGCGGTCGTCGGAGCGGCGAATCGAGAGGCGCTCGACGGAGAGCACGGGTTCGCCCTCGGCACGAGGACGCGTACGAGCCCGCGTGCGAGCACGATCCAGAGCGGCGGCATCGCCGGTCATCAGCATCACGACCTCGTCCTCCGTCGTCGCCTTCGTGTCGAGCAGGCCGACGAGCTCGCCGTCGCGCATCACCGCGATGCGATCGGACAGCGCCTGGATCTCGCCGAGACGGTGCGAGATGTAGATGAACGACGTGCCCGCGGCGCGGCGCTCGCGAACGAGCGCGAACAGCCGCTCCGCCTCGGACTCGGTCAGCGCGGCGGTCGGCTCGTCGAGGACGATCACCCTGGCGTGCTCGGCGAGCGCGCGCGCGATCTCGAGCATCTGCTGGACGCCGACCGCGAGCGTCTCGACGGGCGCGGTGACGTCGATCGACCTGGCGTCCGCGCCGAACACGCGGTCGAGCAGGGCACGCGCGGCGGCCTCGATGCTCGCCGCGTCGACGAGGCCCAGGCGCGATGGCTCGCGACCGAGCATGAGGTTCTCGGCGACCGACATCGCCGGGACGAGCGACAGCTCCTGGTGGACGACCGCGATACCGGCCGTGCGCGCGTCGCGCGTCGAGCGGAACGCGGCGACCTTGCCGGCGACGACGACGTCGCCCTTGAACGAGCCCGCCGCGTACACGCCGCCGAGGATCTTGATCAGCGTCGACTTGCCCGCGCCATTCTCGCCGACGAGCCCGAGCACTTCGCCCGGCTCGATCGCGAGCGAGACGTCGTGCAGCGCGCGCACGCCGGGGAACTGCTTGCCGATCTTGCGCAGCTCGACGACCGAGGCCGATCGGTCGCGCTCCTCGGGCCGAGGGAGTCCATCGCCGATCACGACAGCCTCCGACGGCGGCGCATCACGACGACGCCGACGACCGCGAACACGATTGCGCTGCCGGCCGAGCCCGGGCCGCCCTGGCATGCGCACGCGATGCCGGTGCGGCCGCCGAAGCCATTGCCACCGCCGCCCAGACCGCCGTCGCCGGGCAGGACCGGGCCGGCATCGGGATACTCGTTGATGTCCTTCTCGCCGCAGTCGCTGTGCTCGTAGAGCTGGACGCGGTCGAGCATCGTCAGCTGGAACGCGCCGGCGCCGTAGCCGACCATCGGGATCGAGCCGGAGTACGCGCCGATCGTGCCGCTCGACGTGCGCGTGTTGTAGAGCTCCGGCAGGAGGTCGTAGTTCGCTGACGCCTGCGCGGTGACCCAGCCGAGCAGCTGGTCGGCCTTCGGCGTGTTGCCCGCGCGACGGAACGCGGCCGACGCGCGCAGGTCGATCAGGATCCACTCGTCGGTGTCGTACTGATCCTGCGAGCCCTCGACGCGCTTGTAGCCGCCGGCGGGCGTCTGTAGATACGACATCGCACCGAGCGTCGCGTTCGCGATCGTGTCGTCCGAGGAGATCAGCGACCACGTGAACGCCTCGACGGTCGCGCCGTCGCGGTAGTTCGCGCCCTGCGCGAGGCGCTCGAGCGAGCCGGCGAGCACGCGGTTCGAATCGACGAAGTTCTGCTTCATCGCGTTTGTCGCCTTCTCGGCGAGCATGCGGTAGCGCTCGACGTCGGCCGTCTTGCCGGCGCGGCGTGCGAGCGTCGCCATGTCGCACAGGCCGCGCGCGGCGGTCGCCGTCGTGTACAGCCAGTGCTGGCGGTTGCCCCAGTGGACCTCCCAGATCGACGCGTCGGCGATCGCGATGCCGGACGACTCGAGGTTCGCGACGAGCGGCTCGGCGACGCCGCTCTTGATCGCGTCGTAGACCGTGTCGCCCTTCTTCGTCATCGAGCTCAGCCACGCGGTGTCGGCGCTCGAATCGACGTAGACGCGCGCGCCCCACAGGTAGAGCCCCCAGCCGTCGATCTCGATGTTGCGCGTCGGCGATCCGGAGTAGTCGGCTTCCTCCTCGCCGTCGCCGTAGTAGCGGACCGTGCTGATCCGATACGGCTGGTTGCCGACGAAGCTCGCGTAGCGGCCGGCGTCGGCGTTGAGGAAGAAGTCGAGCGCGAGCTTGGCCTCGTCGGCGTGGCCGCTGCGCGCGAGCGCGTTGACCGCGTACAGCGCGTCGCGCACCCAGCCCGTGTGCCAGCCGCCGGGCGGGAGGCTCGCGAGGATCATGCCCGTGTTGTGACGGCGCGGGCTGTCCGTGTACGGCTCGCGGATCTGGCCCATGCGCAGCACGGCCTCCGACTGGCGCCACACCGCGGTCTCGGCCGCCGACATGCCCGGCGCCGGCGGCTTGCGCCACGCCTCGAACTCGGCGAGCACCGACGTGTAGAGCTGCTCCGCCGTCTTGCCGCCGAGCCAGCTCGACCACGACGAGCGCACGCCGTTCGCGTTGCCGTCGGCGTCGAACACGATCGCGACGCCCCACCAGCGCGACTCGCCGGGCGGGATCGAGCCGAGGTCCTTCGCGAACGCGTTCTTCTGATCGCTGCCGCTGCAGCTCGCCTGCGTCGATAGCGCCCCTCCGCTCGCGACCGTGTTGTACGCGTTCGCGTTGCACGTCGACACGTCGGCGCCGCCGATCGGCGCGTACACGATCACGCCGCCGCCCGCGCCGGTCTCGGTCGCCGTCTGCGACGAGCCATCCCACGCGATCGACTCGCCATTCGCATCGGGCGCGTCGGGGTTGGCCGCCGAGCCCATCTGGAAGTTGTGGATCGAGTACGCGGTGACGTTCTGCGCGCTGCCGCTCGTGTTCGTGACCTTCAGCAGCATCACGAGTGCGTTGCCGTCGAAGCCGAACGGCGCGACGAAGTACGAGTCCGTCGTGACGCCGCCGATCGCGAGCGACGACCGGATCATGTTCGACTGGTCGACATACGCGACCTCGCCCGGCGCGCGGCCGCCGAGCCACGCCGACGTGGAGCCCGTCTTCACGCCGAAGTACGTATCGAACGCGAGGTTGCGGCGAACGATGCCTTCGCCGTCGGGGTTCGACGGGTTCGCCTTCAGATACCGATACGGCCGCTCGAGGAACTGCTTGACCGCGTTCGCCGAGACGTCGAACACCTGGAAGCCGAACCCGTTGCCCGTGACCAGGTAGCGGAACGACGGCACCGGGTCGACCGCGTGGGCAGGCCGAGCCATCGACGAGATCGCGATGGCGAGGGCGAGGGCAGACAGGGCGCGGCGCATCGGCGGACCGCGTTTCCACGATTCGTGCCCACCACGGGGACGGTCTTAAGTTGCTTAAGTTGTGCTCTCGATCTTCGCGATATCGCTCGATCCGGGGACGGAAAGATTTAGTTGTGAGGTTGCCAAACGCAACGGACCTCGACGGGCGTCGCGTTTCGAATGACACCACCGGCTCCTGGCGGAACTTAATTTGAGTGTCCCCGGGTCGAGTGAATTCGCGCAGATCTGCGCCGCAACTTAACCAAGTGAAGACCGTCCCCATGTTTGGGGCGCGGCATATGGCTGGTATTGGCGGGCCCGCATGCGTTTCGTCGGTTTCCTCGTGCTCCTCGCTGCCTGCCGCCCTCCCGGGTACGGCAAGGAGGACAAGCCCGACGCGGCGGTGGAGACCGGCGACGGCAGCACGGGCTCGGCCGACGCGGCGATCGATTCGCCGCCTGCCGCGACCTGCGAGCACGCATTCCGGCTCGACGGTCACGGCACGGACTCGTCGGTGTGGCTCACCGGGAGCTTCGTCGCATGGGCCAGCACCCCGCAGGCCGGCGCCGTCGCGTTCAGCCAGGGCACCGACGGTGGCTGGACCGGTTCGTACGCGTTCGAGGCCGGGACGCATCAGTACAAGCTCATCGTCAACGGCAACGACTGGATCCTCGATCCGACGAACCCGAACACCGCCGATGACGGGATGGGTCACACGAACAACGTGTATGTCTGTGCGCCGTGAGTCACTCACGCTGACCTGACGACGAGCGGGCCGTGGCGAGCGTATGCTCGGTCCATGCGCGCCGTCCTCGCAGCCATGCTCGCCCTCGGCGCGGGCTGTGCGTCGCCGTCGCGAGCGGGGGATGACGACGACGTCCCGCACGATGCGAGCGGCGGAACCGGGAGCGACGGCGGAGGCGGCAGCAGCGCGCCGATCGACGTGTTCGACCCGACGATCGCGCGCGTGATCGTCGAGATCGACTACGAGACGAACGAGGCGCCGTACACGGGCAACGTGATCGGCTTCGGCGACACGTTCGACCCGACGCTCGTGAACATGAACCGCGTGTTCGCGAACAAGAAGATGCTGACGATCCCGACGCAGCTCGCGAACATGCAGGACATCGGGACGATTCCCGACGAGGAGCTGACGCTCGCGGACCTCCTCGCGATCGCCCAGCATCATCGCGACGTTCACGACCTGCCCGACACGAAGTCGTATTACGTCGTGTTCGTCAGCGGCCACTTCGCCGACCAGAACGGCGTCCAGGCTGGCGTGCTCGGCGTGTCGGTCGGCGACACGATCGCGATGTTCAAGGACGTGATCCGGCAGTCGCAGTCGCTCACCGATCCGAACGCGGTGCGCTACGTCGAGCAGTCGACGCTGATCCACGAGCTCTCGCACTCGGTCGGCCTCGTCGACAACGGCGTGCCGATGGTCGCCGCGCACAAGGACGCGCCACACGGCGCGCACTGCAACAACCCCGACTGCGTGATGTACTGGCTGAACGAGGGCGCCGCCGACGCGCGCGACTTCGCATTGCGTCGGCTGCTCACCGGGTCGTCGATCCTGTTCGACGCCAAGTGCCTCGCCGACGTCGACGCCAAGACCGGCGGGCTCTAATACGCTCTAATACGCTCTAGTACTCGTCGTGGTCGACGATTGTCATCGGGCCGGCATTCGCGTCGGCGAGCGCAGCCTGCGCTGACTCGGCGGTCGTCACCGCGACGGTGACCGCGTCCTGCGGGCGGAGGTGGCGCGCACAGGCGGCGCGGACGTCGTCGGGCGAGAGCTGCGCGAACGCCTCGGGCAGCCGTGACGTGTAGCCGGCCGGCAGCTCGAACACCGCGTCGCGCACCGCGAGCTGCATGCGCTGGCGTGCCGTCGCGACGTGGAACGGCATCGCGCCGATGAGGTAGCTCTTCGCGAACTCGACTTCCTCGTCGGTCGGGCCCTTCTCGGCGTAGTCGGCGAGCAGGTCGAGCGTCAGCTTCACGCATGGACCGGCGACGTCGATCGCCGCGGCGGTCCAGATCTCGAACCAGTGCGGCATGCGCGACCGGCGCAGCGCGCAGCCGGCGCCGTAGCTCCAGCCGCGCTTCACGCGGATCTCCTGCATGAGCCGCGAGCTGAACATGCCGCCGAACACCGCCTCGGCGATGCCGAGCGCCGCGGTGTCGGGATGGCCGTAGCGCAGCGCGAGGTGGCCGATCCGGATCTGCGCCTGCGTGCGATCCGGCGTGTCGACGAGGATGAGGCGGCGGCCGCGCCGCGCGTCGGTCTCCTCGCCGGTCTCCTCGACGAGTGTCGTCGCGCGCCCACCACGCGGGATGCGATCGACGAGCCGCTGGACGATGCGATGTGCCGCGCTCTCGTCGACGTCGCCGGCGAGGCCGATGACGAGGTTGTTCGCGACGACCTCGCGCTTCCACAGCGCGGCGGCGCTCGCACGGTCGATCCGGCCGAGCGACTGCTCGGTGCCGAGCGAGGTGCGGCCGTACGGATGGCCCGGGCTGCACAGCCAGTCGAACCAGCGGGTCGCGAGCGCGCTGTCGTCGTCGCGGATCTCGTCGAGCACCTGCGGCGTCTCGCGGAGGAGGCGCGCGTGCTCGTCGGGCGAGAACCGCGGATCGCCTAGGACGTCGGCGCACAGATCGATCACCGCGTCGAGGTGGCGCGACAGCGAGAGTCCCGAGATCGAGACCGAGTCGCGGCTGACGCCGACGTCGATCATCGCGCCGAGCGAGTCGAGCGTCTCGTCGAGCTGGCTGCGGTTGCGACTGCCGGCACCGCGACGTGCGAGCAGACCGGCGTGGCGATGCAGGCCCTCGACGCCGAGCGGATCGGAAGACGCGCCGCCGCGAATGGTGATGTCGAACCAGACGAGCGGCGTGTCGGGCGAGGACTCGACGATAACAACAGGTCCGGGCACTTCAGTCCTCGCTATCCTCTTCGTCGTCCTCTGCGCCGTCCGCTTCGGGCTCGGCGATCACGATCGTGCGCTTGGTCGGCAACAGGTACGTCTTGACGACGCGCGCGACGTCGTCTGCGGTGACCTGCGTCAGCCGCTCGGCGATCACGCTCAGGCGGCGGAAGTCGCCGAGCGCGGTCTCGTAGTGGCCGAGCGCCTCGGCCTTGCCGTCGACGTCGACGAGCGCGCTCCAGAAGTCGGTCTCGGCGAGCGCCTTGGCCTTCTCGACCTCGGCGGCGCTCGGTGGCTGCTCGACGAGCGACGCGATCTCACGATCGATCGTCGCGATGATCTCGTCGGCGTCGTGACCGCGCGCGGTCGTCACCGCGAGGCGGAGCAGCGATGGATCGCGGAATGGCGTCAGCTGCGCGTCGACCGACGACGCCGCCTCGCTCTCGATCACGAGCCGGCGATACAGCCGCGCCGACGGACAGCCGGCGAGCAGCGTCGACACGATCTCGAGCGCCGCCCAGTCGGGATCATCCTGGCCCGGCGCCTTGTAGCCGACGAGCAGGCGATCGGTCGCGATCGGCTTGGGCGCGCGCACGATGCGCTCGCGCGCCTGCTCGGGCTCGACGATCGGCGCGACCGCGGGCAGCTGCGCTGGCTCGATGTGGCCGTAGTACTTCGCGATGAGCTCGCGCAGCTGCTCGTCGTCGAAGTCGCCGACGGCGATGATCGTCGCGTTGTTCGGCGCGTACCACGTCCGGTAGAACGCGCGGATATCGGGCAGCGCGAGCGCGCGGATGTCTTCCATCCAGCCGATCGTCGGCCACCGATACGGATGCTCGGTGAACGCGTGCGCCATCAGCTGCTCGTCGAGCCAGCCGTCGACGTCGTCCTCGACGCGCTCGCGGCGCTCGTTC
>JABFXX010000645.1 GCA_013368795.1 Kofleriaceae bacterium
GCGCAGGTGGAGGTTGCACACCGGGCAGCCGGCGAACCGGCGAAACTGCAGGTGAACGAGGCGCGCCGGATCGGGAACCTCGATCGGCTCGCCGTCGAGCGAGACGAGACAGCGCAGCGCGAGCTTTGACTTGCACAGGCGGCGGTCGCACGCCGCCGTACGGCCACGCAGCGCCGCGAGGAACCGCACCGAGGCGAGCCCGGCGAACGCGGCCGGGATGATCTGCGCGATGCCCGTGATCTCGAACAGCGCGTCGTTCGGCAGCTCGTAGGTCGGCGGCGGAAACATGCTCGTCATCACATCTGACGGTGCGCCGGCGAAGAACAGCACGTTCTTCACGAGGTGGTTGTAGAGGCCCTCGAAGAGGCCCGTCGAGAGCACGGGCATGGCGAGCACGAGCACCGCGAGCGCGATGCCCGCGTAGGTCGGACGCCGAGCGCGCGCGTAGATGCGAGCCACCGCGATCAGTACGAGCGCGACGAGGACGGCGATCGCTGCACCGTGCACGCGCCAGGGTGTCGCGTAGAGGATGCCGCCGTAGACGTGGTGGAGCGCGGTCGCGCCGAGCGTTGCGAGCGCGGCGGAGAGCATCGGCCGAGTGGATGGGCGCGGAGGATGTTGCATGACGCGTGGTCACCGTACGTTGTGCGTGTCACGCTCGGTATGCGGCTCGCGCGCACAACATACTTGCGTGCCGTGCACGAACGACGAGGACGCCATGGATCGACTCGGCAACATCGAAGCATTCGTCTCCGCCGCGGAGCTCGGCAGCCTCACGCTCGCCGCGCGGCGGCTCGGGCTCAGCCCATCCGCATTGAGTCGCCGGATCACGCAGCTCGAAGCCGAGGTCGGCGTGCGACTCCTTCACCGCACGACGCGCACGGTGCGGCTCTCCGAGGAGGGCCGCGCCTACTTCGAACGCTCGCGTGGTGCGCTGCGCGAGCTCGAGGAGGCACGCGACCTCGCGGCGACATCCCGCGAGCGTCCCGCAGGCCTCCTCCGGATCGAAGCGCCGACCATCCTCGGCCGCTTCGTCGTCGTCCCCGCGGTCGCGCAGCTCGTGCGCAAGTATCCCGACGTCGAGGTCGACCTCGCGTTACGCGACGTGCCGGCGGATCTATTCACCGACAGCATCGACGTCGCCCTTCGCATGGGACCGTTGCCGAGCTCCGGGCTGATCGCGCGCAAGCTCGGCACCACGTGGCTACGCGTATGCGCCGCGCCGAGCTACCTGAAGCGCAACGGCGTCCCGCGCTCGCTCGATGCGCTCGGCCGGCACGAACGTCTCGGCTACGCGGTGCACGGCCGCGCCACACCATGGCGGCTGCGGGACGGCGACGAGGTACGCGAGCTCGTGCCGAGCAGTCGCATTGCGGTGAATACCGCCGAGGCGCTGATCGATCTCGCGGTCGGCGGCGCGGGCTTGGCCTGGATGTGCGAGTTCATGATGAACCCGCGGGTCGGCAAGCTCGTCGAGGTGCTGCCGAAGACCGCGTGTGTCAGCGCGCCGATTCACGCGGTGACGCTACCGACGCGTAACAAGCTGCCGAAGGTGAGCGCGTTCGTCGAGCTCGTCGTCGCGGAGCTCGCGAAGCAGGGCGTGCAGACGATCCGCTAGTTGCACTCGCCGAACAGGATCTGCGGATCGTGCGAGATGCAGCAGCCGGTGATGCCGGCGAACACGAACGTCTTGCTGCAGTTGACCGCGCCCTGCGACGTCGTCGCCTCGCACGCGTTGCCCTGCGCGTGAAGCGCGATCGCCGAGTCGACACACGCGGTCTCGCACTCGGTGTAACCGTTCTTCTTCCAGGCGCTGTCGCACGCGGCGAGCGCGTGGGCATCGACCGGGCCGGCGGGGTCGTCAGAACCGCAGGCGGCCAGGAAGATGAGAGCGAGCAGCGCGCGCATGGGCGCATCCTAGTGGCAAACGCTCGCTGCTAGCCACCGCTCTTCGCGTGTTGTTCGTCACCGTTGCTCGCGGATAGTCGTTCGACATCGGCCACGAGCCCGCCGCCGAACGGAATCCGCTCCCACATCCGACTGACCTGCACCGGCGCTCGGCCTCGCCTGGGCTGACACGGGAGGTCCTCGGTGAGCGTCTGTTTGCCAACGTCCATATCCAGACACACGCAGGCGCTCGGCAGACCCTGCAATCGAGCCGCAAGCGGTTGATTTCGCGGCGTCACATCCCGTGGTCGATCGGAGGTCCGAACACCGGTGCATTCGCCTCCCGACCGCGCATGCCGGCCAGCAGGCTGCAATCGAGGAACTCCGTCGTCGTGCAGATCCGGAAGTCGGGTCGAACATCGAGCTCGCCGGACTTCTGCCGCGCCTCCGCCGGCTCGGTCAACGTGCCGTCGTCGCAGCAGCGCGCCTCGCACCGACTCATCACCTGCGAGAGCGTGGACAAGAGGCTCGCGCCACAGGTGTTGTCCGCGGGCCCCTGCGAGATCGAGGTTCCGGCCTTGCACGTGAAGTGAGTCCCGTATGCGATCGGGTTCTTCGGCAGGCTCGTCGGAAACAAGCAGTGCAGCTCGCCGACGACAGGACGCCCCTGCCCCGACTCGACGAACTCCGCACCGCGATGGAAGTGGCACGTCACGCCGTTGGGCCACTCGCAATCGCCCCTCGCGTTCACCGTGCCGCGGTTTGCCACGGCGAGCTTGGCCGATGGCCTCGCGTCGTCGCGGCTACATGGCGCCATGCGATCGAGAAAGCCCGGGGACAGCTGCGTCTCCATCGGACCCGTGCGCGGCGTCGTCTCGGTCGCCTGCGAATCGGCCCTCTGTCCCGAGCAGATCGGCACGGCGTGTTCGTCCTGTGGCGCCTTCGGCGAGGGCGACGAACAAGCGCTGACCACGACGACACCCAACCAACGCCTCATGGTTGCGAGCTTTCCACATCCGCCGTCGTCGTCGAGTAAGGGGTAGACACTACGCCGAGTGCACACTGTCGTCGGCGCACGCGAGTGGTAGACCTCGCGTGTAGCCGGTTCGTGGACTGGGCCGAGAAACGGCCGGGCGCTTCACTGCGTCGTACGACTTTCCACGAGCCGGCTCACGTATGCGAGACGAACCGGAAACGGCAAATCGGCTGGCTGCGTACTCCGACGCGGTGTTCGCGGTGATCGTGACCGTCATGGTTCTCGAGCTCAGGGCACCGGAGCAGGCGACCCTGTCCGCGCTCTGGCACCTGTGGCCTACGGTGATCAGCTACGTGGTGAGCTACCTGTTCATCGCGATCATCTGGATCAACCACCACTACCTGTGGACGTTCGTCGGTGCGCCGACGCTGAAGCTCATCTGGATCAACTTCGTCCATCTGTTCCTGGTGTCGCTCCTGCCGTTCACGACGGCATGGATCGCAGGCACGCGGCTCGCCTCGACACCGGTCGCGTTGTACGGAGGGCTGTTCGTGTGCGTCGACCTCGCCTACAACGTGTTCGAGCGCTACGTGCTGCGCCACGCAGACGTCTCGGAGCACACAATTCGCATGGCGAGGCGCAGGTCGCTCGTCGTGCTCGCGATCTTCGCTGCCGCGATGCTCGTCGCCACCGTCGCACCGCGCGTCGGCTTCGGTCTCATCTGCGCCGCCCTGCTCCTCCACGTGCGGCCGGAGGCGCCGGGCAGTCGCGCGCGCTAGCGGACAGCGGGCCGCGTCAATCGCAGCGAAACCCGACGTACAGGACGTCGTTCTCGTCGACGTTGCCATCGGGGCTCAGGCCGAACATGTCGACCTGCTGGCCGAGCGTCAGCTTGCTGCACGTGTCGTCGGCGCCGACGCCGTTCTGGCAGAAGCCGACGCGGACCATGCCCCACTTCGTCGGCGGCGTGATGCAGCCGTCGCAGCTGTCGTGCCAGCCGAAGTACAGCGTGCAGTGAGCCGCGAAGTAGCTCGCGATCGCCGGCGCCGCGCTCTCGCAGCGAAAGCCGGTGCCCGTCGTCGTCGCTTTCACGAACTGGCCGGGAGGACACTTCGCGGTCTGCATGCCGCCGGTCGGCGTCGGCGAGTCGCAGCGCAGGCCGACGTGAAGCTTGTCGTTGCCATCGACATCACCGTCGGGGTTGAGGCCGAACAGTCGGACCGTCTCGGTGCCGAGCGCGGTCGGCGCGATGCACGTGTTGTCGGCGCCGGCGCCGTTCGCGCACGAGACCTCCGATGTCGAGCCCCACTTCGTCGGCGGGTTCGTGCAGCCGTCGCAGTTGTCCTGCCAGCCGAGGTAGACCGAGCAGCTCGACTGCACGTACGCGATCGCCGCCTCGGCAAACGACGAGCACGTCCAGGCCGTGCCGTTGAAGCCGTCGACGAGCTGACCTGCGGGGCACGGCGCGACGCCATCGCTCGCCGTGTCGACCGTGCAGTGCAGGCCACCGTAGAGCTTGTCGTTGCCGTCCATGTCGCCGTCGAGGTCGAGCCCGAACATGTGAACGGCCGCGCCGCCGAGCGTCGGCATGGTGCAGGTGTTGTTCGTGCCGATGCCGGGCGAGCAGCTCGCGGTACCAGCGCGTCCCCACTTCACCGGCGGCGAGCTACAGCCATCGCAGCTGTCTCGCCAGCCGAGATACGCGCTGCAGTGATCGCCGACCGCCTGCTTCGACAACGTGTCGAGTGGTGCGCACGTGACCTCTCCCGATGCCGAGATGTTCGACGCGAGCTGACCCGATGCGCACTCTCCGGCCGAGCCGCTGCCGCCGCCATCGTCGCTGCCGCCGCCCGTATCGAGCCGCGTCGACGCGTCGAGCGGACCGCCCTCGCCCGCGTTCGCACAACCTGCAAGCACCAGGACGGCGAGCCCCCAAACACGCATCCGGCAAAGCGTAACCGATTTCGCGCGCGGTCTTACAGATCGAATCCGCGAGCAGTGCGTCGGATGTGAGATGTCGCTCAGGGCACTCGCCGCGCTCGCTTGCCTGGTCGCCCCCGCGATCGCCCACGCCGGGTCGGGCAAGTCGGACTTCGCCGTCGCGATGGACATCGAGGAGAAGGCGGTCACCGAGGTAGACGAGTACACGCTCGAGGGCGGCGGCGACTTCGTGCGCGTCGTCGTCGGTCGGTTCAAGCGCGGCGACCTGACGATCGGCGGTGTCGCACTCGTCTGGTGCGACAAGAAGCAGTGCTGGTTGAACCACGTGTGGCTCGGCCCTGCGGACACGCTCGACACGCTCGGCCTCGTCGATCTCGCAGGCAAGCCGGCGGCGTTCCCGACCCGGCCCTACTCGGGGTACGAGCGAAAGCTGAAGCTTGCTGGCAAGCCGAAGTGGCCCGCGCTCATCGTCGAGGCGACGACACGCGAGCACACGACGACCGCGAGCCGCTACGGCGGTTCCGTCACGGGAGATCATCGCCGCAGCGAGCTGACCGTGATCTCGCTGCTTCGCAAGGACGAGCGCAATCCGACGGTCCTGCGCGAGGTGACCGACGAGCACTGGCCCACGGGTGCCGGCGTGAACGTGAGCTTCGCGATCGCTGGGCCAGGCCTCATCGACGCGACCGAGCAGCGCGACATCGAGAACGTGAGCGCGTGCCTGCGGCCCGAGCCGACGACGACGCACTACAAGCTCGACGAGAACCGCCGGTATCGCCGGACCGCCGACCTCGGCCGAGCCGGGTGCGGCTCGCGGTGATGCATTTCATGTTATATAACAGTGCATATGATTTCGACCGAACGGTCCGCCCGTGGTTGAAGATGTCGTCCGCGAGCTCGGCTTCCTGACGCTCGGGTCCCGGCTCAAACGGATCGGCGAGCGCCTCCAGGCTCACACGCAGCGCATCCTCGAGGCGGACGGCCTGGCGATTCCTGCCGGTCAGTTCACGTTCCTCGCGGCGCTCGATCGGCTCGGCGCATTGACGATCGGCGAGCTCGCGGAATCGGTCGGCGTCACCCAGCCGGGCGCGACGCGCGCGGCCGCGCAGCTCGAGGAGGCAGGGCTCGTCGCGATCACGCAGGCCAAGGAGGACCAGCGCCGCAAGTCCGTCGCGCTCACCGCCGACGGCAAGCGCCTCGTCGCCGCCGGCAAGCGCACCGCATGGCCGCTCATCGAACGCGCGGTGAAGGACGCGTGCCGCGAGCTCGAAGGCCCGCTGCTCGCACAGCTCGCCGCGCTGGAGGATGCGCTCGCCGAGCAGCCGCTCGATCGCCGCGCCGAGACCCTGCGGAGGAAGCGATGAGCGTGCTCGATCGGCCGGTGTGGAACGCGCTCTCGACGAAGCTCGCCAGCTTCGCGTGCGGCGGCGACCGCGCCCGGCGATTTGCGCCTGATATCGGCCCTCTCGCCGGCGCGCGCGACGAGACGCCGGAGAGCCTCGCGGAGCTCGCAGCGCTGATCCCGTCCGACGGCACGCTGCTGCTCCTGCAGGCCGATCCGATCGTGCTGCCGCCGGGCGCCATCGCGGTGACGACCGCATCCGGTGTGCAGATGGTCGCCGACAAGCTCGGGCTCCCGGCCAGGAGCGATCATCACATCGAGCGCCTCACCGACGCCGATGCACCAGCGATGCTCGCGCTCGCGACGCTGACGAAGCCAGGCCCGTTCGCGGCGCGCACGCCGATGCTGGGCGAGTTCTGGGGCGTCAAGGATCGCGGCGTCCTCGTCGCGATGGCCGGCGAGCGCATGAGGCACGATGGCTTCACCGAGGTCAGTGGCGTGTGCACGCACCCTGACGCGCGAGGTCGCGGTCTCGCGCGTGCGCTGTCTGCGCTGGTCGCCGAACGCATCGCCCTGCGCGGTGAGACGCCGTATCTGCACGCGTACGCGACGAACACCGCGGCGATCCAGCTCTACGAGTCGCTGGGCTTTCGCCTGCGCTCGATGATGAACGTCGCCGCGATCGTCAGGGCGTGAACCGGCCGTCAGCTGCTGACCGGGCTGATTTTTCGCGGGGTCGCGCAATTTCTTTGCGACATCGGAACGGAGGCCCGGTCCGGACCGATACATGGGGACCTCCTACACCACGCTCGCGCTGATAGCGCTCGCCGGGTGCTTTCACGCGCCTCCGTTACCGCCGACGGCGGGCTACGGCGCGCCGTACCGGGGCACCGGCGAAGGCATCTACGTCAAGGACAGCCGGACCGACTGGGATATCCACGAGGGCCGCAACCAGATCTCGTCGGAGCAGGCGCTCGAAGCGGCCGGCGACGAGGAGTACGAAGCGCGGCGCCAGATCGCGAAGGCGCACAACGCTCGCCTGCTGCGCGAGGCGAAACAGCACAAGCGTCGCGCCTACTACATGATCGGCGCGAGCAGCGCCGCGATCGTGCTCGGCTTCATCGCGTTGTCCGTCGTCGCGCCCGCGCTGCAGAGCGAGACATCGATGGCCGCCGGACCGGGCATGCCCGAGAGGCGGACGTACGAGTCCGGGTTCCCGACGACGCTCGTCGCATCACTCGGCGGCACCGCGATGATCGCGGGCATCGCCGGCATTCCGTACGCGATCTACGGCGGGTTCAAGAAGCCGCCGTATCACGTGTGGCGCACGCCCGATCCGCTGAATCGCCCGGCGTACGTGCGGCAGCAGACCGAGCCGTACAACGAACGCATCGGCGCACCCGCGCTGCCCGACGCGACGCCCGCGCAGCTGAAGCTGCCGGGTCCGCCGGCGCGCCACATCCCTCGCCCGCGAGGTGGTCGATGAAGCGCGCGCTCGCACTCTGTCTCCTCGGCGGCTGCTTCGGCTACTCGAAGCTGCCAAGCGATCGTCCCGATCCGAAGCTCCGCACGATCAAGGACGCGAAGATCCTCGACATGCAGATCAACCTCAACAAGCAGCCGGGGCTCTGCCCGGGCAAGGAGGGCAAGCTGTACGTCAACGGCACCGTGCAGTGGCCGAACATGAAGCCGGTGCTGCGCTCGATCGGCGCCGACGTCGACTCGTTCGCGCCCGCGGCGTTCACGATCAAAGGCCCACTCGTCACCGGCGACGCCGAGGCGCACCTCCATCCCGATCCCGACGTGCTGAAGTCGATCGAGGACGGCTTCGTTCTCGACGTCACGTACAAGCCGGAGCCGAAGTTCTCGTTCCACCAGATGTTCCCGCCCGAGTACAGCTGCTTCACGGGCTCGTCGGTCGCGGGCGCCGAAGGCTCGATGGGACAAGGCGGCGACGGCGGCGTGAGCGGTGGCGCCGGCGAGTCCGGAAGCCCTGCGGGCAACGGCGGACCGGGCGCGCGCGGCGGCAACGGCGGCCGGCTGCAGGTGTTCGTGACCGTCGTGTCGACGAAGTTCTATCCAAAGCTCTACGCGGTGATCGCGAACGAAACGTTCTATCTCGCACCCGCGGGTCGCCCGATCCTGTTCGCAGCGCCGGGCGGCCCGGGCGGTCAGGGCGGCGGCGGTGGCGAGGGCGGCCACGGCGGAGATCAGGAGACCGACAGCGTCGAGCGCCCCGACGGCAAGGGCGGCACGAACACCGTGCTCGTCGGCAAGGGCCCGGCGGGTCACGGCGCAGCAGGCGGTAGCGGTGGCGACGGTGGCGATGGCGGCAACGGCGGCGTCGTCGAGGTGACGTACGACTCCGCGTTCCCCGAGCTCCGGCAGTTCATCGAGGTCAACGTCGACGGCGGCGCGCCGGGTGCCGGTGGTCCTGCGGGTCCCGGCGGCCAGGGCGGCGGCACGAATGCCGAGGAGAACGCGCAGAATGGCCAGAACGGCCCCGACGGCCAGGAAGGCCGCCCAGGACGGTCCGGCCGCGAAGGACGCGCGAGCGTGCGCCCCGGTTCCGTCGCCAACATGTTCCGCTCGATCCGCGGCATCCAGCTCCTCGGTGGAGGAGGTGTGCCCGCGACAACGCCGAGGAGGCGCCGATGAGGTACTTGCTGTTCCTACTGATCTGCGGTGCCTGCACCGTGCAGCCGCGCGACTACACGGGCGCGACGATCGAGATCCAGATGATCAACAACGGCATTGGCGCAGTCCACGAGGACACGCCGATGCCATCGTTCAAGCTCGGGACCGATACCGAGTACTCGATCGAGATCCAGATCTTCACGTACCAGGGCACCGCATCCGAGAACGGGATGACGAGCTCGTCGGAGGTGGCGAGCGTCGAGACGACCTTCGCGCTCGGTGACATGGCCCTGCCCTCACCCGAGTACATGTCCGACGGCAGCATCATCTCGGCGGACTTCCGGTCGACGACACCGCTCGTGATCCCGGCCAGCGCGATGGGAAGCGTGCTCGCGGTCCACGCGAGTGCCCACGACGACAACGGCCTGTCGTCCAACCTCATCGAGATGCAGGTCGATCTGAAATAGCCTACCATCGAGGCGTGGGACGCCTCGTCGCGCAGCTGCGAGCGCTGCTGCCGGATCGCGAGCTCGGTGACGAGCTCGAGGAGCCGCTCGCCGAGGCTGCGAAGAGCTGGCCCGGTGGCAACGTCGAGATCTTCGTGCGCGCGGTCGCCGAGCGGCTCGGGACCGGCGAGCTCGGCGCGCTGTGCTTGCCAGACCTCGCGCTCGCGTGCGGCTGCGCGGAGGGCGATCCGGCGGCACTCGCCGGCTTCGAGAAGCTCTGCGGCCCGGTGATCGAGCGCGCGATCGCGGCGGCGCGGGTGCCCGATGCCGATCGCGCCGACATCGGCCAGATCGGGCGACGGCGCCTGCTGACCGCGCCCG
>JABFXX010000145.1 GCA_013368795.1 Kofleriaceae bacterium
CGGCGCACGACCGAGCGAGGGCGGCGCGGTCGGCGCGGTTGGCGCGGTCGGCGCGGTCGGCGCGCGGCCCGCAGATGGCGGCGCCGAGAGGTTGCCGACGATCGACGGTGAGTCCGGCGTCGGCGTGCGATCGGCCGACGTCGGTGCGCGACCCATCGAGGGCTGCGACGGCGTCGGAGCGCGTCCCATCGAGGGCTGCGATGGCGTCGGTGCGCGACCGATCGCCGGCGGCTGCGAGTTGCTCGCGGGCATGCGCGGCACGGTGGTCTCCGCCGAGAGCCGCACGTTGACGGTCGGCGGCTCGACGAAGCCTTGCTCGAGCGCGGGCGATGTCGGCGGCTCGACGAGGCCTTGCTGCGACTGCTGGAAGTTTTGAACGTTGAAAGCGTCCCCATCAAAGGAGGGAGGCGGCACCGCGCCACTCGACTGCGGCTCGACGAAGCCTCGCTGCAGCGCGGGCGATGTCGGCGGCTCGACGAAGCCGTCTTGCGGTGCGGGCGGAAGGCGCGGCGACGTTGGTGGCTCGACGAACGGCGGGCGCGAGTCGGTCGCCGGATCGCTCGCGAAGCGCGGGGGCGGCGGCGCGGGCTCCGGCATCGACAGGCCGGCTGCAGTCATCGTCGGGATCTTCGTGCCGCGCAGCCGCTTGAGGACGGCGCGCACGGCGGCGAGCGTTGGCCGGCCGTCGGGTTCCTTGGCGAGCATCGCCTCGATGAGCTGCACGAGCTCGATCGGGAGAGCGGGACACTTGTCGGCGAGCGGCGGCACGGGCTCGTCCTGATGCGCGAGCAGCGTGTCGATCGAGCTGCCCTTCTTGAACGGGACGACGCCGGTGAGGAGCTCGTACGACATGACACCGAGCGCGTAGACGTCGGTGCGGAAGTCGACCGCGTCGGAGGCGCGCGCTTGCTCGGGCGACATGTACACGGGCGTGCCCATCACCGAGCCGGCGAGCGTGCGGTACTTGCTGCTCGAGATCGCGGACTGCTGCGACGTGAGCTTGAGCAGACCCCAGTCGAGGATGCGGACCTCGGGCCAGCGGCCGGGCACCGACACCATGAACACGTTGTCGGGCTTGAGATCGCGATGGACGATGCCCTTGTCGTGCGCCGCCATCAGCGCGGACGCGGTCTCGTCGATGATCCCGATCGCCTCGGCGGGATGGAGCGGCCCCGTGCGCTTGATGCGACGGCGCAGCGACTCGCCGGTGAGGAGATCCATCACGTAGTACGAGCGGCCGTCGGGCAGCTTGCCGAACGCGAAGATGTCGACGATGTTGGGATGGCCGATCTGATTGACCGCGCGAGCTTCCATCATGAAGCGCTCGACGGCGGCGGGGTTGGTCGAGAGCTCGGGCTTCAGGACCTTGATCGCGGCGCGCTTGCCGATGACCGGATGGGTCGCGGAGTAGACGACGCCCATGCCGCCGGAGCCGAGCTCGCCGTCGACGACATAGCCGCCGACGTCGGTACCGTTGCGCAGATGATCGGCGAAGACGGTCGCGTCCTCGATCGACGACTCGTCGACGACAGCATGCGCGTCCGTCGGCCGCTCGTCGTCGGAGTCCCGCACCTGTCGACCAGTGTATCGCGAGTCATGTCGCGAGAACGACGACGAGCGCGGCGGCCGATGCGATCACGAGGACCAGACCGAGCACGAGCCAGATGCGACTCTCCGAGGTGCGCCGCGCTGCCTCGAGCGGGTGAGGTCCGCTGGGCCGGGCGGGCGCTGGCGCCACACCCAGCTTGGTAGACGCATGTATGCCCTTCGGCTGGAGGCCCGCGGCTCCGGGCTGATAGCTCGGCCTCAGCGACGGAGACGACGAGGCGGGCCGGGCATCGAACGACGCGTGCTCGCCGTCGAAGGCGTGGGGGACCGGGACCGGCGGCTGCGTCGGGCGGCGATCGAACGCGGACACCTGCGCCTGCGCCTGGCTGATCGGCGGCGGCCGCGAGGGTGGTCGTCGTTCGACGACGGTCGACGCACCGCTCGGCGGCGTCGGCAGGACCGGCCGCGCACCGACGAGCGCGCCGACCGAGCGCTCGGTGCCGGAAGCATTCGCGTCCGCGAGGCCCGACGTGCGCATGGGAGCGATCGCGGCGAGCGACGGACGCACGCGCTTCAGCGTCGCGCGCACGGTGGCGAGCGACGGGCGCTGTTCGGCATCGGAAGCGAGCAGCGTCTCGACGAGATCCGCGAGCTCGCTCGGCACCGCCGCGAGCATCTGCAGCGCGCGTGCGATCGAGACGCCGTCGAGATCGAACGTGCCGTCGCCGTAGCGGCGCGGCCGCTTGCCGGTGAGCACCTCGAACGCGACGACGCCGAGCGCGTAGATGTCGGTCCGATGATCGACGCCACCGGAGCCGCGCAGCTGCTCGGGAGACATGTAATCGGGCGTGCCGAGCTGGGCACCGGTCGCCGTGCGATACGCGCGCGCCGCCGTGTTCGTCGCGCCCGAGCTGAGCTTCGCGAGGCCGAAATCGAGGAGCTTCACGTCGGTGCGCGACGGGTGCGCGACGAGGAAGACGTTGTCGGGTTTGAGGTCGCGATGGATGAAGCCCTTGCCGTGCGCGGCGGCGAGTGCCGATGCGACCTCGTCGAGCACGAGCACCGCCTCGGGCAGCGAGAGTGCGCCGCGCTTCACACGCTTGCGCAGCGATTCGCCCTCGAGCAGATCCATCACGAGGTACGAGCGACCGTCGGGGAGCGCGCCGAACGCGAAGATGTCGACGATGTTCGGATGGCCGATCTGGTTGACCGAGCGCGCCTCCTGCTTGAACCGCTCGACGGTGGCCGGGTTGTTCGACAGCGACGGCTTCAGCACCTTGATCGCGGCGCGCTTGCCGATCACGGGATGCGTCGCGGCGAACACGACGCCCATGCCGCCGCGGCCGAGCTCGCACTCGATGACGTAGCCGCCGACGTCAGTCCCGATCAGCGCAGCGTCGCGATCCTCGATCTCGAACGACGGTAGTCCGTCGTGATGCGTCTCCCCCGCGTCGTCCTCCACGACGACGATTCTAGATCAAAGCGTCTGGAGGAACGCGACGAGCGCGTCGCGATCGGCGCGCGATGCAGCGCGGAACTGTTCGCGCGATGCGGCCGCTTCGCCGCCGTGCCACATGATCGCTTCGGCGAGCGTACGCGCACGCCCGTCGTGGAGAAACGTCGCCATCGGCAGGACTTGCTCGGTGAGACCGATGCCCCACAGCGGCGGCGTGCGCCACTCGACGCCATTTGCCGTGAAGTCGGGCCTCGCGTCGGTGAGGTTGTCGCCCATGTCATGGACGAGCAGATCTGTGTACGGGTGAATACGCTGAAAGCCGAGGGCGCCGACCGGATGCGGACCGGTGACCTGCGTCGGCGTGTGGCAGCTCGCGCAGCCGAAGTCCTCGAACAGGTCGCGGCCGTGGCGAGCGATGTCGTCGCGCGGCGCCGCAGCGGGGACCGCGATCGTCTGCACGAAGAACGTCGTGTCGTCGAGCTGGACCTCGGTGATGTCGCGCATGCCATCGGTCTCGGGGAACACGATGTTCGACGCGCCGATATCGCTCGCGAACGCACCCGCCGCCTGCAGGTGGAGCGTCGACGTGTTCGCCTTCCAGCCGAACCGACCGACGACGGTCGCGTTCTGCTCGGGATCCCACACCATGTTGACGCGGCCGGAGATGCCATCGCCGTCGGCGTCGTCGGGATCGGCCGCCGCGAGCAGCGACGCCTCGGGAATCGCCTCGAGGAGACCGAGGCCGATCATCGGCGGCGCGATGCGATACGAGAAGCGCGCGTTGCCCGGCATCGTCGAGCCGTTCGACGGCGTGATCGTCAGCCGTGGTTCGCGCAGCGTGATCGCTTCGCCGTCGGCAAAGCTGTCGGGGCGCTCGATCCACGCGAGCTCGACGTGCACCTCGGCGAGACCGACGGTCGCGTGATCCTGCAGCTGCGTGCCGTAGCCCGGCATCGGGATCGGACCTCCCGGATCGCCCGGATCTCCGTCGGTGAGGCTGACGCGAATCAGCCCCTGTGACGCGAGCGCAGTGCCGCCGATCTGCGACAGACCGCGGCCGTTGCCGCCGTGACAGGCGAGGCACGCGATGTTGTTGAACAGTGGGCCGAGCTTCGGCACGTCCCACTGGAAGTCGAACGTGCTGCGGCCATTCTGGAATCGCGCGCGCTGCTCGTCGGTGAGGTTGGGCGCCGAGTGGCGGAACGCCTCGCGCGAGCGATCGTCGACGGTCGTGTCGCCACCCTGGCGAAGATCGCCGTCGATATTGTCGCCGCACGCGGCGAGCGCGAGCAGCGCGATGGTGAGTCCCCGGTTCAACGAGCCGAGGATATCAGCGCCGGCCCGCGACTAGACGAGCTTTTCGTTCGCTACGAGCTGCTCGTAGGTCTCGCGCGCGCGGATCACGGTGTAGCTGCTTCCGCTGACGAGGACCTCGGGCGCGCGGGGCCGCGTGTTGTAGTTCGAGGCCATCGCCGAGCCGTACGCGCCGGCCGCGCCGATCCAGAGCAGCTCGCCCGCGTCGAGCGCCGGCAGCTCGCGATCGCGCGCGAAGAAGTCGCCGGTCTCGCAGATCGGACCGACGACGTCGGTCGCCTGCGCCGGGCGATCCGGGTTCGTCACCGGCTTCATCGGGTGATACGCGCTGTACAGCGTCGGGCGCATGAGGTCGTTCATCGCGCCGTCGACGATCGTGAAGTGCTTCGCCTCGTTGCGCTTGCGGTAGAGGACGCGCGTGATCAGCGCGCCCGCCTGGCCGACGATCACGCGGCCCGGCTCGGTGACGAGCTTGATGCCGAGGTCGATCAGCGGCGCGAGCGCGGCGCGCACGGCGACGCCGTACTCGGCCGGGCTCGGCGGCAGACCGTCGCCCTTGCCGTAGTCGATGCCGAGACCACCGCCGATGTCGACGTGCTCGAGCTTGATGCCGTCCTTCGCGAGCTGCTGGACGAGATCGACGAGTCGCGCGATCGCGTCGGTGAACGGCGACGTCTTCGTCAGCTGCGAGCCGATGTGGAAGTCGACGCCGGCGACGGCGAGGCCCTTCGAATTCGCGGCGTCGCGGAACAGCTGGCGCGCCTCGGCCATCGACACGCCGAACTTGTTCTGCTTGAGGCCCGTCGAGATGTACGGATGGGTCTGCGGATCGACGTCGGGGTTGACGCGGATCGAGATCTTCGCGCGCTTGCCGTTCTCCTGCGCGACCTTGTCGAGCGCGAGTAGCTCCTCGCCGCTCTCGACGTTGAAGCAGCCGATGCCCGCGTCGAGTGCCGTCTTCATCTCGGCGGCCGTCTTGCCGACGCCGGAGAAGATGACGCCATCGGGATCGCCGCCGGCGCGCAGCCAGCGATAGAGCTCGCCGATCGACACGATGTCCGCACCTGCACCGAGCTGGACGAGCACGCCGAGCACGCCGAGCGTCGAGTTCGCTTTCACCGCGTAGCAGACCTCGTGCGGAATCCCGTCGAGCGCGGCGTCGAACGCCTTGTACGCGCGCTCGATGTCGCTGCGGCTGTAGACGTAGACCGGCGTGCCGACCTCGTCGGCGATCTTCGTCAGCGCGACGTCTTCGCAGAACAGCTCATTCCCACGGTACTGAAACGGACCCATGCGGGGGTTCTAACCCGCATCGCCCTCCGCCCCAAGACCTAGTTCGCGCTCGATACGGTCGAGCTCGGCGAGCACGCGGGACCGCGCGGGGCCACCGGTGAGGTCGCGTCGGTCGACGGCACGCGCCGGATCGAGCCATTCGCTGACATCCGCCGCAAAGCTCGGATGCGCTGCCTGCAGCGTCGGGAGATCGAGGGCGGCGAGCTCGACGCCGCGCTCGCTGGCAACGCGGACGAGGTGACCGGCGATGTCGTGCGCCTCGCGGAACGGCACGCCCTTCGTGACGAGGTAGTCGGCGAGCTCGGTCGCGACGAGGTGGCCGGCGTCGATCGCCGCCCGCATCCGCGCGGTATCGAACTGGAGCGACGCGATCATGCCCTTCGCGATGGCGAGGCACGCGGAGACCGTCTCGACGGCGTCGTACAGCGGCTCCTGCGTCTCCTGCAGGTCCTTGTTGTATGCGAGCGGGAGCCCCTTCACGACGGTGACGAGCGTGACCCACGCGCCGACGACGCGACCGGCCTTGCCGCGCACGAGCTCGGCGAGATCGGGGTTCATCTTCTGCGGCATGAGCGAGCTGCCCGAGCAGTACGCCTCGCCGATCTTCGCGAAGCCGAACTCCTGTGACGTCCACAGCACGAGCTCCTCGCCGAGCCGCGACAGGTGGACCTGGATCAGCGCGCACGCGGCGACGAGCTCGATCGCGAAGTCGCGATCGCCGACCGCGTCGAGCGAGTTGTGCGTGACATCGGAGAACCCGAGCGCGCGTGCGGTGCGCTCGCGATCGATCGGCAGCGTCGTGGCCGCGAGCGCGCCCGAGCCGAGCGGCGACTCGTCTGCGCGATGCGCGGCGTCGGCAAGTCGTCCCCGATCGCGCTCGAGCATCGCCTCGTACGCGAGCAGGTGATGCGCGAGCCGCACCGGCTGCGCGCGCTGGAGGTGCGTGTACCCGGGCAGCAGCGTGTCGACGTGCTTGCGCGCCTGCACGACGAGCGCGGCGCGCACCTCGTCGATCGCGTGAATCAGTTGCTCCGCCGACGCGAGCGCGTACAGTCGCAGATCGGTCGCGACCTGATCGTTACGGCTGCGCGCGGTATGCAGTCGCCGGCCGGCCTCGCCGATCTGATCGATGAGGCGCGCCTCGACGTTCATGTGTACGTCCTCGAGCGCGTCGTCCCACGTCAGCTCGCCCGACGACAGCTGCGCCTCGACGCGGCGCAGACCCTCGCCGATCTTCTTCGCGTCGTCGGCCGTGATCAGGCCCTGCGCCGCAAGCATCTCGGCATGCGCGATCGAGCCCGCAACATCGTGTGGCAACAGTCGGCGGTCGAACGCGACGGAAGCATTTACCTGCGCTGCGATCGGGTCGAGCGCGCCTTCGAATCTGCGCCCGCGTGCGCCTTTCGGTCCTGACATCACGCGCAGTATAAACCTGCGCATGGCGCAATATTTGGCGGTACCCGAGGGGAATGGTCGTCATCCTGGCGTCGTGCTCGTTCACGAGTGGTGGGGCGTCAACGAGCAGATCAAGTCGATCGCCGACCGGTGGGCGAAGGAGGGCTTCGTCTGCTTCGTGCCCGACCTGTTCAACGACAAAATCGCAGCGAACGCGACGGAAGCCGAGGCGATGATGAATTCGCTCGACTATCCGGCCGCGGTCGAAAAGATCGAGGCCGCGGTCGCAACGCTCAAGGTCGACTCGCGTTGCACCGAGAAGGTCGCGCTCACCGGTTACTGCATGGGCGGCGCGCTGACGTTCCTCGCGGCGACGATGGTGCCCGGCCTCGCCGCGGTCGTGCCGTTCTACGGCGTCCCCGGCAACGCCGACTGGTCGAAGATCGATGCGCCGGTGATGGCGCACTTCGCGACGCGCGATGACTGGGCGACCGTCGACGCGGGCATGAAGATCAAGGAAGCGATCGACAAGGTCTCGTCGATGGACCTGCACCTCTACGACGCCGACCACGCGTTCTGTAACGATCGCCGTCCCGAGGTCTACAACCCGAGCGCATGCGCACAGGCGTGGGACAGAACTGTCACGTTCGTACGTAGATTGACTGCATAGCGTCCGCCACTCCGCGCGTGCTGTCCGTCGCGGCGGAGGCCATTTCCGACGAGCGAGACGCCTCTCCGTGCAAACAGAGGAAAGCGCGGCTCACCGGGACCGACACCTTGCGAGAACGTCGGTCCCCAATAGGATGCGGTCATCATGATGAACGCGATGCCGATGCCGATGCACAACTCGAACATGGGGATGCCGATGATGAACGCGATGCCGATGAACCCGATGATGGGCATGAACCCCATGATGGGCATGATGCCGATGAACCCGATGATGGGCAGCATGCCGATGATGGGCATGAACCCGATGATGGGTATGAACCCGATGATGGGCATGAACCCCATGATGGGCATGAACCCCATGATGGGCATGGGCATGCCGATGATGATGCCGATGATGGGCATGGGCATGGGCATGATGCCGATGATGGTCAAGATGAACTGCGAGATGACCAAGGACGGCATGATGTGCAAGATGATGCCGATGGACATGTCTCAGATGGACATGATGAAGGACCGCATGAACATGATGATGTCCATGATGAACATGGGCATGCCGTGCATGATGATGTGCGGCGGAATGCCGATGATGATGAGCCAGCCGATGATGCAGCAGTCGTAAGCTCGACTGACTCTCGTCGACGGAGCCGCAGCGATGCGGCTCTTCGCATTTTCGGCCTTTCATGTTTCGGCCGCGAAAAACGAGCCTCTTGCGAGAGCCGTTCGAACGGTTCGAACTGTTCGCAGAGGCCGAGCGGGCCTTCGTTCGCCCAGGTCGCGAGCGGCGATTCGCGACGAGACCCGGTCTGTCCGGGGATCGATCGGGTGACACCCGGAATGTCCGGCTCTCGGTTGGGTGACAGGCTCTCGGTTGGGTGACACCCGGAATGTCCGGTTGGGTGACACCCGGAGTGTTCGGCTCTCGGTTGGGTGACACCAGGTGCGTCCGGCGCTCGGTTGGGTGGCACGCGGCGCGTCTGCTTCCCTCGCGCCGCACCGCGGGCTAGCCTCGGTTCCTCGCGCACGCACCGGCGATCATGGGCCACACCGTCTACTACCAGCTGGTCCGCGACCGACTGCTCGATCCCGACGAACGTCGCTGGCTCGCCGAGCACGTCACTGCGTGCGCGTTGTCGCGATCGTCCGAGCCGTACGGTTTCTGGGTCGCCGAGGTCGGAAACACACGCGGCCAGATCGCGTTCGGAGCAACCAAGCTCGGGCGGGCGACGAAGGACCTCGACCGGATCGCGCATGCGCTCACGCAGGTGCGCCATCAATTTCGCGACGCGGCGGTAGGGGTCGCCGACGATCTGCAGATCATCGAGTGGGATCGCGTGATCGACACGTACGTGATCGAGAATGTCAATGTTGCACAGGACGACGTGCACTGGCCGTTTGACCTCGACAGCGCCGCCTGGACTCGCCTGATCTCGATTCCGATCGCGCCGGCGGCCACGCGACGGAAGCCGCGACCCGCGCGCGTCGCCGGGGTGAAGATCGGCGCGGCGGCGCAGGACGTCATCGCGCGAGTGATGACCGGCGGCGACGCGTTGCCCCTGCACCCGACGGAGGTTCGCTCTCTCCTGCAGGCGATGGAGAAGCTGCCGCCCGAGACACCGGAGGCTGCAGCTTTGCGATCAGCGCTCGCACGACTCAGCGCGGAGACTCTCGTGCTCACCAGCCTCGAGTGCGGCGGGTGGCGCGGCCCGCGAGTGCTCGAGCTGACCGTCGCTGCCGCAGCCGCCGTCACCGACGGCGAACGAGTCCTCGGGGCCGTCGCTCGCGCCTGGCACGGCGATCGCGCGGTCGAGCCCATCGTTGCGGCGCTGTGTGCCAACACGCGCCTCGCTTTGGCCGAGCGCGCCGAGCTGCGCGCGCATTGCACGTGAGGCGTCGGCGGGGCGTGCCGTCCGGCGGTCGGTCGGGTGACATCCGAT
>JABFXX010000032.1 GCA_013368795.1 Kofleriaceae bacterium
GAGCCCGCACCGGAGCCCGCCGCACCTGCGCCGACGGTCGCCGCGCCTGCGGTCGTCACGCCGACGCCGGCGCCAGCGCCGCCTCCAGCAGCTCCGCCCGACGAGCCCAAGGAGCCCGAGGTGACGGTCGCGACCTTGTCGAACGCGACGGTCTCCGCAGTCGCCGCCGACAACGCGGCGTCGCTGTCGAAGTGCAAGGTCGACGACCTGTCCGGAAACGTCTCGGTCTCGTTCCAGATCGACGGCAACGGCAAGGTCGTGAAGAGCCAGCTGGCGTCGACGGCCAAGAGCCCGAAGATCGCCGCCTGCATCCTGAAGGCGGTGCAGAGCTGGAAGTTCCCTCGGCCGCCCTCCGGCGCGGCGAAGGGCGTCTACACCATCTCGTATCAGTGAACATCGTCGGCTAGATTCGGCGGGTATGGACCTCCGCCTCACCGAAGAGCAAGACGCCCTCGTCTCCACCGCGCGCGAGTTCACGCGCAAAGAAATCATCCCCAAGGCTGGTCACTGGGATGAGACCGGCGAGTTTCCCAAGGACGTGATGAAGAAGGCCTGGGAGACGGGCCTGATGAACATCGAGGTTCCGGCGGAGTATGGCGGGCTCGGCGGCAGCTGTCTCGATAACTGCCTCGTGCAGGAAGAGGTCGCGTTCGGCTGCGCTGGCGTCAACACGTCGATGGCGGCGAACTCGCTCGGCTCGATGCCGCTGCTCATCGCGGGCACCGACGAGCAGAAGAAGAAGTTCCTCGGCAAGCTGTCGAGCGAGATGGCGTTCGCGGCGTACTGCTGCAGCGAGCCCGACGCGGGCAGCGATGTCGCCGGCATGCGCACGCGCGTGACGAAGCACGGCGACGACTACGTGCTCAACGGCCAGAAGCGCTGGATCACGAACGGCGGTGTCGCGAGCTTCTACACCGTGTTCGCGACGTTCGATCCGGCGATGAAGCACAAGGGCATCGCGTGCTTCGTCGTCGACGCGAGCACGCCCGGCGTCAAGGCGGGCCGCAAAGAGAACAAGATGGGTCACCGCGCGTCGAACACGACCGACGTGATCTTCGAGGACGTCAAGCTGCCGAAGAGCGCGCTCGTCGGCACCGAGGACGGCGGGTTCAAGGTCGCGATGAAGACGTTCGATCGCAGCCGCCCGTGGATCGCGGCGAGCGCCGCGGGCCTCATCCGCCGCTGTCTCGAGGAGAGCCGCGCGTACGCGCTCGAGCGCAAGACGTTCGGCGTCGCGATCGCGCAACACCAGGCGATCCAGTTCATGCTCGCCGAGATGGCGATCGCGTACGAGTCGACGCGCCTCCTGACGCACAAGGCGGCATGGCTCGTCGATCAAGGCGATCTGTCGTCGATCGTGTCGAGCTACGCGAAGGCGTACGGCGCGGACGCGGCGATGCGCTGCGCGACCGATGCGGTCCAGGTGTTCGGCGGCTACGGCTACACCAAGGAGTATCCGGTCGAGAAGCTGATGCGCGACGCCAAGCTCCTCCAGATCTACGAGGGCACGTCGCAGATCCAGCGCATGGTGATCGCGCGCAACGTCCTCGGCGGCAAGTAAGGCTGGCCTCCGAGCGCGTTCGTCGTTGAACGGCGCTCGCCCCGTCGGCTACGCTCGAGGCAATGAGAGACCGCCTCGCGGCCGCGCCGGTAGTTCAGGACGACCCAGAGGAAGCGACCGAGGCCGAACGGCCGTCGCAGACGCGCTTTCACACGAGCGGCCCGCTGCCGCCCGTCTCGACGGCGACGGCGCAAGCGCGTCCCTCGGCGTCCGAGCGCGGCTTCGCGCAGGCCTCTGCCGACCAGCGCGCGCAGATGCAGCGCGACGTCGTCGCCGAGCACCTCGCGCACGGCATCGCGTACCACGACGAGATCACGAGCGACGATCAGGCCTATCTCGAGTCCAAGGGCCTGAAGGTCGGCGCGACATTGCACGGGCGCGGTGGGCTCGACCTGACGACGTTCGTCCCGGCCGACGGCAGCGGCGCGACGCCGGTGCTCGCGTTCCGCGGCACGAAAGGTACCGACGACCTCGTCGCCGATGCGAACCCGGCCGGCGTCGGTGCGTTTCAGATGGCGGCGAACGAGGGCCTGATCGCGACGGCGCTCGCGTCGCTGCAGCGCTACGGCAAGCCGGTCGTCACCGGTCACAGCCTCGGCGGTGCGCTCGCGCAGATGGCCGCGGCTCGCTTCCCCGATCTCGTCGGTCGCGTCGTCACGTTCCAGTCGCCGGGCATCAGCCGCGACATGGTCGGCAAGCTCGACGCGTACAACCGCAAGACCGAGCAGAGCGGCGGCACGCCGGTCCAGTCGCAGCACTACTCGGTCGAGGGCGACATCGTTCCGCTCGCCGGTCAGGCGTTCACGTCCGGCTTCATCACGGTGATCGCGAGCGGCCAGCACTCGCTGCTCGACGGCCTCAACCCGTTCAACGAGCACGCGGCGTATCCGCTCGAGGATCTCGTGAAGAGCGGCGGCTCGCCGAGCGTGCACGAGCTCGCTTCGGCCGACCGGCCCTCACAGTCCAGGATGTCGCGCGGGCTTCAGCGGTTCGCCGAGGCACTCCGCGTCGGCGTGGGTCGCGCGGTCGAGCTCGGTGAACGTCTCGGCCACCGCGGTGCGTCGCCGACGCAGGCGTACATGAAGCTGTGGGAGGACGTGCGGACGGGCATCGACAAGGGGCAGAACGTCGAGCAGCTCGTCACGACGATCGAAGGCTCGTCGATCCGCGAGGACGACAAGAACCTCATGATCGAGAACCTGCGCCAGATCACCTCCGTTCGCGCGCAAGCCTCGACCAAGCGCCCGTAGTACGATCGCGGCATGCCTGAATGCCGCGAGTGCAAAGACGAGGTCGACAAGCTGGTCAGCGTGAAGGTCGGCGGTAAAGCCCGCAAGGTCTGCGCGGACTGCGCCGACCGTCTGCGCGAGGAAGGCGAGGTCGCCGAGGCGAGTGAGGGCGTGATCCAGGGAATGATGGGCTACAAGGGTCGGCGGTAGCGCTACTCGTCGCCGGAGATGGCGACGGCCTGACACGCTTTCGCGAACGCCTGCGCGGCGCCCTTCACCGGCGCCTCGAGCGTCGCCTGGCACGTGTGGTAGCGAGGCGCGCCGTCGCTCCACCACGCGTAGACGACGTACGTGTTGTCGCCCTTCTCGGCGATCAAGAGGCGGCTTGTCTTCGTCGTCTTGTCGTCGACGATCTTGTCGCCCTTGAACTGGCTGAAGTTGACCTTGTCGGCGGTCTCCGCCCAGTTCTTCGGCTGGCACATGCCGTCGCAGTTTCCGCCGACGGAGAACGACGTCATGAAGCCGAGGTCGGGGCCATCCTTCGGCGGCTCGACCGACGCGAAACCCTTCATGCGCGGCTGCCAGCCCTTCGGCGCGACGATCGTGTACGTCGTCGTCCGCTTGCCGCGCTCCTCGGGAATGTCGCGCTTCTCGAACACGAGCTTGTCCTTGAGGTCGGCGGGGACGAGCGCGTTGACGCCGTCGGCATCGAATGTGACGGCCGGAGCCGACGAGCCTTCGTTCTTCTTGCTACAGGCAGTCAGCGATGCGAGGGAGAGGAGCAGGGCAGTGGCGAGCTTGCTGTTCATGATGGGCGCCGACAATTCCAAGGCGCGTGCCGCGCCAAGTCTGCGATAGCACGTCCGTCGTCACTGCCACGCCTGGCAGCAGTGCCAGCTTCGGCAGTCCGGAGCGGCCTTCATCGATGTCATAGGCGTTTGGCAGGCTGGCCGCGTGCAGACCGAGATCGTCCCCGAGTCACCCCACGCCGCACCCATCGCCGCCGGTTCGGGGCCGACTCGTCAAACGCGGAGCGAGGCGCCGGACGTGTTCGGCAACATCTTCATCGGCATCGCCGGGATGATCGGTGCAGGCAAGTCGACGCTTGCGACCGCGCTCGGCCAGCACCTCGGCATCGACACGTACTACGAGCCCGTCGCCGACAACGAGTACCTCGCGGACTTCTACAAGGAGACCGCGCGCTACTCGTTCGCGATGCAGGTGTACTTGCTCAACCGCCGCTTCCAGCAGCACCAGGAGATCATCTGGCGCGGCCGGTCGGCGGTGCAGGACCGCACGATCTACGAGGACTCGATCTTCGCGAAGATGCTCGCCAAGACCGGGCTCATGGACGAGCGCGACTACAAGACGTACGTGTCGCTGTTCCGCAACATGAGCAACTTCATGTGCAAGCCGAGCGTGATCGTGTTCCTCGACGTGTCGCCCGAGGGCAGCGCCGAGCGGATCCGTTCGCGCAGCCGCGACGTCGAGGCGAACATCGAGCTCGGCTACCTGCGCGCACTCTACGACGGCTACCAGGAGTTCATCGCCAGCATCTCGAAGGTCATCCCGGTGATCCGGATCGACTACGAGCGGTTCGCGACGGCCGAGGAGATGGCCGAGGTGATCAAGCGCGAGTACCTCGACGCGTCGTTCCTGCGTCAGGTCACTCGCTTCGATCCTGCGCGGTAGCGCCTAGCGCGGTAGCGCGATCGATCGAGCGCCGCGATCAGCGCTTGAAGACGCCGGCGCCCGCGAAGCGCGCCTCGTCGCCGAGCTGGTCGCAGATGCGGAGCAGCTGGTTGTACTTCGCGATGCGATCGCTGCGCGACGCCGAGCCGGTCTTGATCTGACCCGCGTTGGTCGCGACTGCGAGGTCGGCGATGAAGCTGTCCTCGCTCTCGCCCGAGCGGTGCGAGATGATCGCGGTGTAGCCGGCGTGCTGCGCCGTGCGGATCGCGTCGAGCGTCTCGGACAGGCTGCCGACCTGGTTCACCTTGACGAGGATCGAGTTCGCGATCCCACCGTCGATACCGCGCTTCAGGCGCGGGGTCTGCGTGACGAACAGGTCGTCGCCGACGAGCTGGACCTTGCCGTCGAGCTTGTCGGTGAGGGCCTTCCAGCCGTCCCAGTCGTCCTCGGCGAGGCCGTCCTCGATCGAGACCAGCGGATACTTGTCGGCCCACTGCGCGTAGACGTTGATGAGGTCAGCCGCCTTGCGCTGCTGACCGGCCCACGTGTACGTGCCGGCCTTCTTGTCGAACAGCTCGCTCGCCGCGACGTCGAGGGCAAGGTAGATGTGCTTGCCCGGCTCGTAGCCGGCCTTGCCGATCGCTTCCATGATCAGCTGGAGCGCGTCGTCGCCCGAGTCGAGGCTCGGCGCGAAGCCGCCCTCGTCGCCGACGTTCGTCGACTTGCCACGCGACGACAGCAGCTTCTTCAGGTTGTGGAACACCTCGACGCCGGCACGCAGCGCGTCCTCGAAGCGATCGAAGCCCGCGGGCGCGATCATGAACTCCTGGATGTCGAGGTTGTTATCGGCGTGCGCGCCGCCGTTGATGATGTTCATCAGCGGGACGGGCAGGGTGACCGCACCGACGCCACCGAGGTAGCGATAGAGCGGCAGCTCGTGCGCGTTCGCCGCGGCGCGCGCGACCGCCATCGACACCGCGAGGATCGCGTTCGCGCCGAGGTTCGACTTGAGCGGTGTGCCGTCGAGCTGGAGGAGCGCGGCGTCGATCTCCGCCTGGCTCGAGGCGTCCATGCCGATCAGGGTCGGCGCGATCACGTCGCGGACGTGATCGACGGCCTTCGTGACGCCCTTGCCGAGGTAGCGGCCCGCGTCACCGTCGCGGAGCTCGAGTGCTTCGTGCTCGCCGGTCGACGCTCCCGAGGGAACGATGGCACGGCCGAGTGCACCACTGTCGAGGCCCACTTCGGCTTCGACGGTCGGGTTGCCACGGGAGTCCAGAACTTCGCGAGCGTGCAGCCAGACGATCTCGGTCATGCGTCGGACACTACACCGAGCATGCTTGAGTCGAAAGGATCGCAGCGGTGATCAAGCCAACGATGATCACGGCCGCGATCGAGAGCAGTGAGATCGAGAGCGTCGCGACCTTTTCGTCGTTTGGATACGTTTCGAGCGCCATATCTAAACTCTGGTCACCATCTCGCGGAGCGTCTAGCGAGCGCTCCCGCACGGTCGCGTGTTATGACGCGCGCATGAAGCACGCTGCGATCCTCGTAGTCGCGCTGGTTATCGGCGCGGCGGGTTGCCCGCGCGGTGGCGGCGACACGACGCCCCGGGCGCCGCTCACGCCGAAGGAAGTCGTTGCAGGCGCGCGCGCGACGATCGAGCAGTGGCGGCAAGCCTACGAAGTTCGGAGCTTCGACGCGCTCGCCAAGCTCTACGCGCACGAGCTCGATCTCGTGGTCGTCCAGGATGGCGTGCCGCTCGTCGGCTGGCCCTCCGTCGAGAGCACGCTCAAGGAGCGGCTCGCGCGCGCCAAAGAGGTCCACATCCGGCTCAAGGACATCCAGGTGATCGCGCTCGGCGAGGCCGGGGCGACCGCGACCGCGGCGATGACCCGGGAGCTCGGCGATGGCGTCACGACCGTCACCGAGAGCGGCGCGCTCACCGTCGTCTTGCGCAAGGACGGCGACAGCTGGCTGATCGTCACCGAGCATTACTCGTACAAACGAGGCAGCTGATGTCGACCTCCCGCACGATCGGAGTCGCGCTCCTCGGCCTCGGCAACGTCGGCGGTGGCGTCGTCAAGCTGCTCGCCGAGAACGCCGAGGCGATCGAGGCGCGGCTCGGCGCCCGCATCGAGGTCCGCGCGATCGCGGTCCGCGATCCCGACAAGGCCAATCGCGTCGTCGACGTCGACAAGAAGCTGCTGTCGACCGATGTCGACAGCGTGATCGCGCGCGACGATATCGATCTCGTGTGCGAGCTGATCGGCGGCACCACCGAGGCCAAGCGCGTCGTGCTCGCCGCGATCAGCCACGGCAAGCAGATCGTCACCGCGAACAAGGCGCTGCTCGCCGAGCATGGCGCCGAGGTGTTCGGTGCGGCCGAGGCGGCGGGCGTCGACGTGTATTACGAGGCCGCGGTGTGCGGTGGCGTCCCGATCATCCGCGTGCTGCGCGAGGGCCTCGCGAGCGACCGCGTCGAGGCGTTGTGGGGCATCGTCAACGGCACGTCGAACTACATCCTGTCGACGATGACCGAGACGCACGGCGAGTTCGCGGCAATCCTCGCCGACGCGCAGCGCCTGGGCTACGCCGAGGCCGATCCGACGCTCGACATCGGCGGCGGCGATGCCGCGCACAAGCTCGCGATCCTCGCGAGCCTCTGCTTCGGCACCACCGTCGACGTCTCGCAGATTCCGACGTTCGGCATCGACTCCGTCGCGCCGATCGATCTCACCTATGCCGAGAAGTTCGGCTACGTGATCAAGCCGCTCGTGATCGCGCGCGACCACGGCGAGGCGATCGAGGCGCGCGTCCATCCGGCGCTCGTGCCGGCGAACTGGCTCCTCGCCGACGTCAATGGCGCGAAGAACGCGGTCTACGTGCAGAGCTACGCGCTCGGCCCGTCGATGTACTACGGCGCGGGCGCCGGCATGCTGCCGACGGCGATGTCGGTCGTCAGCGACATCATCGAGATCGGTCGCAACATCTACGCCCGTCGCGCCGGCGGTGCCCGCCCGCAGCGGCCGCGTCCGGTCGCGCAGCGTCCGCTGCTCCCGATGGCCGACATACGCAGCAAGTACTACCTGCGCTTCGGCGTCGTCGATCAGCCGGGCGTCCTCGGCCAGCTGATGACCGTGCTCGGCGCGCATCACGTCTCGATCGAGCAGGTCGTGCAGGACACCAAATCCAAGGATCCGGTCCACGTCGTCGTACTCACGCACGAGGCGCGCGAGGGCGACGTCAAGCAGGCGCTCTACGTGATCGACAAGCTCAACGTCGTCAAAGGTCCCGCGCAGATCCTGCGGATTGCGGGCTGATCATGCGCCACGAGATCCGGATCATCTTCGGCGACACCGACCAGATGGGCGTCGTCTATTACGCCAACTATCTGCGGTTCTTCGAGAGCGCGCGCGCCGCCTACTGGCGCTCGCTCGGCAAGAGCTACAAGGACCTCGAGGAGGCGCAGGTCGCGATGCCCGTGATCGAGGCACACTGCAACTACAAGCGCCCGTCCTATTACGAGGACCTGCTCGAGGTCGACGTCCGGGTCGGCGAGCTCCGCCAGGCCTCGCTGCGGTTCGACTACACGATCTACCGCGGTACCGACGTGATCGCCGAGGGCTACACGCGTCACGCCGTGATCGGCCCGAGCGGCAAGCCACGCCCGCTGCCGCAGTTCATGCGCGACCTCGTGGCGGCGCGGCCGAGCTGACCCGCACACCCACACCCGTGGCCCCGGCCTCGAACGTGAGGCAAACGCGAGTCGACACGCTCGCGTCATTGAATACGCACGACCCACGTCGTACACCTCAGGCCATGCAAGACCGCAATCTCGCGCTCGAAGTGGTCCGCATCACCGAAGCCGCCGCGCTCGCGTCGGCCCGCCAGATGGGCAAAGGTGATCGCAAGCACGCCGATCATGTCGCCGTCGAGGCGATGCGTCGCGCGTTCGACGCGATGGACATCCGCGGCACCGTCGTCATCGGTGAGGGCGAGCGCGACGAGGCGCCCATGCTCTTCATCGGCGAGCAGGTCGGCGCCGGCTGGCGCAACGGCGAGGCCTCGCCGAAGGTCGACATCGCGGTCGATCCGCTCGAGGGTACGAACCTCTGCGCGACGGGCGCGCCCGACGCGATCAGCGTCATCGCGATCGCCGACGACGGCCAGTTCCTCAACGCGCCCGACACGTACATGGAGAAGATCGCGGTCGGCCCCGAGGCCCGCGGCCAGATCGATCTGCGCGAGAGCGCGACCTGGAACCTCCAGCGCGTCGCGAAGGCGAAGGGCAAGAAGGTCGAGGACGTCACCGCGGTGATCCTCGATCGCGATCGCCACGCCGACCTCATCGCCGAGGTTCGCCAGGCCGGCGCGCGCATCCGCCTCATCGGCGACGGCGACGTCTCGGGCGCGGTCATGACCGCGAACCCCGACTCGGGCATCGACATCCTGTTCGGCACCGGCGGCGCGCCCGAGGGCGTGATCGCAGCGGCCGCGCTCAAGTGCGTCGGTGGTGAGCTGCAGGGCCGCCTCCGCTTCCGCAACGACGAGGAGCGCGCCCGCGCCAAGAAGATGGGCGTCAAGGAAGAGTCGTTCATCTACGGCCTCGAGGACCTCGCGAAGGGCAACGTCATGTTCGCGGCCACCGGCGTGACGAAGGGCTACCTCCTCGACGGCGTCCGCTTCTTCGGCGACAGCGCGAAGACCGAGTCGATCGTCATGCGCTCCAAGTCCGGCACCGTGCGCGTCATCAATGCGACGCACCACTTCAACACGAAGCCGAAGTACTCGTGGGCGACCGGCCTCGAGCCGTGAGCGCCACGGCGCAAGTCATCTCAATTCGAATCGATCGCGACACGGGCTGCGGCGATCGAGCTAGGCTCGGCGAATGGCCGAGCAACGTCCTCTCGAACTAAGTGCGCCCGTGCGGCGCGGCGCGGTTGATGTAGCGCCGCAGCGGAGGATGGCGTGGTCGGAGTGGGGCGCCGAGGACGGCGTGCCGGTGCTGTTCTCACCGGGCGCGGCCACGAGCAGCTCGCTCGGGTTGGCCGCCGGCGTGGTCGAGCGTCTGGGCGTGCGACTGATCGCGGTGGACCGGCCCG
>JABFXX010000593.1 GCA_013368795.1 Kofleriaceae bacterium
ATCGAGCTCCGCCGCCGCGTGCTCGCGATCGCTCGTCGCCTCGGCAATCTCGGCGAGCACCGCATGCGCCTCGGCCGCGGTCTCGCCACCGGCGAGCGTCGCGCGGCGCAGCGATGCGCGCGCCTCGTCCATGCGCGACAGATGCACGAGCGAGCGCGCGAGCATCAGCTCGTACCTCGCCGACGTATGCGCCGGCAATCCGAGCCCGCGCAGCCGCTCGTACAGCTCCGCCGCCGCGCCGTGCGAGCCGCGCGCGGCCGCCGCGGTCGCGAGGCCCGCGATCGCATCCGTCTGCAGCGGATCGAGGTCGAGCGCGCGGCGCCACACGGCTTCCGCCTCGTCCCACGCATCGACCTCGGCGGCCGTGTACCGCTTCGCGACGAGCTCGCCGACGATCGCGAGCGCCTTCGCCGCGCTCCGCGTATCGCCGCGCACCTCCGCGAGCCGCGCGACCTCGCGCCACGCGTCGAGCGCGGCCGCGGGATTGCTGCTCGCGAGGATCGTCGCGGTCATCTCGTGGACCGCGGGCTCGTCCGGCGCGAGCCGCTGCGCGATCGACAGCTCGTGCTGCGCGCTGGCCGGATCGCCGAGCTGGTGCACGAACACGTCGGCGAGCCGCAGCCGCATCTCGACCGCGCGCTGCGTATCCGACGTCACCGCTCGCGCGCGCAACAGCCGCACGAGCTCGGGCCAGCGCTGCTCGTCGGCGAGACGATCGGCGAGCGCGTCCGCCGCCTCGGCCGAGCCCGGATCGTGCTCGAGCGCGAGCTCGTACAGTTGCGTCGCGCCTTTGGGCTCCAGCACGCGCAGGAGCCGCGCACCGGCCAGCGCCGCCAGGGCCGCCTGATCGTCGTCGCCGTCGGCGCTCGCCTGCTGCGCGAGCTGCGACAGGTGCATCGCGGCCTCGCGCGCATCGCCTTGCGCGAGCGTGATCGACGCGAGTGCCGCGTGCGCCGCCGGAAACTGCGGCCATCGTCCGAGCGCTTGCCGCGCGAGCTCGAGCCCGTCGAAGAACCACGCCGAGCGCGCCGATGCGAGCGCCAGGATCCGCTCGAGCAGCTGAGGCTGCTCCGGCCCGCCCGCCACCAGCAGCGCGCGATAGCCGCGCATCGCATCCTCGACGTGCCCCGACCGCAGCTGCTGATCGGCCGAGTGCATCAGGTCGTGCGCCGCCGCGAGCGCGAGTGGCCCCGGCCGCACGCCGAGGTCGCCGGTCCGGCTCCCCGTCGGCCCGTACGCGACCTCGATCGCCTGACGCGATACACGGACGCTCACCAGATCGATCTCCGACACCGCCGGCAACCGCCAGCCCGCGGGCGGCATCAGGTGCCACAGCAGCGCACCGACGAGATCGATCTCGACGTCGCACAGCCCGCGGACGTGCGGACGCTCGACGACGCCGGCGGCATCGCTCGCGCCGAGCACCGAGCCAAGGATCCGATCCGCGAGCACCGGTGCCGGCGTCGGCAGGTGGCCATGAATGCGGATGTGGCTCGCGAGCGCGCGCAGCTGCGTGCCCGCGGTGACGAGGTGGATGCGGAACGAGACGTCGGCGGCGGCGAGCCCGTCGGCCGCGCGCGCGCGCACCGAGATGTAGCCGTCGTTGAGGCGCGCGGTGACGCCGCCGATGCCGAGCCCGGCGAGGTGGCGGCTCGCGGCCTTCACGCGCTCGTCGATGGCGGCCGACGTGATGCGCGTCGTCAGCGCGCGTAACCGCGTGCGGCGGCGCTGAAACCGCTCGGCGGCGGCGTTGCCGGGATCGGTGCCGAGGTCGGTGACCTCGAGCTCGAGGCGCTCGACGGTGATCGGGCCGACCCAGATGTCGGCGAGCACGAGGCGTCCCACACCGGCCGCGGCGTGGAACGTGAACGGTAGCCGGCGTGGACCGGCGGTACCCTCGAGCACCGACCCAAGTTACCAAAGATCGGGTCGTTCCTGAGGAGGACAGGGCCGGGTTCCGAGCGGCCGAAGGTCAGATCGTGCAGGTGAACGTGCACGTGCGCCGACTCGATCGGACCTCCGCGCTTGGCCCCGCAGCTGCGCTTGGCCCTGCTGCCGCGCCTGCACCTGCCTGCGCCTGCACATGCACCTGCACCTGCACTTGCACCTCGGCCGGCGCCGGAACAGTTCGGGCTCGGGCTCGGGCTCGGGCTCGTGCTCGTGCTCGTGCTCGTGCTCGCGAGGGCGCAGCGGCCTCGAGTTCGTGCAACGCGCGCACGGTCCATGGCTCTCGCCCAGCGCTCGACCAG
>JABFXX010000436.1 GCA_013368795.1 Kofleriaceae bacterium
GGGATCTCCGACGACTTCGAGCTGTGCCACTCGCACGGCACGTTCTATTACGCTCGTCGCCCGGGTCGCGCGATCGTTCGATCCGATGACAGCTGGCATCGCTCGATCCAGGAGGCGAGCGAGCGCGTGCGCGTGCTCGCAAAACGCGAGGAGGCTCCGGCCGCGCCTCCGCCGGATGTGTTCGAGCTGTGGCGGCAGGAGCGGTTCGCGGACGTCCTGGCCGCGATCGAGGCGCGCGGTCTCGACGACCCCGACATGGCGGTGCTGTATGCCGCGGCCTGCGCGCAGTGCGGCCGCATCGAGGACGCCGAGCGCGCGTGCGAGCGGCTGATCGCCGAAAGCGCGGTTCCGGCTGCGGGGCACTTCATTCTCGCGCTGTGCTGCGAAGGCGCGGGCGATGTCCCCGGCGCCGTCGAGCATCAGCGTCTCGCGATCGGGCTCGATCCGAGCTTTGCGCTCGCGCACATGAGGCTCGGCGTGCTCGCGCGCCGCAGAAGCGATCGCGCGCTCGCAGCTCGCGAGCTCGCCGATGCCGCCGCGCTGCTCGAGGACGAGGACGAGCGCAGGCTGCTGCTGTTCGGCGGTGGGTTCCCGCGCGATGCGCTGATCGCGCTGTGTCGCAGCGAGCTCGCGAACGTGGAGCGAACGTCGTGAAGGCGCACGAGCTCAAAGGCGCGTTCGACTCGGCGTTTGCCCGCGCGCCCGAGGAGGAGTCCGGCGCGACCGTGCGCCTGCTCGCGATCCGGATCGGCGGCGAGGCGCACGCGCTGAGGCTCGCCGAGATCGCGGGCGTGTTCGTCGATCGCACGATCACACCGGTACCGTCGCGGAGTCCGGCGCTGCTCGGAATCGCCGGCGTGCGAGGCGCCGTCGTGCCGGTGTTCGATCTCGGCGCGCTCGTTGGCTACGAGGGTGCCGCGCCGCGCGTGCGCTGGCTCGTCATCGCGGCACGCGAGCGCGTCGGGTTCGCATTCGACGCGTTCGAGGGCCACCTCGCGGTTGCCGCGACCGCGATCGTCCGCGCGAGAGAGGGCAGCTCGCACGTCCGCGAGGTCGCGCGGTCCGGCGATCAGCTTCGACCCATCGTTCTGCTCGAGTCCGTGATCGCGGCGCTCGGGCGCAAGGAGGCATGAGTATGTTCGGCAGATGGACCTTCGGACGAAAGGTGGGGGCGGGCTTCGCCGTCGCCGCGCTCGCTCTGCTCGTCATCGCGATCACCGGGTACCAGAGCGCGCGCTCGCTGCTCGCGAACAACGCACTTGTCCAGCACACGGAAGCGGTGCGCGTCGAGACCGCCAAGCTCCTCGCCGCGGTGGTCGATGCCGAGACCGGCCAGCGTGGCTTCGTGATCACGGGGCGAGAGGAGTTCCTCGAACCCTACAATCAGGCGCTCGGCACGGTCGATCGCGCGTATCTCGAGCTGCGCCGGCTGACCGCCGATAACCCCGAGCAGCAGCGCCGACTCGACCTGCTGAAGCCCCAGATCGACACCAAGCTTGACGAGCTGAAGCGCGTGATCGCGGAGCGTCGGACGTCGCTCGAGGCCGCGGCGTCGCGCATTGCTGCCGGCGAAGGCAAGGTCGCGATGGAGTCGGTGCGCCGGATCGTCAAGGAGATGGACGACGACGAGGCGAGGCTCCTGGCGGTCAGGGAAGCGGCCGCCGAGGACAGCCAGGAGATCACGAAGGGCGTGATCCTCTGGGGCAGCATCGCGGCGCTCGTGCTGACGATCCTGATCGGCTGGATCATCACGAGCTCGCTCTCGAAGCAGATCGGCGCGGCCGTCCGCAACATGCAGAGCAGCTCCGCGGAGCTCCAGGCCGCGGCGAATCAGCAGGCGAGCAGCGCGACCGAGCAGGCGACCGCGATGACCCAGATCGCGACGACGATCCGCGAGCTGCTCACGACATCACATCAGATCGCGGAGAGCGCGCAGCGCGTGTCTCAGATCGCCGGTGAGACCGCGGGCAACGCGCGCGGCGGGACCGCGACCGTCGCCAAGGGAAGCGAGTCGGTCGCGACCGTCCGCAAGCAGGTCGATCAGATCGTCGCGCACATGGCGGATCTCAGCAGGAAGGCGCAACAGGTCGGCGTCGTGCTCGACATCGTCTCCGAGCTCGCCGAGCAGACGAACATCCTCGCGATCAACGCGACGATCGAGGCGGCGGGGGCGGGCGAGGCAGGGCGCCGGTTCGGCGTCGTCGCCGACGAGATCCGCAAGCTCGCCGATCGCGTCGGCACGTCGACGAAGGAGATCCGCGAGATGGTCGAAGGTGTGCGCAGCGCGGTCAACACGACGGTGATGGCAACCGAGGCGGGCAGCAAGGCGGTCGACGCGAGCGCGGTCCAGGTTGCGGAGATGGCCTCATCGTTCAAGCAGATCGCGTCGCTCGTCGTGACGACGACGGATGCGGCGCGAGAGATCGAACTGTCGACGAAGCAGCAGGCGACGGCGGTCGAGCAGGTCAACGTCGCGATCTCCGACATCGCGCAGGCGAGCAAGGAGACCGAGGCGAGCACGACGCAGACCCTGATGACGGCGGCGCAGCTCGCGTCGCTGTCGCGCGACATCCTCAAGCTCGTACAATCCGACACGACAGCGTGAATGGCGGCTGATCCGTACAAGTACTTCCGGATCGAGGCGGCCGAGCTCGTCGAGGGACTCGGCAAGGGAATCCTCGACCTCGAGAAGACCGGCAGCGCCGAGACCGTCGGCCGTCTCCTGCGCCTCGCGCACACGCTGAAGGGAGCGGCGAGGGTCGTGCGCCAGCCCCAGATCGCGGACCACGCGCACGCGATCGAGGATCAGCTCGCGCCGTATCGCGAGCGCGGGCAGCCGGTGCCTGCGGACGTGATCGCGCGGCTGCTCGCGCTCGTCGATGCGATCGGGGATGGTGTCACGGCGCTCACCGAGCCGGCATCCGCGGCGGCGCCGGCGAGTGCGCCCGTCGAGGAGCTCGCCCGCGGCGTGCGTGCGGACTCGCACGACCTCGACACCCTGCTCGATGCCGCGGTCGAGGCGAACGCGCGGCTCGGCGCGCTCGCGGCGACGTCGCGAGACCTCGAGGTGGCACGGCGGCTCGCCGAGTCGCTGCTCGACCGGCTCCAGTCCGACGAGCGGCGAGACCTCGCGGAGCAGCTTCGCGATCAGCTCGCCGGCACCGAGCGTCGGCTGCGCACCGATCTCGAACACGCGACACGCGAGCTCGACGAGGTTCGCGCCGCCGCCGAGCAGCTGCGGCTCGTCCCCGCGGCCTCGCTGTTCACGTCGCTCGAGCGGACCGCTCGCGATGTCGCGCAGTCGCTCGGCTAGAAGGTCGCGTTCGCGGCGCACGGCGGCGACGTCCGCCTCGATGCATCCGTGCTCGCGACCGTGCAGGGCGCACTCGTGCAGCTGGTGCGGAATGCGGTCGCCCACGGCGTCGAGCTGCCGGCCGAGCGTCGCGCCGCGGGCAAGCCCGAGGAGGCGAGGGTCGAGCTCGAGGTCGCGAGGCGTGGACGCAGCGTCAGCTTCTCGTGTCGCGACGACGGCCGCGGTATCGACGTCGAGGCGGTGCGCCGCCTCGCGGTGCAGCGCGGTCTCGCCGGCGCGGCCGCATCAGCCGACGAGCTCACGCGCGTCCTGCTCGGCGGCGGCATCTCGACCTCGCCGCAGGTCACGCGCGTCTCCGGTCGCGGCGTCGGTCTCGACGTCGTGCGCGAGGCGAGCGAGCGGCTCGGTGGCGAAGTGAGGGTCCACACCGACGCCGGTCGAGGCACGCGGTTCGAGCTCGTCGTGCCCGCGACGCTCTCGTCGATCGAGGCGATCGCGATCGACGTCGGCGGCAGCGTCGCTCGCGTGCCGCTCGACGCGGTGCGCACCACGCGGCGGATCACCGAGGGCGACATCGCGCGCACCGCGCACGGCGAGACGATCGAGGTCGACGGCGCGCTGATCCCGCTGCTCAGGCTGCATCCGGTCCTGCGCGCGGCACACTCGGAGGAGCGAGCCGCGTGGGCGGCGATTGTCGTCGAGGCCGGTGGTGTGCGCGCCGCCGTCGCAGGCGACCGCATCGCCGGCACGTCGACGATCGTCGTCCGGCCCATCCCGCACGTCGCCGACGTCGATCCGATCGTCGCGGGCGCCGTGCTCGACGCGAACGGAGCCGCGCACGTCGTGCTCGATCCCGATCAGCTCGTCGCGGCCGCGCTGCGCCAGGGCCCTGTGGCACCTCGCCCCACGCCGGCGCGCCGCCCGGTGCTCGTGATCGACGACTCGTTGACGACGCGCATGCTCGAGCAGAGCATCCTCGAGTCGGCCGGCTACGAGGTCGATACGGCGATCTCGGGCGAGCAGGCGCTCGGACTCGTGCGCGACAAGAAGTACGCGCTGATCTTGTGTGACGTCGAGATGCCCGGCATCGATGGCTTCACGTTCATCGAGCGGATCCGCGCCGACCCGGCGCTCCGCGATATCCCGGCGATCCTCGTGACGTCGCGAGCAAGCGCCGAGGACATCGCGCGCGGCGAACAGGTCGGCGCGCAAGGCTACATCGTCAAGAACCAGTTCGATCAGACTGATCTGCTCGCGCGCATCGCTCGCCTCACAGGAGTCCGATGACCAGGATCCGCGTGCTTGTCGTCGAAGATTCACTGACCGTACGCCGGCAGCTCTGCGACATCCTTGCCGCCGATCCGGGTCTCGAGGTCGTCGGCGAGGCCGAGGATGGCAAGCGCGCCATCGAGCTGTGCGCGACCCTGCGTCCCGATGTCATCTCGATGGACATGATGATGCCGGTGATGTCGGGCCTTGCGGCGACCGAGTACATCATGGCGCACCAGCCGGTGCCGATCCTCGTCGTGTCGTCGTCGTTCAACCGCGGCGAGCTGTTCAAGACGTACGACGCGCTCGCCGCAGGTGCGGTCGACGTGATCGATAAACCGCGCGGCGACGAGGAGCCCGGCGTGTGGGAGCGCCGATACCTGACGACGGTCAAGCTCGTGTCGCGCATCCGCGTGATCACGCACCCACGCGCGAAGCTGCGGCCGCGGCCCGACACACCGACCGTGCGGCCGCCGATTCCGGCGCCGGCCGTTCGCGACCTGCTCGCGATCGGCGCCTCGACGGGTGGCCCGGGTGCCGTCGTGTCGATCCTCCGGTCGCTGCCGCGCCGCCTCAGGACGCCGATCTTGCTCGTCGTGCACTTGAACGAGGCGTTCGGCGCGGCGTTCGCGGAATGGCTCGGCAATCAGAGCCCGCACCCCGTCGCGTTCGCGCGCGACGGCGAGGTCCCGGGGCCTGGCGTGGCGATGGCGCCGCCCGGCTGGCACCTCGTGCTCGAGCAGGGCAGGTTTCGCCTGACGAAGGGCCCCGAGCGGCACTCGTGCCGGCCGTCGGTCGACGTGCTGTTCGAGTCGATCGCGCGCGAGGTCGGGCCAGGCGCGGTCGCGTGTCTGCTGACGGGCATGGGTCGCGACGGTGCCGCCGGCCTGCTCGCGATCCGCAACGCCGGCGGGTTCACGATCGCGCAGGACGAGGCAACCAGCGTCGTGTTCGGCATGCCACGCGAGGCGGTCGCGCTCGATGCCGCGACGAAGGTGCTGCCGCTTCCCGATATCGGTCCGTTTCTCGGGACCCTGCTGGAGCGGTCCGCATGAGCGAGACCGCGCTGATCATCGACGACAGCCTCACGGTCCGCATGGACCTCGCGGAGGCATTCGAGTCGGCGGGCTTCGCGGTCGTGCTGTGCGCATCGGCCGAGGCGGCGCGCGATGCATTCCGGACGACGTGTGCGGCCGTCATCGTCCTCGACGTCGTGCTCCCCGATGGCGACGGCATCTCGCTGCTCCCCGAGATCCGCGCGTCCACAGCGTGCGCGAGTGCGGTCGTGCTCATGCTGTCGAGCGAGGCCGAGGTTCGCGATCGCGTCCGAGCGATGCAGACCGGCGCCGACGAGTACGTCGGCAAACCGTACGATCGGTCCTATGTCGTCGCGAAGGCGCGAGAGCTGCTGCGCGCGCGAGGGACGCCGCAGACGAAGTCCGCGACGGTGCTCGTCATCGATGACAGCATCACGTTCCGCGAGCGCCTGCGCGAGGCACTCGAGGGCGATGGCTATGCGGTCGCGACCGCTGCGAGCGGCGAGGAGGGCCTGCAGGTCGCGGCGAGCAGGCGACCGAACGCGATCGTCGTCGACGGCGAGCTTCCCGGCATCGACGGCGCGACCGTGATCCGCCGCATCCGGCTCGACGGCGCGTTGCGTGGCACGCCCTGCGTGCTGCTCACCGCGGCGCGCGAGAGCGATGCCGAGCTGCGCGCACTCGATGCAGGCGCGGACGCGTTCATCCGCAAGGACGAGGAGCTCGGGCTCGTGCTCGCGCGCCTCGCGGCAGTGATGCGAGATGCCGGCGGCGGCGAGCAACAGGCGGCGAGCCTGCTCGGGCCGCACAAGGTGCTCGCGATCGACGACGATCCGGATCACGTGAATGCGGTCGCCGCTGCGCTTCGCGACGAGGGCCTCGACGTCGCGATCGCGCGCTCGGGCGAGGACGCGCTCGAGGTGCTCGCCGTGCAGGCGATGGACTGCGTCCTCCTCGACGACGACATGCCGGGCCTCGGTGGGCTCGAGACCTGCCGATCGATCAAGTCTGCGCCAGTCGTCCGCGACACGCCGGTGATCGTCATGCTCTCGCGTGCCGAGCGCAGCGTCGACTTCCTCGGCGCTGGCGCAGACGACTGCATCGCGAAGGCCGCCGAGCTCTCGCTCGTCAAGGCACACGTCCGGGCGCAGATCCGGCGCAAGCAGCAGAACGACGAGACCCGGCGCATCCGGGAGCAGCGGCTGCGCGGCGAGCTCGCCGAGGCCCGCGCCGCGCTCGCCGAGGAGCTGCAGCGCAAGAACGCCGAGCTCGAGGCGTTCACGTCGTCGGTGTCCCACGATCTGCGCGCGCCGCTGCGCTCGATCGATAGCTTCAGCCGGATGCTCGAGGAGGACTACGGCGAGCGCCTCGACAACACCGCGCGCAACTACATCCAGCGCGTGCGCGGCGCGACGAAGCGGATGGGCGAGCTGATCGAGGATCTCCTGAAGCTCGCGCGGGTGAGCGCCGTCGAGCTGCGCAAGCAGCCGGTCGACGTCAGCACGGAGGCTCGATCGGTCCTCGGTCAACTGCGCGACCGCGAGCCGGGGCGCGCCGTCGAGGTGCGCATCGCGGATGGGCTCGTCGTCGACGCAGACCGCGGGCTGTTTCGCACGATGCTCGAGAACCTCCTCTCGAACGCGTGGAAGTACACCGCACGAACGGACCACGCGGTCATCGAGGTCGGGGCGACCGACGAGAGCGGCGAGCGCGTGATCTTCGTGCGCGACAACGGCGCCGGGTTCGACGCCGCCCAGGCCGGCAAGCTGTTCCGGCCATTCCAGCGCCTGCACGCGGCGAGCGAGTTCGAAGGCACGGGGATCGGGCTCGCGACGGTGCTCCGGATCGTCACCCGACACGGCGGGCGCGTGTGGGCGGAAGGCTCGGTCGGCGCAGGTGCGACGGTCTACTTCCGCCTCTAGTGGCAGCGCTCGCGCGTGAAGAAGGTCGTGCCGCCGCGGAAGATCAGCGTGCTGCCGTCGGATGTGAGGTCCGCGTCGCTGCCGCCGTCGTCGACCACCGCGGCGGTGCCGCCGTCGAACGGATCGCTCGTGCTCGCGCGCGTCCGCCGCACGATGCCGGCTGCGTTGTAGTACAGCTCGAGCCCGTCGGGACTCACCGACGGGTACGCGGCGTGATCGAGCGAGAACCGCTGGATGTTGCCGAACGGGGCGGCACGGCTCGTGCGCTTCGCTGCCGCGAACGACACGTTGTCATCGAAGTAGAGCGTCAGGCCATCCGGAGAAATGTCGAGGCCGTTGATCGCCGTGCTTTCGAGTCCCGGGACCATCACCGGCGTGAGGAACGCGACCGCTCGGTTGGCGCGCTCGGATTGATACGCACGCGCCGCACCCGAGCGATTCGATTTGAACACGACGACAAGCCCGTCCTCGGTCAGCGACGCATCGGTCTCGTCGAACGTCGTGTTGAACTGGGTGATGGCCGTCTCGTTCGCGAACGGGGTCGACGCCTGCGCGTCATCCCTCGTCGCGATGAACAGGTCGTAATCGCCGTTGGGCTTGTCGACGAAGATGAGCTCGCGCTTGTCGGCGCTCAGCGTCGGGTCGAATCCGGTGACACCCGTGATCTGCACGCGTGGCTCGAAGCACAGGCCGGTGCCGCCGTCGGCATCCGAGCCGGTCGAGCCGTCTCGCGCGACGACCGGCTCCAGGCCGAACACGCGGTCGCAGCCGCCGAGCAAGGCGACGAATCCGAGGACCCGGCAGATCGATGACGGCGCCTCCATCCCGCGCCGGGTAGTATCTCACGTGCGGCGCCATGTTCGTCATCGAGCTCGTTTACACGGCTGACCTCTCTCATATCGACGCGGCGATGAAGGCTCACGTCGCGTTTTTGAACAAGCATTACGCCGCCGGCACGTTCCTCGTGTCGGGGCGCAAGATCCCGCGCGACGGCGGCATCATCCTCGCCGCGGGCTCGGATCGGGACGCGATCGAGGCGATCGTGCAAGAAGATCCGTTCGTCTCGCGCGGGCTCGCGACGTACCGGATCATCGCGTTTCGCGCGAGCCAGCGCGCCGACGACATCGGCGAGCGGATCGATCGCATCGACGGGCCTACGGGCGGAGGCGGCGGAGGTCGTCGAGCTCGATCGGGATGACGTAAGTGCCGAGCAACTCGCGCCGCCACCACGCACCGGTCTTCCGGCGCGTCGCGAGATCGGTGAAGTGATAGTCGTAGAGCAGCGCGCGCACGTACCTCGGTGCCTTGCCGCCGAACGGGTCGTGCTCGAACAGCGCGAGCACGTCGGGCGAACCCTCGAGCACGCGCAAGAGGAAGTGGAAGAACCACGGCGGCGCGGGGCCGAGCGCGGCGAACCACATCTGCCAGTCGACGCGCGGCATGTGGGGCTGGGCCCATTGCGGCGGTCGGTCCAGATCGCCTGGCTTGTAGCGGAACCCGTACTCCTGCCAGTCGACGGCGTCGTTCGAACCCTCGATCACGATCTCGGGGCGCTCGGTCGTCATCACCGCGAACAGGCCGTACGGGTTGATCGAGTAGAGCGGCGCGACCGCGGCCTGCAGCTTCGCGATTGGCTCGGGCGTGCGGGCGCGCTGGAACAAGCGCGAGGCCAGCGTCGCTCCGGAGACCGCGACGATCGGCACGGCGGCACCGAGCGACAGCACGCGATGCCACCACGGCGGCTTCGTCGCGAGGCGTGCCGCGCGCGTGCGCGGTCTCTCGTCGAGGAGCCACAGGTTGTCGGCGACCGTCAGCAGGTTGAAGAAGCCATAGTTGCCGGTCACGCCGATCGCGACCTGCAGTCCGGACAGCAGGGCGAATGCGGCGCGGCGAAGCCGGCGCGGTGCGAACGCGAGCCATGGCACGACGAGCTCGACGCCGAGCGTCGCGTACGTCATCAGGTGCTGGAGCCGCCGCGGCAGCTGATGCGAGTACCAGCCCGGCGGTGTTGGCAGCGGCTGGGTCTCGAAGTGGTAGGCCATCGCCTCGCCGTTGCGCCACGTCTTGTCGCGCGACGCGAGCTTCGCGTGGCCCGACTCGAACTGCAGCCGGAACGCGAGCCAGCGCATCAGCGCCTTCGCAGAGGTCGGCGGTCGCTTGCCTCGGCGCGACGGCGCGACGACGATCGCGTGGAGTCCGTTCTCGAGCAGCAGGACGTCCCACTGGAACGACAGGAAGTCGCGGCCCGTCGAGACGAACGACAGGTAGAGCGCCCACAGCGCGGCTGCGGTCGTGCGCGGCGCGATGCGGAGCGCGAGCATGACGCCGCCGATCTGGCCGGCCCGGCACGCGCGCACGAGCGTCGCGTCGGACGCGTCGATCCAGAACAGCGACGGCACGTAGCGCAGGCGTTCGCTCGGCCGCAGGCTCGGGCGAACCGCGTCGAGGAAGCCGGCGATCGGCCGGATGCCCCGCTTGCCGTAGAGCCCCTTCACCTGCTTGCCGAGCGAGCGGAACGCGACGACGTAGATGCCGCCGAGCGCGGCGAAGAACAGCTTGTTGACGAGCGTCGACTTCCTCACGGGCGTCCCGCGGGTTGTTCGCGCGCCGCGGCCGTCGGCAGCTGGCGGCGGAACCACTCCGTCGCGACCGACGTGACCTCGGCCAGCGCGCCGGGTTCCTCGAACAGGTGGGTGGCGTTGGGAACGACGTGGAGCGCGGTCGGTGCGGTCATCTGTTGCATCGCGCGGCGATTGAGCTCGAGCACCTCGGTGTCCGCGCCGCCGACGATGAGCAGCGTCGGGCAGCGAACCTGCCGGAGCGCGGTGCCTGCGAGATCGGGGCGACCACCGCGCGACACGACGGCATCGACGCGGGCTGTCGTCGCCGCGACCAGCGCGGCCGCGGCTCCGGTGCTCGCCCCGAACAGACCGATCGAGAGCGAGCCGAGCTGCGGATCGTGCGCGACCTGGTCGACCGCATGGCCGAGCCGTTCCGCGAGGAGTCGAATGTCGAAGCGGAGGTGTCGGGTGAACCGCTCGAGCCGCTCCTCCTCGGCGGTCAACAGGTCGAACAGCAGCGTTGCGAAGCCGGCGCCGACGAGCGCGGATGCGACGGCACGGTTGCGAGGGCTCGCACGGCTCGATCCGCTGCCGTGTGCGAACACGATGATGCCGCGCGGCGACGATGGAAGCGTCAGGTCGCCTTCGAGGTCGACCGGTCCCGCCCTCAAGAGGACGTGCATCGGAGTGAATCCTTGCTGCATGGCTCACCTCATCGGCGCGTGCACCTGTTCGGCGCGCATCGGGACGGCGGGATGCTCGAGGGCTGCCCGCTCGAGCAGTGCCCGGACCTCCTCGTCGCTTGTCTGCGTGAAGTCCTCGTACCACTGGCCGACGGCGTACATGCGCGGCGGCGTGACGAGGCAGATGACCTCGTCGGCGCGCTGCGCGAGCGCACCGCAGGTCTCGCGCGGCGCCACCGGCACGGCGACGACGATCGTCTCCGGCGAGCGCGTGCGAACCGCATCGACGGCGGCGGCCATCGACGCGCCCGTCGCGAGGCCGTCGTCGACGAGGAGCGTGATCTTGCCCGACGCATCGAGAGGCGGCCGACCGGCGCGGAACGTTCGCTCGCGGCGTTCGAGCTCGAGCCGCTCGCGGGCCTCGACGCTGGCAACCTCCTCCGGGTGGACGCCGACCGCGTCGATGACGCGCTGCTCGAGGATCCGAATTCCTCCCGAGGCAATCGCGCCCATCGCGAGCTCTTCGTGGCCCGGAACGCCGAGCTTGCGCACGACGAGCACGTCGAGCGGTACCTCGAGGAGCGCGCTCATCTCGTAGGCGACGGGTACCCCGCCGCGCGGAAGTCCGAGGACGATGACGTCGTCCCGTCCGCGGTACTCGATCAGCTGTTCCGCTAGCTGTTTGCCGGCATCGCGCCGGTCCAAAAACGGGACCCTCATACGCATAATGACGTGCATCACGGAGGCCAACGCGAGCGTTCCTCAGGCGGCCACTCGGTATGGCGTCGTCACGAGGACGAGGCGATCGGGCGGATTCGCGAGCAGGTATGCGCGCAGCATGCGCCCGCGGTTGTTGTGCAGCAGTCGCTCGTACCAGTGGCCGATCTCGAGCTCGGGGATGATCACGGCGATGTTGCGATCGGGATACTCGCTGCCGAGGTCGCGAAGCAGCTCGACGATCGGCGTGAAGAACTGGCGATACGGCGAGCTGACGACAACGAGCTTCGGCGTGACGCCCGCGGCATCGGGCGACCTGCACGCGATCATGCGGTCCCAGACGTCCGCGAGACCGCCCGGCCGTTCGGAATCGGTCGTGATCTGGACCGCGTACACGACGTCGGAGAGCTCGAGCGCGAGCTCCAGCGCGCGTCGCGTGCCCCGATTCCAGGCGTCCGCGACGACGACCGCGACGGGGGAAGCCAGATGTTCGCGCGCCATCGGCTGCTCCGTCGCGACCGCTTCGGAGATGCGCTCGTTGTAGCCGCGGATCCGCCACAGCAGGAGAGACACGAGCGGCACCACGACGATCACGAGCCACGCACCTTCGGTGAACTTCGAGATCGCGACAATGACGAGCGTGATTCCCGTCGCGGTCGCGCCCGTCGCATTCATCACCGTCGACTTGCGAGCATGCTTGCCGCCGACGCGTCGCCAGTGCGCGACCATCCCGGCCTGGGACATCGTGAATGCGAGCAGCGCGCCGATCGCGAACAGCGGGATCAGCCGGTCGGTGATGCCGCCGAACGCGACGAGCAGCGCGGCGGACAGGATGGCGAGCAGCACGATGCCGCGCGTGAACACCAGGCGACGCCCACGCTCGGCGAATGTCGCGGGAAGGTGATGTTCCAGCGCGAGCAGCCGGCACACGCGCGGAAAGTCGGCGAAGCTCGTGTTCGCGGATAGCGACAGGATGCACAGCACCGACGCGAGCGCGACGTAATAGAACGCGCTATGACCGAACACCGCCGCGGTCAGCATCGACAGGACGCTCTGGTATCCGGCCTTGCCCGGCTCGGTCGCCGCGATGTCGTATGCGCGGCACAGGTAGCCGATGCCGATCAGCAGCACGATCAACATGCCGACGATCGCGACGAGCGTTCGCCGGGCGCGCCTGATCCTCGGGTCGCGAAACACGGGCACGGCATCCGCCACCGCCTCGACGCCTGTCATCGCGGTCGTGCCGTTCGCGAATGCGCGAATGATCAGCCACGCGCTCACGGCTTCGACGGCATGCTTCGGCGCCGGCGGCGCCACGACCGCCGTCGGGTGCCCACCGCTCGCGATCGCTCGCGCGACGCCGACGACGATCACGAGCCCGAGCGACACGACGAACACGGCGGTCGGAACCGCGAACACCGCCGCCGATTGGCGGATGCCGCGCAGGTTGACGAGCGTGAGCAAGGCAAGCAGCACGAGGCAGAGTGTGAGCGTGTGCGCCTGCAGCGACGGGATCGCCGAGACGACCGCGCCGACTCCTGCGGAGATGGCAATTGCGACATTGAGGATGTAGTCGATCGCCAGCGCCGCACCGGCGACGACGCCGACCTTCGGGCCGAGGTTTTCCCGTGCGACGGTGAACGAGCCACCTCCGCCGGGGTACGCGGCGATCGTCTGCCGATACGACATCGCGACGGCGGCGAGGATCACGGAGATCACGGCGATGATCGGAAGCAGATAGAGCGGCGCGATCGCGCCGAGTGGGATGAGCATCGTCAGCGCCGCCTCGGGGCCGTACGAGGCAGACGCGAGGGCGTCGAGCCCGAGAAAGGGCACGCCGGTGACCGCGGTGACCTGCTCGTGGCCCTCTTCGCGGGTCGAGAGCCGGCGTCCCAGAATCCCGTCGAGGACGCGCTGCATCGCGCTCACGATCGTGCGAGCTGCACGAAGGGCGCCAGGGGCGACGGCGCGGCTGCGGCACGTCGGTTGCTCCTTCGATCGACATGGCCAGCGAATCCATTCTCGCTCAAGCGATCGCCGAGCAAGCAACGCCGATGATCGGAGCTCAGAGCGATTTCGACCTGTTGCTCGATCGCATTGGCGACGCGCGCATCGTGATGCTCGGAGAAGCCACCCACGGCACTCACGACTTCTACCGGATCCGCGCAGAGCTCACGAAACGTCTCATCAACGAGAAGGGGTTCGCGGCGATCGCAGCCGAGGCCGACTGGCCCGACGCGTACCGGATCAACCGCTTCATCCGTGGGATGGGCCGCGACGTCGATGCCATCGAGTCGCTCGCCGATTTCGAGAGGTTTCCGCAGTGGATGTGGCGCAATGCGGACGTCCTCGATCTCGTCGGCTGGCTTCGCAGTCACAACGACGAGATCGATGACCCGTCGCTGCGGGTCGGCTTTTACGGCCTCGACCTCTACTCGCTGCACGCGTCGATGCACTCGGTGCTCTCGTATCTCCAGTCGCGCGATCCGGCACTGGCCGCCGAGGCGAGCCGGCGCTACGCGTGCTTCGATCGGTACGACGAGCCGCAGCTCTACGGCGAGGCGGTGTCGTCGGGCCTCACGGCCGATTGCGAGGAGGAGGCGGTCGCCCAGCTCGTCGAGCTGCTGAAGCGCCGCAGCGAGCTGCTACACCGCGACGGCGTGGTGGCCGAAGACGCGCAGTTCGAGGCCGAGCAGAACGCGCGCGTCGTCGCGAGGGCAGAGGAGTACTACCGGATGATGTACTTCCGCGGCGTGTCGACGTGGAACCTGCGCGACACGCACATGGCGGACACGCTCGATGCGCTGTCGGCTCACCTCGAGAGGATGGGCCGCGCCGGCAAGATCATCGTGTGGGCTCACAACTCGCACGTCGGCGATTCCGAGGCGATGGCCCATCGCGCCGAGCGCGCGGAGATCACCGTCGGGCACCTGACCCGCCAGCGCCACCCGGGAGACACGATCCTCGTCGGGTTCACGACGTTCAATGGCACCGTCACCGCGGCGTCGGACTGGGGAGGCGCCGGAGAGCGCAAGATGGTGAGGCCCGCCCTCGCGAACAGCTACGAGACGCTGTTCCACCGCACCGGCGTGCCGAGCTTCATGCTCCTGATGTCGGACCTCGGCGAGCTGACCGGCGCGCTGCACGAGCCTCGCCTCCAGCGCGCGATCGGTGTCGTCTACCGGCCGCAGACCGAACGCTGGAGTCACTACTTCGACGTCCGGATCGCGGACCAACTCGATGCGGTGATCCACGTCGACCACACCCGCGCACTCGAACCGCTCGAGCGGACCGCACTGTGGGATCGCGGCGAGCTGCCGGAGACGTACCCGACCGGCTTCTAGTGCGTGGGTAACACGAGCGTGCGGTGTGCCGAGATGCCGGCGCGCGTGCCGTCGGCCACCGCGAGCGCGACCGCAGGCATCATCGCGCCGACGTCGCCGCACGCGAACACGCCGGGCACCGTGGTCTCCTTCAGCATCGGATCGACCTTGTAGATCGGGCCCATCGGACCCTGCTCGAGCTCGCAGCCGAGCTGCGCCGCGAACGGCTCGGCGATGCGCGTCTTCGGCTGGACGAACAGGCCTCCGACCTCGAGCGTGCGGCCGCCGTCGAGCTCGACGGTGACACGGTCCTTGCCGCCGTCGCGGACGCGAACGACCGGCGTGCGCTCGATCGCGATGTGCCGCCGCGCGAGCTGCGCTGACTGCTCGGCATCGGGCTCGAACGCGCCGTTCAGGAGCAGCGTCATCGCGCCGTCGGTGGTCCACTCCGACACGAGCAGCGCCTGGTGAAGCGACATCTCGGAGCTCGCGAGCACGGCCAGCGGCGCGCGTGCCCGCTCGTAGCCGTCGCAATACGGGCAGTGGTAGACGCCGCGGCCCCAGAGCTCGGCGACGCCGGGGACGCCCGGTAGATCGTCGACGACGCCGGTCGCGAGGATCACGCGCCGCGCGCGCAGCTCGCCGGAATCGGTCCGGACGACGAACGCGTCGAGCTTGCCGCGGATCTCGGTCGCGTACGCCTCGCGTAGCTCGACCGTCGAGTACGCGCGGACGTTCGCGCGGCCGGCCTCGGCGATCGCATCCGGTGATCCTCCGTCGAACCCGAGGAAGCCGTGCGAGTGCGCGGCGAAGCGGTTGCGACGCTTTCCTGCGTCGAGGACGACGACCGAGCGACGTGCGCGACCGAGCTGAAGTGCGGCGGCGAGGCCGGCGTAGCTGCCGCCGACGATGACGACATCGTGAGACTCATGCATGGGATTGACCTCCTGAGTGCGCGTGTTCGCGAAACTTCTTGCGGCCGCCTTCGAGCAGATCGGCGACGGCGACGCTCTGCAGCGCCGACTCGAACACCTCGGTCGCCGCGTGAAGCGCGCCGGTGATCGTGCGGTTGACGGCCTGTTCGATCGGACATGCCGTGGCCTCGTCGCGATGGCCGATGCCGAACAGCGCGCTCGAACCGATCGCGCGGTGGACATCGCCGAGCGTGACCTGGGTGAGGTCGCGCACGATCGACCAGCCACCGCCGTGACCTTTCACCGAGCTGACGATGCCGGCTTCGCGCAGACCCGCGAGGGTGCGGCGCAGGACGACCGCATTGACGCCCAGGCGAGGGCCGAGCTCCTCCGATGTCGCCGGTCCATCGTGCTCGCTCATGTGCAGCAGCACGTGGAGGGCCAGCGACAGTCGGTTGTCCGATCTCATGACACTTCAAAAGTGACATGAAACGACGTGCCGGCAAGCGGCCAAGTTCGCGAGGTCTCGTCCCCTTGTCGATTATTGAGCTTGCGCTCCCCACTCACGGGCTCGAACATCGACCGTAGGCGCGTGTGTGCGCTGCACGGACTCCCGGTCACACCAGCGCAGAACTGTTCGGGATCCTCTCGGGTAGCTCACCAAGAATGCCGGATCGAGAATGCGATTCTGGGTGTATTTGTGGTGTGGGGCGTTACGAGCGTTTCATGGAGGAGGACGATGACGGACAGGTTGGTGGCCACGATCGAGCAGCGTCGTAGCGGTGCGCGGGTCGTCAAGCTCGCCGGTGTTCTCGACGAGCACAACGATCTCGGAGAGCTTGTCGAGAAGGTCGGCGCGGGACCGGCGCTGATCAACCTCTCGGGCGTCGAGCGGATCAACTCGACGGGCGCGCGTGACTGGGTGACCTGGCTCGCGTCGCTCGAGTCGAAGGGCACGAAGCCGATGCTGATCGCGTGCTCGCCCGCGGTCGTCGCGCAGCTCAACGTCATCAAGAACTTTGCCGGCAACGCGCCGGTGAAGAGCTTCCAGGTCCCGTATCACTGCTCGATCTGCGATCGAGACAAGCTCCTGCTCGTGAACGTCGCCGACATGATCGGCTCGCCCGGCCGCGCACCACAATGTTCGTGCGACGCCTGCGACGGACCGATGAGGCACGTCGACGAGACCGGCACGTACTTCGCGTTCCTCGCGACGCTCAAGCCGCCCAAGCCGGAGACGAAGCACGACGCGACCGAGCTCGCGCGCGGCTCGAACAGTGCGGTCACGTCAGAGCACGTGAAGCGGATCAGCCAGCCGCAGTTCGTCGCGCGCAGTAGCCGCCCGTCGCTGTCGGCATACCAGCTGCCCGACGGTCAGCGCGCGAGCGAGCAGGACATCACGTTCTCGCGCCCGCGCGTCATGCCGGCGAACGAGCGCCCGTACCTGATCGCGATCACGCTTCTCCTGCTCTGCACCGTCGGCGTGCTCGTATTCCTCCTGCTCGGCTGACCGTTTGCATCCTCTTCGATGAGCGGTTTTCGCTCCGTCGAAAGAGAACGCACATGCAACGGGTCACCCATCACAGCTACTCCGCCATCCGCCGCGAGCTCACGTTCGACGTCGCCTACGAGGCATTCACGCACGAGCTCGAGCGGTCGCTCGGCATCATGGACCTCAACGTCGCCGGGCGCATGGCCACACGTCCGCCGCAAGAGCTGCGCGACCACCTCCAGTCGTTCGCGGGCTCGTCGGGATTTGCGCTGTTTCAGAAGATCGATCACGGCGGCCTGCTCTCCGTGCTCGCTGGAGTCGATACGCGCGCCGCGACATACGTGTTCGGCAACGGGCTCATCGCGCTCGAGATGACGAAGGTCGATCCGCGTGCGGGCCTCTACGTCCCGCTGCGCATGTTCGTGCGCGCGCTCGGACCGCTCGAGATCGAGGTCACGTACGACGTGCCGTCGACGTTGCTCGATCAGCTCGCGTCGAGCGAGATCACGGCTGTCGCCGAGTCGCTCGATCGCAAGGTCGAGAGGATGGTCAGCGATGCAGTGAACCGCGCGAACCGGCTTGCCGCGTAGAGGCCGCCGTCGTCAGAGAGCCTGAGACACGATCCAGTAGTGGCCGAACGGATCGACGAGACGACCATCGCGAAAGCCATAGCCGTGATCGTCGATCGGGAAGACCACCTTCGCCCCGGCGCGCTGCATCTTCTCGCCGACCGCGTCAGCGTCGTCCACGGCGAGTGCGAGGAGCACGGGTGAGCCGCCGAGTGAAGTCGGCGCGACGTTGTGCCAGGCGCGCTTCTCCTCCGTGAGCGCGAACTTCAAATCACCGATCGCAAGCACAGCGAGGACGACGTGACCGCTGTCGTCCGCGTGATGCTCGAGCACCTTCGCGCCGAAGGCTTCGGCGTAGAAGGAAATCGCACGTGCGGCGTCCGAAACGACGAGGCGGGGCGTGAGCGAGGAAATCTTGAACATGCCCGCACCATGCGCCGCCGCGTCGGGGGCGGCTTGTAGAAATTTGTCACCCGGGCAAAGGCACGTGATTCGACGCGTCCACGCGGGGGCGATAGGCGGTCGGCGTCTCGCCGGTGAAGAGCGCGAACTCGTGGATGAGATGCGCCTGATCGGAGTAGCCGACCTGGGCGGCGATCGCCGCCCAATCGAACGCGCGATCCGCGGCGAGCACGCGCTGAAAGCGACGCACGCGTGCGAACCGCTTCGGCGCGAGACCCACGCGCTCTTCGAAGGTGCGAATGAATCGTCGCGGCGTCATCCCGAGACGCTCGACGACCGCGCCGACGCGCGCGCCTTCCTCGAGCGCGCCGACCGCGAATGCGATCGCCGGATCGATCGTGAACCGCTTCGCGTGAACGAGCAGCAGCCGCTCGAGTAGCGCGAGCCGCGCGTCCGGCGTCCTCTCTTCGAGGAGGCGCTCGCGGAACAGGCGTCCTTGCCGTCCCCACAGATCTTCGAGAGCCACGTGCAGCCCGCTCGTCTCCTTCGGATCGAAGAACGGGAACGCGCCGCCGGGCCGGAAGTTGACGCCGAGAATCGCGCGCTGCTCTTCGGTATCGATCGAGAACGGCCGATCGTGCGCGCCCATGAAGGCTGCGCCCGCGACCCGATGAACGCGATCGTCGTACCAGCGAAGCTCGTCCTCGTGCAGGTTCACGAGCAGCTGCGCCGTGCCGCTCGGGAGGACGCGCTCGCGACCGTGCGCGAGCTCGCCGGTGAAGTACCAGAACGACTCGACGAACGGCGCGAGCTTCGGCGCCGGACGGCGAACGATGAACGTCACGGCGAGAGCCTACCCCTCGTTCCTGCATCGGGCGAATCACCAATGCTCGCAGCGTAGCGACAGCTCGATGACATCGTAAATTCGCCTTGTCGCGTCGGGATCGATCCTCGATGATCGAGCCATGTCGGGCATCGATCGTCGAGACCTCTTGAAGGCCGGAGCGCTCGCATCACTCGCCGCGGCGTGCTCGCCCGAGCCGGCAACGTCCGTTCCCGCGCCGACACCGGCGCCTGCCGAGCCCTCGGTCGTTCGCATCGCGAGCGTCAAGACAGCCGTCGAGGGCGGCGTCCTGCCGGCGCTGATCGATCGCTTCACGAAGCGCACGGGCACGCCGGTGCGCCTGACGACCGGCACTGCCGTCTACGACCATGCGCGCCAGGGCAAGGCCGACCTCGTGATCTCGCACTACGGTCACCACGACACCGAGCGCTTCGTGACCGAAGGCCTCGGCGAGTGGCCGCGGATGATCTTCGCGAACCAGATGGCGCTGTTCGGTCCGGCGTCGGATCCCGCGGGCGTGCGCGGTCTCGAGGATCTCGCGGAGGCGTTTCGCCGGATCGCGTCGACGCAAAGCCCGTACGTGCTGAACGATCAGAACGGCGTCCGCTACCTCACCGAGATCCTGTGGAACGCGATCGGCAGGCCGGAGCGCGGTGCGTGGTGGCTCGATCCAAAGCTCGCGAAGGACGCAGCGCTCGTCCATGCATCGGAGCGCGGCGCGTACGCGCTGTGGGGCCTCACCCCATTCCTGCGACTCGGCGCGTATCGATCGCTCGAGCTCGAGCCGCTCGTCGTCGCCGATCCGATGCTGCAGCGAATGATGTGCTCGGTCGTCGTGAAGCCGGGCGGCGAGCGGCGCACCAACGTCGCCGGTGCGCTCGCGTTCCAGGCGGACTTGCTCTCGCCGGAGTCGCAAGCCGCGATTCGCGCGGTGCGTTATCCCGGCAAGCAGGCCGTCAGCTGGCTGCCTGCAGGCCGCCACAACTGCAGCGACCTGCTTCCGAAGGTCTAGCTCGGATAGGGCACGGGTAGCCGGGGGAACCGCCCTGACTTCGTCGGCGTATGATGGCGCAAGTACATGCGTAGAGACAGGCGCCCGCAAGTTCAGAGCGAAGAGCAAGAGCAGGAAGAGTCCGAGGCCCAGGAGTCGAGCTCGTCGACCTCGGTCCGCGGAGGCACGCTGCCCGCGGTACAGAGCAGCTTCGCGTCGAGCTCGACACCGACCGCGTCGGAGCGCGCGTACGGACTCGGCGCCAGCGCGTACACCGGTGGCGGCGGCATCCACTTCGAGAACGAGAGCCCCGAGCTCGAGAGCCACGAGTCGACGCACGTCGTCCAGCAGCGCCGCGGCCACTAGTCAGCACCGACAAGAGTCGGTGTAGTCGCGTTCGCGCGGTTAACGCGCGTGCTCACCCGAACGGATCAGCCCGGTTCACGGAATGGTCGGAATCGTCGGCAGCGTCGGGCGCGAGTTCCAGGCCGCGATGCGCGCGCGGTTGAGCTCGACGATGATGTCGGAGTCGCCGAGCGGCTCGAGCTCGCGATACGCGAACGCGAGGCCGCGCGCGTCGGCCGGTGCGAGCACGACGATCTCGTCGGCGTAAGCGGCGAGGCTGGCATGCGCCGCCGGGTCGAGGACGGGCAGGGCGAGGACGGTCGTCGCGCCGCGGGCGCGCAGGCTCGAGAGCGCGGCGCCGAGGACGCGCGGCGAGGCGCTGCCATCATCGACGAGGATCGCGGTCCGGCCGGCGATGTGCGGGAACGGACGCTGGCCGCGGAACAGCGCGATCTCGCGCTGGATCTCTGCGGTCTCGTGCGCGATCTCGCGGGTGACGTCGGCGGCGTGAACGCCCAGCTGGATCGTGCGAGGCAGCTCGATCAGCGGGCGGCAGCCCTCGACGTAGAGACCGACGCCGGTCTCGTGGACGATCAGGACATCGATGTCCGCGAACAGCGGGCCTGCCACCTGCGAGGCGACGGGGATACCGCCGCGTGCGAGTCCGAGGACGATCGCACCCGAACCCGCATGGTGGCGGAGCGCGGCCGCAAGATGCCGACCCGCGCTTGCTCGACTGGCAAACGGAAACATCAATACACCCGTCATCCCTCATACAGGGACGCAGGTGTCGATGCACGAACTAATCGTAGTTCGTCGGGTAGCGGCGGGGGCGTTCAGTCGATCTTGACGATCGCGCCGCTCGTGATTGACAGGTTGTAGTGGTGAAGGTCGTCCAAGGTCAGAATCGCGGTATCGCTGCCATCGAAGGCGATCGACGCGACGACGTCGAACGTGCGTTGCACCGGCTCCGCACTCGCTCGCTTGCGCACCACGTTCACTGACAGATCGACGCTGCCGCTGATGGGAGCGCCCGGCGTCGCGCTGAAGATGACGTGGTTCAGGTTGTCCGCGATCGTGAGGTCGTAGTCACCCGTCTGGAGGTGGGTCGCGAACGCGACGTTGCCTTCACCGCCGATGCGCGGTGTTGCCAGTGTGAGGTCGCGAACGATCCATGCACCGGTGCGATCGATGCCGGCCATCGCGGTCGAGCCACCGAGGTCGCCGGTGATCGTCGGCTTGACGTGCGCGTGATTCTCGAGGCCGTCGCACGACGTGTAGAGGTCGAGATCGTCGCGGCAATACAGCTTGTACTCGACCTGCAGACCGCCGCGCACGCCATCGACCAGGAGGTAGTCGGGGCCTTGCGACACCGTGAAGCCCGCCGGCATGCGGCCGTACGACATGTTGATCGAATCGACCATCGCCACGAGATCGCCGGCGGCGAGGTTCGCGCCGAGCGAGGTCGCGACGTCGTCGTAGTCGCGCGCGACATCGACCTCGCTGCCGCCGCCGCCGCCACCACTGCCACTACCGCTGCCGCTGCCGGATCCGGAGCCGCTGCCACCACCACCACCCGGTTGCGTCATGTCCGTGCCGTTGTCCGCACAGCCAGCGAGAGCGATCAAAGCAAAGAGAAGTTTCCGCATCGTAAGCCTCCGCCAGAGGGCATCAGCACGAAGCAGACCAGCGAACCGCGCATGGCTCGTCGCTGCGTGAAGCGTGGTTGGCTCGCGATCGTGCGCCGTGGTCTCGCCACGAGCGGCGAACTTTGCGCGAGCAGCACTGCGTTCCGATCACGGTGTCGCCGCCGCGCGCTCGGGATCCGTCGTACGTGATCTCACCAGTTGGTGCCGCGAGGCACGGATTGGAGATCGATATTAGGAAATCACTCAGTCGATTATTGCGCCCCACGCGCAGAAATAGGGAGTCGCTCGCTGAGCGCGTGTTAGACAGCGTGCTCACATGCAGCAAATCAAAGGGTGGCTGCTGATCGCACTGGTCAGCATGGTTCCGGCATGCGCAGTTTCTGATGGGGATCAGGACGGCGCGCAGTACGCAGGTTCTGCATCGCCGGGTGACACGGGCTCCGATGATGGCGATGGCGGCGGCTCGGGCGAAATCGGAGCTCTGCCGGGCGAGACGAACGGTGGCAGCGAGGGGGCTGGCGGCACCGGCGCCGAGGGCGTGACGCTGACGACCGGCTGCCCGGCCTATCACAACGACGTCTACTCGCCGTACATCGGCTACGGCGACGTCTCGACGGGAACGCCGGCTGTGTTGCCGTGGCGTGGTGTTGCCGGGACGTACCCCGACGCGGTCGAGGACTTCCGCGCATACAGCGCCGGCCAGCAGATCGAGTGCGGCGCCAACAAGAACGCGCGCGACTATCTCGACGTCACCGCGGGCTGCCTCAAGGCCGTGTCGAAGAACGGCAACGCGGCGGGCGAGATCCACGGCACGTCGGTGTCCGAGGGCTACTACCGTTCGCTCGCGCTTCCGTACGACAGCGAGCACGAGCGCGCGGCCGCGTGGACCGATCTCGGTGTCGAGTACAAGTTCTTCTACTCGCAATGGACCAGCAATGTCAGCGGTCCCGGATTCAAGATCTTCGCGCGCTATCTGAGCGAGTACGATCTCTATGTCGGATCGTGGCGCCAGGACGGTGTCGTGCAGATCCAGAAGAAGCAGTGCGGCGTCTACACGGTGCTCCAGCGCAACTCGCACTTCGGGCCGCCGGCGCCCAACATGTGGCACACGATCCGGTTCGAGGTGCAGGGCAACGAGCAGCGGCTGTACCTCGACGGTCAGCTGGCGATGACCACGCACGACGATTCGATCAAGACCGGCACCGCCGGCATCCGCATCGACTCGGCCGAGAGCTCGCTGATCGATGACTGGAAGGTCTACGCGCCTTAGCGCTCGTACTCGCCGACGAGCTCGCTCAGGGCCTGGACGTGGGCCTGCAGGTACGCGAGGTCGGCCTTCGCCTTGACCCAGTCGAACCAGACGGTCTGGCGGAACCGCACGCTGTCCTCGCTCGGGATGTTCGCGAGCGTCTGCAGCTGCTTGTCGAGATCGCCGACGAGGGCGGTCACCTGTACGACGCGCTTGGACTCGACCTCGAGCGTGGCGCGCAGCTGCTCGGCCGTGACGTCGCTGCCGAGCGGATCGCGTCCCGAGCGGACGTACTTCGCGCGGCCGGCGGCTGCGCGGTCGTTGCCGTTGCCGAGCCAGATCGCGCCGATGTTGATTCCGAGCTGGGCGACCGCGAAGTACTGGATGTCCGTGTTCGGGCCCTCGACGAACTTGTCGGCGCCGACGCGCACGTTGATGTCGTAAGCGCTCACCTTGCGGAGCTTGCCCTCGCGGCGCTCCATCTCGGCATCGGCGTTGCGGAACGCGGTGAGCCGTTCGTTGAGCGGAACCTGATCCGCCGGCGGCAGCATCGCAAGGTCGCGGCGGGCGGTCGCGGTGAGCGAGCGGAGGTCCTCCACGCGCATGCGCGTCGCGGTCGCCTCCTGTGCGGTCATCCGGCGCTGCTCGACCGCGGCGTTCGCGTCGGCGAGCATCTTCTCGGCTTCCTGCTGCGCGTCCTCGTAGACCTTGAGGCGGGCGGCGAGAGCGCGCGCGTTCGTCGCACCGCGCAGTCCGAGCAGCGCGTTGTGGCGCTTGCAGTCGGCGGCGGCGCGAGCCTTGTGCTGGATGCCGGCGTAGATGTTCGTGATCGAGTAGCGAATGCCGGCGATCGCGCGGAGGTTGTCGGAATCGGTCGGGTTCACCGCGAACGATGGCTGCTCGATGTAGCCGAACTGACCGAACACCTCGGGGCCCAGCAGCGGCGCGGCGGTCGCGGAAGCAGAACCTTCGACAAAGTCGCAATAGCCGTCATCGATGGGCTCCGCGAGCGCGGTCGCAGGAGCCAGGGCGAGGACGGTAACGAGTGTGGCGCAACGGCTCATAGGGGTCACGCGTACGGGTTTTTACAGGACGCGTGCCACTTCTCCGGGAAACCAACGAGCGCGATTCCACCACGGCGTGCCGCCTCACGCTCACCCGGTGAGAGAGGCGGGCATGCTTGAAGGCGGCATCAGGAATGCTCGTCTCACTGGCGTGAAATGGATCAGAACTGCATTGTTGTTGGCGATCACGGCGTCAGGCTGCGATAGCAGCGTTGGCGCTACCCCCCGCGCACGAGCGCCCAAGACACTGCGGCCACCCGCGCACGTCGATCCCAGTCGGCGGCTCGAATGGGTGAAGAACGATGCGCTGTGTGTCACCAAGGGCAAGCTCGCCAGCGCACGCGTCGAAGTCCCCACGTTCCGTGCGGTAGCGCTCGATCGCGGCGGCGATGGCGCGGCGGCGAAGTTCGTCGTCCACGGCGCCACCGCGACCGAGCGAGCGCTCGCCTCGGGGCAGGAGCGCCGGCAGATCGGCCTGAAGCTCCGCGCCGAGAATGGCTGCAACCTCGTGTACGTCATGTGGCGCCTCGATCCGAAGCCGAAGATCGACGTCTCGGTGAAGCGGAACGTCGGCCAGAAGACCTCGAAGGAGTGCGGCGCCGAGGGCTACACGAAGGTCAAGCCGACCTCGTCGCTCGGACCCGCAGACCTGCCGACGCTCGACGACAACACCGAGCACGAGCTCCGCGCCGAGATCACCGGCGATGCGCTCGTCGCGTGGGTCGACGGTCGCGTCGCGTGGATGGGATCGCTGCCCGAAACGGCGCGCACGCTCGCCGGTCCGGCGGGCGTGCGTTCCGATAACCTCGATTTCGAGCTTCGCGGCCTCGCCGTCGATGTCGGCTCTCGCGCGGATGTCGCTGCGAAGTGCCTGACCGGCGACGAGGCGACCGACTCGGACTAGATGCCGAGCGGGCGGCCGCCCGCGAACAGAACCTCGTTCTCCGCGGCGGCTGCATCGGTCATCTGCATCTCGATCATCCGGCCGCGCAGAATCGAGTCGCGGTTCGGGTGCTTGACCGAGACCTCGCCGGGCAGGATCTCGAGCACCTTGCCGACCTCACGGCAGAGCACCATCTCGAGGCGGCAGGCGTACAGCGCCGTGCCCTTCTCGATGTTGTCGAGGTTGGCGTACGGGACGAGCGCCACCGTCGCATTGTCCGCCATCGCACGGAGGTAGGCCGACTGGGTCACGCCCTCGATGATCTTGTCCTGGCGCTCGAGCGACCCCTTGAGGCGCTCGCGATTACTCAGCTCGCGCGCGAGAGCGAGCTTGGACGACTCGTAGTCACGGGCGATCTTGAGGACGTCGTAGCTGAGCGCGGCGGTCGCGGTCTTGTCGGCGAGGATCGCGTCGAGCGCCTGGGTCTCCGTCCGGAGATCGGCCGCACGCTGATCGTATTCGACCTGGCGCTCGGCCAGCGACAGGTTGGCGGTCGAGATCTGCGCGAGCTGGTACTTGCCCGCGAGCATCGCGTTGCGATCGATCAGGTTTGCCGAGTAGTTCACGTCGTCGGTCTCGCCGGCGACCTTGGAGTAATCGGTGTTTGCGGTGCGGATCTGGCTGCGCGTTGCCGCCGCCGACTCGGCGAGCTCCTTGACGCGGTCGAGCGCGACGCGGCGCCCCTCGGCGTCCTTCTTGATCGCGCGGGCGAACTGCATCTGGAAGTCCTGCTCGGCGCGGATCGAGCGCTCCGCTTCGCCCAGCTCGCCGACGAGCTTCGCGCGCTCGTTGAGGAGGCTGGCGAGCTCGCCCTGAAGGCCGACGACCTTTTCATCATTGGGCGAGAGCGCCACAGGCGTCACCCAGGTGTGGTTCAGGAAGTAGAACGCGGTCGTCGCGATGTAGCTGACGAGCACGACGACGATGAGCGTGAGGATGCCGAAACCGAACAGGCGGTAGGCTTTCACGACCAGCTGCTGCGCCTTCCTCGTGGTCGGGTGCGGCGTCAGGCCGAGATCCTCGAACTTGTTCCACTTACCGGGCGCGGGCTCGTCGGCCGCCGGCAGCTTGTCGAGCGGAATCGGATCGCGCGCGATCTCGAGCTTCGGCAGCGACTCCTTCTTCTTGGTCAGAGGAATCGGCTCGCCATCGAGGACCTTGAGCGACGGGTCGGTCAGCTTCTTCAGCGACGGGTCGGTCGCCGTCTTGAGGCTGGGGTCCGTCGGATACTTGGTCTTCGCGATCGCCGTCACGGTCGCTGGTGACACGAAGAGCTGTGCGCCGTCGATCTCCAGCCCGTTCTTGCCTGCGGGAAACGCCGGCACACCGAGCAGGGTGTTCGTGGAAACGCCGCTCGTCTTGGAAGATGGGATCTCGCCGGAGACCGCCGGGAGAGACGGCGATGCGAGCGCTGCCGCCTCTCCTTGCACAGACGCGCCGCGCGGATCGCTGGCGGTGGTGGACGAGCTTTCGCTCGAATCATCATGCGAATCGCCAGAAACCTTGACGACGCGAAGACTGGGGTCGAGTTGAGACGACATTTGCGACGGACCAACTGCAAGGCATCCGCCATTTCGCTATGTGCTCAAATGAACGTGGCGCCGGTGCAAAGCCGCGCAGTGGGCGCTTTTTCGTAGTGGTCTCTTCTGAGGGCGGCATCGCTCTTGCTGCGGTGCTGAGAAGTGACCCTCGTCGTCTCATTATTCATCTTCATCGTCTTCTTGAACCGCTACTTCTTCGGTCTCTATCTCCGCCTCACGCGCGGCAAGAAGGTAGATGACAAGCTGGAGGGCTACGAGCCGACGATCACGATCGTCGTCCCGCTCTTTAATGAGGGCCGATCGATCTATGAAACGATCGCGAGCTTCTCGCGGCTCGACTATCCAAAAGAGAAGCTATCGATCACGATCGTCGACGACTGCTCGACCGACGATAGTTACGAGTGGGCCTGCAAGGGCGCGAAAGACTTCGCGAACGTCAAGGTCATCCAGAATCCCCACAACATGGGCAAGCGGCGCGGCATCAACCGCGCGGTGCGCGAGGCGACCTCGGAGATCATCGTCTCGGTCGACTCGGACGTCATCGTCTATCCGACGGCGCTCCGCGAGCTGGTCGCCCGGTTCACGCGGCCCGAGATCGCCGCGGTCGGTGGCCGGATCCACGTGTCGAATCCCAACGACAACTGGCTCACGAAGATGCAGACCATCAAGTACTTCTACGGCCAGGAGTTCTTGAAGAACCTCGAGCGCTCGCTCGAGCAGGTGATGTGTCTGTCGGGCTGCCTCACCGCGTACAGGCGCTCGGTGCTGCTCGAGCTCGAGCCGATCCTCGAGAAGCGCAACATCCTCGGCGTACCGATCAAGTACGGCGAGGATCGCTACCTGACGCGGCAGATCGTCAAGGCCGGCTACAAGACGCGCATGACGATGGACGCGATGTGCTTCACGAAGGCGCCTCGCCGGCTTCGCGACTACTTCAACCAGCAGCTGCGCTGGAAGCGCTCGAACATCGTCGACTACGTGCTCGGTCTCAGCCACGCGTGGGCGCTGCACCCGCTGATCGCGATCCACTACCTCTCGCTCTGCCTGCTCCTCTTTGTCTATCCGTTCGTCATCATCACGCACCTCGTCCAGCACGAGTTCTTCGAGCTAGCTGCAATCCACCTCCAGATCATCGCGCTGTTCGCGCTCATCTATCACTTCGCGCCGAGCACGCGCCGGCTGCCACCGTGGCTGCGCGTGCATCCGGTCGCGTTCTTGCCGATGACCGTTCTCATGCCCGTCGCCTATCTGATCCTGACGCCGCTCGGCCTCCTGACGCTCGACACCTCGAGCTGGGAGACGCGCGGTCACGGACGTGTCGCTGGCGCGGCACCGCAAGGAGTAGCCTAGATGATCGTCGCAGCTCACCAACCTCATTACCTGCCGTGGCTCGGATACCTCGATAAGGTCGCGAAGGCCGATGTGTTCGTCGTGATGGATGACCTGCAGTTCGAGGCGCAGAACTTCCAGAATCGCCAGCGCCTCAAGCTGTCGGAGGGGCCGGGCTGGCTGACCGTGCCGCTCTTGCACGGCGGTCAGACGGAGCGCCTGATCGACAAGCGCATCGCCGCATCGGAGAACCCCAAGCAGCACTGGCAGCACCGCCACTGGAACACGCTCCTCCTCAACTACGGCAAGGCGCCGTACTTCGCGCAGTACGCCGACGAGCTGAAGGACGTGTTCACGCGGCCGTGGTCGAGCCTCGTCGAGCTCGACCTCCACATGCTCGACCTCGCACTGAAGTGGCTCGACATCCACACGCCGATCATGAGGTCGTCGCAGATCGGCTTCTCCGGCTACAAGACCGACCGTCTGATCGACATGTGCAAGAAGCTCGGCGCGCGCTGTTACCTGACCGGTTCCGGCGGCTCGGCGGGCTACCTCGACTCGGAGAAGATGGGTCGCGCGGGTGTCGGCGTGATCTGGCAGCAGTTCACGCACCCGCTGTATCCGCAGCGCTTCGAGCGCCGGGGCTTCTCGTCGCATCTCGGCTTCCTCGATCTGCTGCTCAACTGCGGCCCGCAGAGCCGCGAGATCCTGTTCGGCGCGTCGCACCCGATGCACGTCATGCCGGCCGCGCCCGCTCCATTGCGCGCGATGGAGGCAGCATGAACCGCATCCTCAACGACAAGGGTGGCACCGTGCTCGCGTTCGGCGCGCACCCCGACGATATCGAGATCGGTGCGGGCGGGTTGCTCGCGCGCCTCTCCGCCGAGGGTGCCGACGTGAACATGGCTGTCGTCAGCATGCCGAACAACGTCGAGACGCGACGCGCCGAAGCGAGGGCAGGTGCCGAGAAGATCGGCGCCGAGCTGATGATCCTGTTCGAGGACAAGCCGTGCCGCGTCGAGGACGTGCCGATGTACGAGCTCGTGCGGCGGTTCGATCAACTGATCGGCGACCTGCATCCCGACCTCGTCATCACGCACTCGGCGAACGACCTCCACTGGGATCACGGGCTCGTGCACAAGGCGACGGTGTCGGCGCTCCGCCGCACGCCGTGCGATCTGCTCGCATTCCTGTCGAGCCCGGAGATGAACGCACACGCGCGCTGCGTCGGCGAGTGCTTCGCGGACATCTCGACGACAATCGACGTCAAGATCGACGCGATCCGCTGCCACCAGTCTCAGATCGCGAAGATGGACATCGAGTCGTCGCGCGACCTCGCGCGCGCGATGGGCCGCATCAGCGGCTACGACTACGCCGAGGCCTATCAAGTCCTGCGCGTTCGCGTGTAACGGTCAATGCCGGGTCGGCTGCGCCTGCTGATTCAGCTCGGCTGCCATGCCCGTGATGCCGGCGATGGTGCCCAGCTGCATCGACTCGACGGCGCTGCTCGGCACGAGCACGATCGTCGCGTTCTGCTTGAGGCCCTCGTACAGCATGTTCATCGCGCGAAGGTGCAGCGCGGTCGGATCGTTGGCGTAGGTCTTCGCGGCCTCGCCGAACTTCTCGGCGATCTGGCGCTCGGAGTCGCCGAGGATGACGCGCGCCTGGCGCTCGCGCTCTGCCTGCGCCTGCATCGACATCGCGTCCTGGAGACCAGCGGGGATGTTGATGTCGCGCACCTCGACGGAGAGGACGCTGACGCCCCACGACTCGGTCTGCGCGTCGATGATCTGGCGGAGGTCGAGTGACATCCGCTGCCGGCCTTCGAGCATGTCGGCGAGCAGCGTCTTACCGATCACGTCGCGCAGTGCGGTCTGCGCGGCCCAGTTGATCGCGGCGCGGTAGTCGGCGACCGCGAGCGCCGCCTTCTCGGCATCGACGACCTTCCAGAACAGGACGGCATCGACGTCGACGGGGACGGTGTCCTTGGTCAGCGTCTTCTCGGCCTTGAACGAAGACGTGATGACGCGGATGTCGATCCAGTACGGAATCGTGTCGACGATCGGCACGATACCGAACAGGCCCGCACCTCGGAGGCCGCGGAACTTGCCGAGCCTGAGGACGACGGCGCGCTCCCAGGCGGAGGCGACGCGGATCGCCCGCGCAACAAACCCGGCGATGACGATCGTGACGACGAACGTCGCAATACTTGCGGTCGGACCCACGGATCCGTAGACGCCGTAGGTCAGTGCGCTACCGGCGAGCGCGATCGCGATGAAGATGAGTGCCGGAAACGAGCTTCTTCGCTCCATGATCACGTCGGCTGCATCGGCCGTTCCTATCGATAGACGGCCTCACGGAGCGGGCTCCCGGTCGTCGCACCGTCGCTGCGCGGCGTTCTCCGCTCCACGCTGTGCGGTGTGCGCCGCAGCACCAGGAACGCCATCGAAAGCCGCTCGGACTTCATCTGATCGCCGGCATATGAGATGCACCGGTCCCCCCCATGTCACAGCGGGCTCCCGCGCTCACGTCCGGCTTCATCGCCGAGCTCGATGGCCTTCGCGGCATCGCGATCTTGATGGTCATGGTGCATCGGTTCTGGCCTCGCACAGGCATCGGCGTCGGCGCAGACGTCGCGGGTGCCGGCTGGATCGGCGTCGATCTGTTCTTCGTGATCAGCGGCTTCTTGATCACCGGCATCCTGCTCGACACCAAGGGCGAGCCCGGTTACTTCCGCAACTTCTACGCGCGGCGGATGCTGCGCATCTTCCCTCTCTATTACTTGTTCGTGGTCGGCGTGCTTCTCGCGTTCTCGGGCAACCCCGAGTTCCGCGACCACGCAGGCTCGCCGTTCTGGTACCTGTTCCACCTCGGCAACATCCCCGAGGGCATCCTCGGCAAGGACGTCCCGTACTTCCTCGCGCCGACGTGGTCGCTCGCGATCGAGGAGCAGTTCTATCTGACGTTCCCGCTGCTCGTGTGGTTCCTGAACCGGCAGCGCCTGACGCTGCTCCTCGTCGGGATGATCGCGTTCGCGCCGGTGATCCGGATGATCACGACGTTCGAGTTCCCCGAGCACGAGCGCGTGCAGTACCTGTTCACGCTCTGCCGCATCGACACGCTCGCGGTCGGCTGTCTGCTCGCGATCCTCGTCCGCTCGATCGACGTCGAGAAGTGGCGCGTGCCGCTCCAGTTCGCGGCGATGATGGCGCTGCCGAGCATCATCATCCTCGCGGTCGCGAGTGGCCTCGAGCGGACGAGCCCCTTCGATCGCGTGTTCGGCTACAGCATCGTCGCCGTCGGCTGCGCCTGCATCGTCGCGATCGTCGTGCTCTCGCGAGGCAGCAGGTCGCTGGCGCTCCTGCGATTGCCGCCGCTCCAGTACTTCGGCAAGCTCTGCTTCGGTCTCTATCTCCTGCATCGCCCCGCCGACACGCTCGTCAGGGCGGTCGCCGCGCGCGTCGGCATCCAGCGCGATCTGTGGCTGCTCGTGCCGAAGATCTGCGTCGCGCTCGCGCTCGCGACGATCTCCTGGCAGCTGTTCGAGAAGCGGTTCCTGCGGCTCAAGGACTGGTTCGTCACCGATCGCCATCCGAACGCCGCGGCCGCGACGACGCTGCCGGCGAAGGCGCCCACCGGCTTCATCGGCAAGCTGTTGCGTACGATCGGTATCCTGAGCGTGCTCGTCGCGATGGGCTGCGATCCCGAGCCCGTCCCCGAGGACGCGCCGATGACGACCGGCTCTGGCTCGGATGGCGGGGCCCACGACGCGGCGCAGAGGGACGCCCAGACCGGTCCGTTCACGGGCCGCGTGCTCTACCCGGAGGGCTCGCGTCACTCGCCGATCACGCCGGACGTCGTCGCCAAGCTCCAGGCGATCGCGGCGTTCGGTTCCCAGAACGACCGCGTGTTCGCGAAGGTCGGCGACTCGATCACCGTCGAGGACGACTTCCTCAACTGCTTCGATGGCGGCACGATCGACCTCGCGGGCCGCGCCGACCTCTCCGCGACGGTCACGTATTTCATGGGCGGCAACGCAGCCGGCTCGTCGCCGTTCGCGCGTACGAGCTACGCCGCGAGGGGCGGCACGACGGCGGCCGATGTCATGAACGGTTCGCCGTCGCCACTCGTCAAGGAGCTGACCGCGATCACGCCGCGCATCGAGGTGCTGATGTTCGGCACCAACGAGGATCGCTATGGCTGGTCGCTCGACGCGTTCGGCGAGCAGCTGTGGGACGTCGTCGACGCGAGCATCGCGCGCGGCGTGATCCCCGTGATGTCGACGATACCTGCAAACACCGGCTATCCCGCCGCCGACGCGCGCGTGCCGACGTTCAATCGCGTCGTCCGCGCGATCGCGCAGGGGCGCGGCGTTCCGCTCGTCGATCTCCATCGCGCGCTCGAGCCACTTCCGAACCGCGGCATCTCGAGCGATGGCATCCACCCATCGATCGCGCCGAGCGGCGGCTGCATCCTGAACGCGACCGGCCTGCAGTACGGCTACAACATGCGCAACCTGCTGACGCTCGAGGTCCTCGCGCGGACCCGAGACGCGCTCGCCGGGGTCGCCGCCGACGCGAGCGCGCCGCAGCAAACGGGCGAGGGCACGGCCAGCGATCCGTTCGTCGGCGGGCTGCCGTTCGTCGACCTGCGAGACACGCGCGCGGGCAGCAACGCGGCACCGCAGGGCTGCGGCGCGGCGACCGGCAACCAGGTCGCGTTCCGGATCACCGTGCCGGCTCCGACGACGATCGATGCGAACGTCATCGATCGTCCGGGCACCGATGTCGACGTCCGGGTGATCCAGAACGGCACCTGCCTCGCGACCGGCGACGCGAGCGCCACCGCGGCCGTGGCGGCCGGCCACGTCGACATCGTCGTCGAGGCGCAGAGCGGCGCGACCGAGGGCGAGTTCCTGCTCGTCGTCGAGTCTCGCTAGAGCTGCCACGTCGTCGTCGTGCAGCTCGCGGCGAACGCGTCATCGTGGCTGACGAGGACGAGCGCGCCAGGATACGCGACGAGCGCGGCCTCGAGCCGCTCGATCGACGGCAGGTCGAGATGGTTCGTCGGCTCGTCGAGCACGAGCACCCACGCGTGCCGGCCGAGGCCGAGCGCGAGCGCGAGCTTGCGGGCCTCGCCCGGCGACGGCGACGCCGACGCGAGCAGCCGATCCGGATCGACGCCGAGCGCCGCGACGAGCGAGAACACGCGGCCTCGCTCGACCGGCGGCAACCGCCGGGCCTCGGCGAGCAGCTCGCGCGCGTCGTCGTCGGCGAGCTCCTGCGGCAGCATCAGGACGCGCTCGGCCGGCAGCGTGCTCGCCGCGAGCAGCGCGCGCAGAAGCGTCGTCTTGCCGGCGCCGTTGGCACCCGCGATCCGGATCCGATCGGCCGCGCCGACGGCGTACTTCGCGTTGCGCAGCACGATCGTGTCGCCGGCCTTCACCTCGGGTGCGTCGAGCTCGAGCAGCCAGCGGCGCGGCGGACGCTCGTAGCCGACGAACACCGAGCGGCCGAGCTCCTTCACGATCGGCGCGTCGGGGATCGCCGCCGCGGCGCGATCGGCTTCCCGGCGCGCGACCTCGACGCGGCGGCCGGCCCGCGCCTCGGCCCAGCCGACGAGCGTCG
>JABFXX010000463.1 GCA_013368795.1 Kofleriaceae bacterium
CGATTCGACAGCGCGACCGGCTTGCGCGAGGCGCTCGCGCCGTGGCTGCGTGCGTCGCGGCCGTCGATGGTCCAGATTCCGGCGCCGGTGGCGCGGGCGACCGCCGCGCACGAGCTGACGACGGTCGTCGTCCCGGCGCCCGTCGCGCGCCCCGAGGCGACCAAGCTCTACCTGGCCGAGGCCGTGCACGAGCAGCTCCTCGCGCGGCTCGCCCGTGCGCCGCGCCTTCGCGTGCGATCGCGGCCCGACAACGCCGACGAGGTCATCGCGATCGATCTCGAAGTCGGCGAGGCGCTCGCGGTCCAGATCACCGTGCCCACCGGCCTGCCGGTCGCGATGCAGTTCCCGCTGTCCGTCGACCTCGTTCACTCGACGGCCGACGCGATCGCGATGGCGATCGACGCCGCGATCATGCACGACAAGGATCGCACGCACGCCGACGCCACCGACATGCTCCTGTTCGCGCGCCACATCGCGCTGCGCGACACGAGCCGGTTCCGAGAGGTCATCGATCTCTTGAAGCGCGCGCACGCGATGTCGCCGAAGGATCCGCGGATCGCGGCGAACCTCGCGGCCGTGATCGTGCGCACCGCGTTCTTCTTGCCGAACGCGGTCGCCGACATCGGCGCGCGGGCCCGCCAGCTCGCATACGACGCGGTCACCGCCGCACCCGACCTCGCAGACGCGCACCTCGCCGTCGGCCACGTCGAGCTGAACGGCGGCAATCCGATCCTCGCGGCGACCCACTTCCGCTACGCGATCCGCTGCGCGCCGCACCTCGCCGAGGCGCACGAGCAGCTCGGCCGCATGCTGCTCGAGACCGGGTACCTCGACGACGCGCTCGCGCGCCTCGAGGAGGCGATCGCGCTGGCGCCCGAGCTGAGCTCCGCGCGCTGGGAGATCACGCGCGCACTCGCACTCGATGGCCGCTGGGTCGAGCACGACCGGCTCGTCGCGGATCTGCTCATCTACTCGACCGACCGGCCGCTCGCGCGCGCCCGCTACGCGTGGTGGCGCGGGGACTGGGACACGCTCGCGTCACTGCGCGCGCAGATCCGGATCGATCCGACGGTGTGGCCCGGACTCATCGACCATCTGTTCGGTGCGTTCCTCGACGACGACGGCTGGAACCGCAACAAGGCGCAGATCGTGATGGCGACGCGCACCGAGGTGCCGAACCGGCGGCGCCGCGTGTTCACCGCGCAGCTCGCGGCCGAGGCGGCCGGCTTCGCGGGAGACGTCGAGACCGCGATCGAGCTGATCGCGTACGCGATGGAGTTCGGCCTGTTCGACGCCCACTGGATGGAGCGCTGCGTGATGCTCGACAGCGTGCGCACGAGCCCCGACTTCGGCATCCTGCACGCGCAGATCCGCCAGCGCGCCGACGCGATCCACGACGCGCTCTACGGCGATCACATGGCGCTGTCGGAGACCGCGGTCGTCTAGCGGCCCGGGAACGGCATCGCCCCGGCGAGCTCGGACCACGCGTCGGCGACGACGGTGCGCGAGCCACGGCCTCCGACGACGACGCGCGGCAGCTCGAGCTTGACGATGTTGCGATCGAGGTCGGCCGCGAAGTGCGACGTGCGGCGGAGCAGGTTCGCCAGGCCAGAGCGATCGGGATCGGGATCGCTCGCGCGCGACGCGACCATTGCCCGCGCGAGCATCTCGGCGTCGACGAGGCGCAGCGGTGCAGGGGCGGCGGCGACCTGAGCCGCACCGGGCGCGTCGACGACGACCGTCCAGCCGAGCGCGGGCAGCTTCATCAGCGACACCGAGAGGTCGCGGCCGAGCGGGGGCGGCTCGCGGACGATCACGGCGCCCGGCTCGGTGGTCGTCGACGGCCGGCCAGCGGCGGCGAGCACGGCCGAGAACGCGCGGCGCACGAGCGCGTCGCTCGTCACGTTGCGCTCGACGGGGCAGCCCTCCGGCTCGGTCGGCAGGTTATGGCCCCACGGCTTGATCTCGACAGGGAATCCGGCGCGGCGCGCGGCCTTGACCGCCGCCGACGGCGTCGTCGCGACGGCCTGGCGCGTGATCGGAACGCCGTAGGCGTGGAGCAGCGTCTTCGTCTCGTGATCGCCGACGCGTGCGCCTGGCGCGAGCTTCTGGAGCTGGCGATCGAGCAGCTCCTTGTTGATCGCGAGCTCGGCCGACGCGGTCTTCGGGGCGGGCCCGATGCCGACGGCGATCCGCTCGGCGGCGTGGCCGAGCACCTCGATCGCGCCGAGCGCCGCGCGCGCGCCGTAGAGCGCCGCGGAGTCATCGCCGAGCTCGGCACGCGCGACGACCGGAATGTGGAGACCGGGCAGGTGCGACGGCACCGGTGCGAGCGACGGATCGAACAGCACGACGTCGGTCGGATCGTCGCCTTTGCCGGCCTTGCCGAGGACCGGCGGCCTGACACCGAGCAGCTCGGCCTCGGCGACGAGCGCGATCGCCTGCGCCTCGAGCCACGAGCCATTCGGCGCGACGATCGCGGCGCGCGGTCCGCTCGGCATGCCGAACCGCACGAGCGCGACGACGGTCTCGAGCCAGACATCGACGTCGTGGCCGAGCGCGGCGCCATGCGCGCGGAGATAGGCGAGGCCGGCGGCGCGCTCGATCGCAGCGCGACTGTTGCCGCGCGTCGGCGGCGGCGCGAGCAGACAGACCGGTCGGCCGGATTCGGCGGCGCGCGCACAGACCTCTGCGAGCTCGATCGCGGCGCTCGCCGTCGGCGTCGTCTCGAGCGCCCACGCGACGACGTCGTCCGTGACGTCGGCCTCGGTCGCCGTACGCGCTTCGATGCCGCGGGCGCGCAGCGCGTCGATCGCGGTCTTGCCGAGGTGGGCCGGCGCGATCACCTGGACGCGCGGCTGCGTCTGCGTTGCGGAGCGCGAGGCGGAGCCGACGGAGCCTGCCATCACGATCCTCTCGGCGCGCGATGCACGGCGAGGTGCTCCGCGATCCGGTCGACGGACTTCTTCGGCTGCCGGCTCGAGCGCGTCGGCAGCGAGCGATGGCCGAGCACGAGCGGATCGAGGCCGAGCGCCGGCAGGTCGAGCTTGCGCATCGACGGCGACGGCATCGGCGTCGGGAAGTCCTCGACGGCGGGGCCTGCGATCCGGGTGCCGATCACGGCGGGACCGCGCACGCGCACGGTCTGCAGCGTGCGACCGGCGATCCGGCTCGCGTGAACGAGCTCGCCGTCGGGTGCGAGCGCGACGACGCGCGTCAGCTGCGCGGCATCGAGCAGCTCGGCGATCGCGGCGACCTCGGGAAACCGCTCGGGGCGGCTCGCCTCGTCGACGAGCACGGTCGTCGCTTTCAGCGCGCGCGCCGCGGCGGCGACGATCTGCGCCCAGCCGAGGTAATCGAGCTGGAGCTCGGTCGCGATGCCGGCGCTCGGCAGGCCCGCGCGCGTCGCGCGATCGGCCGCGAGATCGAGCCACGTCGCGTCGCCGGCGGCGACGACGGTCGCATGGCCGAACTTCGCGCCTGCGGCGATCGCGCCGTCGAGCCAGCGCACCGAGCGCAGCGGCGGCGCGCTGCCGACCCAGATCGCGACGCTCACAGTTCCCCCAGTCGCTTCACGAGGTCGGCGAGGCCTTCCTTCGCGGAGCCGGGCACGGCGCCATCGGCGGTCTTGCCGGCGGGCGTACCGATGCGGACGAGGCTCGTCGAGCCCGCGAGATCGATCTCCGCCTTGCCGATCGTGATCGCGAGATCGGGCGCGAGCGGCGTCGTGCGATCGATGAATGCGCCGGCCTGCACGACGGATGCGGCGGCCTTGCTGCCGACGAGCTGCGCGCCGAGCAGCGACGCGAGCGTCCTGGCATCGGCGGCGATCTGCGGATCGTCTGCGACGTCGTCGCCGAGCACGACGATCGCGCCGCTCGTGTGCGAGACCTCGGCGGGCGTCGTGCCCGCGATCTCGATCCGGGGATCCATCGCGGTCGGGATCGATAGCACGACGAGGTCGACATCCTCGTCGCCGACCGGCGCCGGCTCGGCGCGGCCGACGAGCGCGACCGCGGCGCCGCCATCGCTCGATCGTGCGTAGCCACCGTCGCGGTCGCGCAGCTCGATATCGTCGCCGCCCTGAGCGCGCGCACGGGCCAAGAAGCGCGCGCCGATCCGTGCGGCCGTTCGCGGTGCGAGCTCGCTCGCCGACGGCGCGTCGGCACCGAACAGCACGAGGCGAGGGCGCAGGTGATCGATGATTCCCTGCCACGCGGTGCCGACCGCGGCCCAGAGCGGAGCGATCGGTGCGGTCGTCTCGGCGACGACGACCTTGTCGGCACCGCCGCGGGCGAGCGCGCGCTCGGCGGTCTCGAGGCCGGGTACGTGCGTCGACGTCGCGACCCTCGCGGTATCCGAGGCCGACGGATCGCCGCCGGTCGAGTGAACGATCAGCGCCGCATAGAGCGTCGCGCCCCACGACGAGGCGACGTGTCGCCCGGCCGCGAGTGCCATGAGGGATGCGGGATCGGGGCGATCGCCGTCGAGATCGATGTGGACGAGGACCGCGGCCACGTCGTTCGAAGGTAGTGGAGATCTCCGACGAGGGCAAGAATCCCGCACACTTGGGCGAGACGCCCCGCGAGGGCGTCAGAGTCGCCCCGTAGGGTCCCTCTTCGTGGGCCCGATCCACGCACAGATCCTCGACGAGCTGGGCTACGACCCGGACGACGGCCGGCCGCAGCTCCAGGAGATCGGCTTCGTGCCGGTCGGCGCGATCGTCGCGGCGCGCGACGGTGCCCGCCCGGTCGCGGTCGCGCGGCTCGGCAGCGGCAAGCTCGTCGTCGTCGAGGACGAGTGCCCGCACGACGGTGGCCTCATCAGCGACGGCTTCGTCGAGGGCGAGCTGATCGTGTGCGCACGGCACAACTGGGAGCTCGTCGCGTGCAACGGCCGCTGCGAGCGCGCGCGGCCTTAGAACGAACCTCTCGCCTCGAACCTAACGGCGCGCCGCGTGGCGTAGCGAAAAGTCCGCGAGCACGAGCGCGATCATCGCCTCGACGATCGGCACTGCGCGCGGCAGCACGCACGGATCGTGGCGACCTTTGGGCTCGAGCGTCGTCTCGTTGCCCTCGCGATCGACCGTCGACTGCGCACGCATGATCGTCGCCGTCGGCTTGAACGCGATGCGCAGCGTGATCGGCTCGCCGTTCGAGATGCCGCCCTGGATGCCGCCCGAGCGGTTCGTGCGCGTGCCGATCGAGCCGTCGTCCTTGCGATAGAAGAGGTCGTTGTGCTCGCTGCCGGTCATCCGCGTACCGGCGAAGCCGGAGCCGTTCTCGACGCCCTTCACCGCGGGGATGCTCATCATCGCCTTCGCGAGCTCGGCCTCGAGCTTGTCGAACACCGGCTCGCCCCAGCCGGGCGGCACGCCGCGCGCGACCGCGCGGATCACGCCGCCGACGGAGTCGCCGTCCTTGCGCGCCTGCTCGACGCGCTCGATCATCTTCGCCGCGGCATCGGCATCGGGGCAGCGGATGTCGTTCGCGTCGATCGCCTCGCGCGTGACCGTCTCGCCGTCGACGCTGGCCTCGATCCCCGCGACCTCGTCGACCCACGCGACGATCGAGACGCCGCGCCGCGCGAGCAGCTGCTGCGCGATCGCACCGGCGGCGACGCGGCCCGCGGTCTCTCGCGCGCTCGCGCGACCACCACCGGCGACCGCGCGAATGCCGTACTTCGCGTCGTACGTGTAGTCGGCATGGCTCGGCCGATACGCGGCTGCGATGCCGTCGTAGTCCTTGCTGCGCGCATCGGTGTTGCGGATCAGCATCGCGATCGGTGTGCCGAGCGTGACGCCATCGAGCACGCCCGACAGGATCTCGACCTGGTCGGCTTCCTTGCGCTGGCTGACGAGCCGACTCTGGCCGGGACGTCTGCGATCGAGCTCTGCCTGGATCTGCGCGAGATCGACCGGGAGCTGCGCGGGACAGCCGTCGACGACGACGCCGAGCCCGGGCCCGTGCGACTCGCCGAATGTCGTGATCCGGAACAGCAGGCCGAAGCTGCTACTCACGGCGTGAAGTGTACAGTGCGCACATGTGGATGCGGGAATTGCTGATCGTCGCGATCATGTCGTTCGCCTGTAGCTGTGGACCGAAACCCGGTTCGACGCCACCGTCGCCGACGTCACCGCCGCCGACCGAGACCGCAACACCGACGGAACCTCCACCGGCGGAAGGCGCGCAAGCACCTTCAGGCACGCAGGCCGATGGTGGACCGTGTCTCGCCGCGAACGAGTGCGCCTCGGGGATCTGCGAAGGGCAGGGCTGCGGTCCGAACGAGCCCGGCGTGTGCGCACCGAAGATGCGAGGTTGCACGAGGGATTTGCGCGAGTACTGCGGATGCGACGGCATCACGTTCAATGCGTCGGGCAGCTGTCCTGGTCAGCGGTTCAGTGCGAAAGGCGCCTGCTCGAAATCCGCGCCATGATCTGTGTTACCGTGGACCGGCCGCTTCATGGGTGAACCGGATCGCCGCCCCACGGCTCAAGAAATCGAGGAGCTCATCGATCTCGTCCGGCGCGATCCATCGTCGCCGGCCTTCATCGATCTGGCGGAAGCCTACCTCGCACTCGGTCGTCCCAAGGACGCCATCAAGGTCGGCAATGTCGGCCTCGAGGCGTCTCCGGATAACCTCGAAGGCCGCGTCGTCCTGGCGCGTGCGTTTGCCTCTCTCCATATGTGGAAGGAGGCTCAGGGTGAGCTGCTGCGCGTCGTCAAGGTCGACCGCAGTAACCGCCTTGGCTTCGCGCTGCTCGGCGAGGTCTTGCTCCGCCGCAACGACTTCGAGCGCGCGGTGCCGGTGCTCCAGCACGCGCAGAACCTCGATCCGACGAGCCCGTCGATCCTGTCGATGCTCAAGCGGGCGCGGCAGAACCAGCCGCTCGATCCGCCTGCGCCGGTCCCGCAGCCCGTGCCGCCGCGCGGCGAGACCAACTACGGTCTCTCGCTCGAGGAGGCCGCGCCACCCGCACCGCCGCCGCCGAGGGCAACGCCTCCGCGCGCGCCTGCGGTCCCCGCGTCGTCGCCGGTCGCGCCGACGATGGCGATCCAGCCGGCCGCATTCGAGGAGCCGCCGCGACCGAAGAAGCCGACCGCCGCGCCTCCGCCTCCGATGAGCGTCGAGGGCGTGCGCCCGCGCGTCATCTCCGGCGCCAAGCCGCAGAACGCTGCATCCGCCGCGCTCCGCCAGTCGGCGGCCGTCGGCGAGACCTACCTGAACGATCTGCTCACCGGTGGCCTGCTCGATGTCGCCGGCGTGCGCGTGCCCGACGCCGACTTCGATCTGCGTCCGGATCGCCGCTGGGGGCGCTCGACGCGGCGCGCGTTCATCTTTTTGTTCGTCGTCCTCGTGCTCGGCATCGGCGGCGGCGGCACCTGGTACTGGTGGACCGAGAAGCAGAAGTCCGAGGCCGTCGCGCGCCTGCAGAAGGAATCGAAGGAATCCATCGGCGCCGGTGACTTCGCGGGCCTCGAGGAGAGCCTCAAGAAGCTCGGCAACGCGCTCGAGAAGGACAACTCGAACCTCATCACGTTCTCGTATGTCGTCGAGACCGCCGGTATCGAGGCGCTGCTCTACGGCACCGACACGAACCGCGTCGATCAGGCGCTCAAGGCCGTCGCGAAGGACATCAAGCCCGGTCAGACGGGCGCGCGCGAGCTCGTGATCGGCAAGGCCGCCGTCGAGCTGTCGCGGCTCGGCTCGCTCGAGGCACCGGCCTCGACGCTCGCCGAGGTCCGCAAGATGCTCGACGACTATCTCGCGAAGAGCGCCGACGACAAGTGGGCCGTCTGGCTCAAGGGTCGCGCGATGCTCGCCGCCGGCGAGCGCAAGGGCGCGGTCGCGATCCTCAAGTCGGCCGCCGACGGCGACGCCGGCCTGCCGATCGCGATGATCGATCTCGCCGACCTCCTCGTCGACGAGGGCAAGCTCGACGAGGCGATTCCGCTCTACGACAAGGCGCTCGCCAAGTCGAAGGATCATCCGCTCGCGGTGCTCGGCAAGGCGATGGCGCTCGCCGAGTCGACCGTCGACTCCAACGCGGCGATCGACGACCTCAGCGTCAAGCTCGACAAGAACCTCGGTCCTCGCGTCAGCGCCTACCGCAACCTCGCGTTCGCGCTCGCGCAGGCCAACATCGAGGACTACGTGAAGAGCAACGAGGCGCTGAAGAAGGCGACCGCCAAGCCGCCGGTCGAGCCTCGCTTCTGGGCGCGCGTCGCGTGGGCGCACTACATCAAGGGCGACTTCGCATCGGCGGCCAACGCGCGCGGCAAGATCGCCTGGTACGGCAAGAACAAGGCGGAGGACGATCCGACCGTCCAGCTCGTCGACGCCGCGCTCCTGATCGCCTCGGGCCTGCCCGACAAGGCGCTCGACCTCGCGTCGAAGATCGAGGGCATCCGGCCGCGCCTGCTCCGTGCGTACGCGCAGCTCGACCTCAAGGATGCCAAGGGCGCGATCGAGAGCCTCGACGTGATCCTCGAGAAGGCCAAGGACAACCTCGAGGCGCAGATCCTCAAGGAGGAGGCCAAGATGGTCGCGGCGACCAGCGACAAGGATCGCACCGCGGCGTCCGAGGCCCTCGAGAAGCTCGCGCGCAAGGCCAAGTCCAAGCTCGGCCGCCATGCGCTCGGCATGGGCTACTTCCTCACCGGCAACCTGAAGGACGCGCAGACGCAGCTCGAACAGGCCGTCGCCGACGTCAACGAGGAAGCGCCGAACCCGCTCTCGTACCGCACGCGCACCGCGCTCGCCGAGATCCTGCTCGCGAACGGCGATATCCCGGGCGCCGGCAAGCAGCTCGACCAGGCGCTCGCGACCAACTCGGGCTACTTTCCGACGCGCGTCATGCAGGCTCGCGTCGTGCTGCGCAACGGCGAGCCCGACCGCGCGATCGATCTCCTGACCGCCGTCATCAAGGAGCTCGAGAAGATTCCGCCCGACGTCACGCTCATGCAGATCGAAGCCGCCTGCGCGAGCAAGAAGACGACGAACAAGCAAAAGGACGAGGCGAAGGCCGCGGTGCCGGGCCTCAAGGGCCAGGTCGCCGACGACGAGCTGGCGCGCGTCGCCGCGGTCTGCGATCCGAAGCTGGCCGCCGAGCTCGGCGTGTCCGCTGGCGCTTCGGCCGAGAAGCCCGCCGAGAAGCCGAAGACCCCGAAGAAGGACCGCCGTCGTCGCCGATGAGGCGGGCTGTCTGTGTCGCGCTGCTCGCGCTCGCGGCGTGCAAGGCCGAGAAGGCGCCCGCGCCGCCGAAGCAGGCGGTGGCCGAGCTCGCCGAGCCGGCGAGGCCCGCCGAGCTCGCGCGCGTCACGATCAAGGCGCTGGGCATGTACTGCGAGGAGAGCTGCCCGCTCCGGGTTCGCTACGCGCTCGCCGACAACAAGGCCGTCTACGAGCTCGGCTTCGACACCGCGAACGAGAGCATCTTCGTGTCGTACGACAAGACGCTCGGTTCGGCGAAGGACGTCACGAAGCCGATGCTGAACGCGATCAAAGAGGCGGGCTACGATCCGTGGCTCGCGAAGGAATCCTGGCCCGAGGATGC
>JABFXX010000084.1 GCA_013368795.1 Kofleriaceae bacterium
GCGCTCGTATTTCCCCATCAGTTCTTTCCAACGCACGATCGCTACTCGGCCGTGCTGTTCTCGTTCGGCACGTACTTCGTCGGCTTTGCAGCGCGCCCGCTCGGCGCGGCGATCTTCGGTCACATGGGCGATCGGATCGGCCGCAAGGCGTCGCTGATCGCGACGCTCGTGATGATGGGCGTCGCGACCGCGGGCATCGGCTTCATCCCCGGCTATGCAACGATCGGCATCGGCGGCGCCATTCTCCTCACGGCTGCGCGCGTGCTCCAGGGCATCGCGGTCGGAGGCGAGTGGGGAGGCTCCGTGCTCCTCGCCGCCGAGTGGTCGCATCGCGGCAAGCGAGGGCTCGCGGCGAGCTGGCCGCAGTGGGGTGCGCCGGCAGGCCTTCTGCTCGCGAACGGCGCGGTCTGGCTGACGGGCAAGCTCGTCGGCGACGGCGCGTTCACGAGCTGGGGCTGGCGCGTGCCGTTCTTCGCGAGCGCGATCCTCGTCGCGATCGGCATGTGGATCCGGACCGGCGTGCACGAGCCGCCGGCGTTCTCTCGCATGCGCGATGCGGGATCCGTCGAGCGCGCGCCGGTGCGCGAGGTCGTCCGCCGGCACTGGCGCGAGGTGCTGCTCACGGCGCTGTTGCGCACCGGCCAGCAGGCGCCGTTCTACGTGTTCACCGTGTGGGTCCTGAGCTACGGCAGCGGCGTGCTCGGTTTCGCGCGCGACAATCTCATGGGCGCGGTCCTCATCGCCGCCGCGGTCTCGATGGTGACGATTCCGCTCTGGGGCCACCTGTCCGATCGATTCGGCCGCCGGCGCATCATCGCGGCCGGTTGCATCCTGATGGTCGGCTGGCCGTTCGTGTACTTCGAGATGCTCGGCGCGGGCAGCTTCACGGTCGCGTTCGTCGCGATCGTGCTCGCGCTACCGATTCACGATCTCCAGTACGGACCGCAGGCCGCCGTGATCGCGGAGGCCTTCCCGGCGCGCGTCCGCTACAGCGGCTCGTCGCTCGGCTACCAGCTCGCCTCGATCACGTCGGGCGGGCCAGCGCCGATCGTCGCGACCTGGCTCATGCACGAGTACGGCAGCGGCATGGCGGTCGCGGCGTACATCTCGGTGTGCGCCGCGGTCAGTCTCGTCTCGCTGCTGCTACTGCCCGATCGGCAGGCGCGCGACTTCGACGCGGCCGACTGAGCTACTTCTTCGAGAGACCGCGGTACTCGAGGAGCGGCTTGATGTCGGGATCCTTGCCGTAGAAGTCCTTGAACAGCACCGAGGGCTCCTTCGTGCGGCCGCGCGACAGGATCTTCGCGCGGAACGCATCACCGTTCTCGCGCGTGAGGCCGCCGTGCGCGGTGAACCACGCGCCGGAATCGCGGGCGAGGACCTCGCTCCACATGTACGCGTAGTAGCCGGCGTCGTAGCCGCCCGAGAAGATGTGCTGGAAGTACGTCGTGTGATAGCGCGGCGGCACCGGCGCGAACGCGATGCGGTCCTTGCTCAGGATCGTCTGCTCGGTCGCCATCACCTTGTCGGCTGCGGGAATCTTCGCTGCCGCGAGACGGTGCCACGACAGGTCGAGCATCGCCGCCTCCGTGTACTCGAGCGTGCCGAAGCCCGCACCGTACGTCTGCGACGCGAGCACCTTGTCGAGGAGCTCCTTCGGCATCGCCTCGCCGGTCTTGTAGTGCTTCGCGATGTTCGCGAGCACCGCCGGATCGCGCAGCCACATCTCGTTGAACTGCGACGGGAACTCGACGAAGTCCGGCGGCACGTTCGTGCCCGAGAGCAGCGGGTACTTCACGTTGGAGAACGTGCCGTGGAGCAGGTGGCCGAACTCGTGGAACATCGTCTCGACCTCGTCGAACGTCAGCAGCGTCGGCTGACCGGCGGCGGGCTTGGGGATGTTCAGGTTGTTGACGACGACCGGCTTCTCGCCGAACAGGCTCGCCTGGTCGACGAACGTGTCCATCCACGCGCCGCCCTGCTTGGCGTCGCGCTTGTAGTAGTCGAGCAGGATGAGACCGATGCTCTTGCCGTCGGCCTCCTTCACCTCGAACACGCGGACGTCGGGGTGATAGACCGGCAGGTCCTTACGCTCGGTGAACGTGATGCCGTAGAGCTTGGTCGCGGCGAAGAACACGCCGTCTTTGAGGACGCGGTCGAGCTCGAAGTACGGCTTGACCTGGCTGTCGTCGTAGCCGAACCGCTGCGAGCGAACCTTCTGCGAGTACATCGCCCAGTCCCACGGCTCGAGCTTGAACGACTTCGTCTTCGCTGCCTTCGCCTCGGCATCGATCGCGGCCTGGATGTCCTTGGCCTCGACCTTGGCCTTCGCGAGCGCCGGCGTCGCGACCTGGCGCAGGATGCGATCGACGTTCGCGGGCGTCTGCGCCGTCTCCTCGACGAGCGCGTACGACGCGTGATCCGTGTAGCCGAGCAGCTTGGCGCGCTTCGCGCGGAGCTGGAGGATCTGCGTCACCGTCTCGGTCGTGTCGCTCGCGCCGCCCTGGCCGCGCTTGGTCGACGCCTCGAACACGCGCTTGCGCACGTCGCGATCGGTCAGCTGCTCGAGCACCGGCTGCGTCGTCGTGTTCTGCAGCACGAGCACGTACTTGCCGGGCAGCTCGCGCGCCTTCGCCGCCTCGGCGGCCGCGCTGATCTGCTCCTGCGAGAGACCGGCGAGCTGCTTCACGTCGTCGACGACGACGGCGCCGTCCTTCGTCGCGGCGAGCACGCGCTGGCGGAACGTCGTGCCGAGCGACGACAGGTCCTGGTTCATCTTGGCGAGCGTCTGCTTGTCCGCATCCGACAGCTTCGCGCCGGCGCGCACGAACATCGCCTCGTAGCGATCGAGCAGCTGCGCCGACTCGGCGTCGAGGCCAAGCTTGGCGCGCTGCTGATAGAGCGTATCGACGCGCTTGAACAGCGCCGCGTCGAGGAGGATCGCGTCGCGGTGCGCGGACAGCTTCGGCGTGACGTCGGCCTCGACCTTGCGCATCTCGTCGGTGCCGTTGCTGGAGTTCAGGTTGAAGAACACCTTCGACACGCGCGTCAGGGTGCGGCCCGTCCGCTCGAGCGCGACGATCGTGTTGTCGAACGTCGGCGGCGACGAGTCCTTCGCGATCTTCTGCACCTCGGCGATCTGCTCGGCCATGCCGCGCTCGAATGCGGGCATGTAATCCGCGTCGTGGATCCGATCGAACGGCGGCAGCTTGTACGGCAGCGTGCTCTCCGCGAAGAACGGGTTCTCGGCCGGCTTCGCGGGCGGCTGTGCCGCGGTGGCCGGCTCGGCCGGTGCCTGCTGGGTCGGCGCCTCCGCAGATACGGGACCGGGGTTGGACGCGGGCGGTGCCTTCGAGCCACACGCCGCGACGACGAACAAGATGCCTGCGAGTTTCGAGCGTTTCACCGCTCGGCAATAACCCCCCGGAGCCTTCGGCGCAACCGTCGATTCACCAGGGCCAGAGATTCCAGGTGTAGTAGCTCCCACAGAGCAAGATGGCCGTGATCGCCCACGCGCCGAACAGGTGCAGCGTGCGCTCGGGCCAGGGCTTCTTGTAGAGCGCGCACATGAGCGCGCCGACGAGCGCACCGACCGCCGCGCCGCCGAGACCCCACGCGAGGATCCCGAAGTAGCTGATCGTGATCGCACCCGGCGGCGCCGACATGCTGAGATCGCCGGTGAGCGGCCGATAGATGAGGCGCGGCCAGCGGCCCCAGTCGTTCGCCGCATACGCGAACGCGCCGCCGATGATCGCGCACGTCGCGATGATGTACGCGCGCTGCCACGCGGGCATCAGTTCGCTCCTCGGTGACAGCGCGAGCACGTCGTGCCGGTGAGCTTGAATGCGGTCTTGCCGGCATCGTGGCAGCCGACGCACGTCGCCTTCGCCGGCGTCGCGAGCGCGACGAGGTCGTTGCCCGAGAGCTGCGTGTGACACGCGGTGCATGCGAGCGAGGACGTGCCGTCCGCGGCGATGCGATGCGTGCCGTGATCGAACGCGACGCGCACCGACCACTCCGCCTTCGCGCGCGCCTCCTCGCGGGCCGCGGCGATACCGAGGCGATGGCAGCTCGAGCAACTGTCGAACCGAGGGGCAGGGCCCGACGACACGCCGTGGCATCCGGTGCCCGAGCACGCGCTGTGACCCCGCGGTGTGCGCAGCTGCGTCGTCGCGGTGCGCAGTACGTGGCACGTCGTGCACTCGCGCTTGTGCTTGTCGTGATCGAGCATCGCGCCGAACTCGGTGCGCTCGGGCAGCGCGCGATCGGCGACGAGCTTGCGCCAGGGCTCGCTCGCGTTGTGGCAGGCGCCGCAGATCTTCGGCTTGCGCGCGCCGAAGTCGTCGGCGTGGCACTCGGCGCACGCGGCGTGGCCGATGGTCGCGACCTCGCCGGTGACGGCGAGCGGATGACACGTGTTGCACGGCTGCGTCTTCACGAGCTGGTCGTGGTTGCCGCGGTGCTCGAATCGCGCGGTCGGCCTCACGACGGTGAACTCGCGCGGCGCCTCGGTGTGGCACCTCGTGCACGCGGCGGTCACGCCGAACGCGGCCTTCGTGTCGTGGCAGCCGGCGCTGCTGCACGTCGCCGCCGTCGGTCGCGGCAGCTGGGTGTCGTCGGTCGCGCGGATCGGCGCGTGGCACGTCACGCAGTCTTTGCCGGCCGCGCCACGTGCAGCATGCGACGCGTGCGAGAACGTCGACGACACGGAGTCCTTCACCACGGCGAGGGCAGGCGGCTCCGGCTTGCCGACCGCCGGTGGGTGGCAACCCTCGCATTTGCTCATCGCGGCCGCGGTCTTGCCGTCGTGGCACGTGCGGCAGCGTTCGTGCGTGATGCCGCGCGACGCAGCCTTCGGTCGCATGTCGTGACACTGCGTGCACTGCGCGGATGCGTGCGTCTTGTGACCGAACGTGACGTTGAAGTCAGGATCGATCGCGTACGGCGGGTAGCTCGCGGGCAGCCGACCGGTGTAGTGCGCGGTCTGCGTCGATTCGGCGTGGCAGTTCATGCAGATCTTGGCGCGGTCGCCGAACGCGAGCTTGTCGCCGCGCGCCGGCGCCTTCGGTGCAGGACCATGACACGCGCCGAAGCACACAGCATGCCCCGGCTTGCCGAACAGCCGGCCGGACTTCTCGAAGTGGCAGCGCGCGCACGGCAGCGACTCGGCACCGCCGACGATCAGGTTGCGATCGTGGAGCACGTGATCGAAGCCGAACGCGGTCGTGCGCGGCTCGTCGGCGCCGGCGACGCCTGCTGCGCAGACGAGTGCGAGCACGACGGCGAGGACGCGCATCAGTAGATGCCCTCCATCGTGAGGCGCAGGCTCTTGAACCCGGAAATCTCGGGCTGGAAATCGAGCTGGCTCGACAGCTCGTAGCTCGCGAACAGTCTCAGCTGCGAGCCGATCCACGCGTCGATCGACACGCGACCGCCGCCGCGCAGGTCTTGCGTCATGAGGCCGGTGTCGAGCGCGTTCTGGCAGTTCGGCGTGGTCGCGCCGTCGCAGTAGACGAGCGCGTAGCGCGTGCGCCGGCCGTAGACCTCGACGAGCGCCGACAGCCTGCGCGCGCCGAGCGAGAGGCGCAGCGTCGTGCCGAGCTCGGTGAAGCCACGCTCGCCGAGGTCGGAGCTGTACTGCGCGGGCAGCGGATCGATCTGGTTCGGGATGTCGGGGATCTCGGTCGAGACCTTCGCGGTGCGCTGCGTCTGGCGCGTGAGCCCGCTGAGGCCCAGGCCGATCGTGCGGCGCAGCCGAACCTCGAGCGCACCACCGAGCTCGAGATACGGCGCGCTGTACGTGTTCTTGGCCTCGCCTTCGTCGACCATGTCGAACGAGTACGCGCCGCGCACGTAGAGGTCGACGTTCTCCTTGATCAGCGTACCGGCGCGTCCCGAGATCAGCGCCTGCGGCACGATCGGGCCGAGATCGAGGTAGCGCCGCGCTTGCAGTGGATCGGGGTTTGTCACCGACGGATCCCATCGCCAGTCGCTGCGGTGGCGATGCGTGAAGTCGAACACGAGGTTCGAGACCTGCTAGTAGCGGCTGCGCAGCTGGACGTGCTCGTTTGCGAGCTCGCCCGCGAGCGTGCGCACGTGGCCGATCAGCGCGATGTCGCGCCGCGGCCGCCAGTCGACCTGCAGCATGCCGTGCCGGGTCGCGTTGCTGTCGTCGGCGCCGGTCGCGGTGAACGCGAGGGCCTCGAAGCCGATCGCGAACGGAATGGGTCGCTTCAGCGCGCGCAGATCGAAGCGCAGCGCGCCGCCGCCGATACCCGCGCGGTCCTTGTTGTCGAAGAACCCGGCGAGCGTGTAGTCGGGGACGCGGCTGCCGGCGTAGACCTGCGCGCGCACGAGCTTGCCGTCCCACTCGCTGTTGACGCCGTACATGTGCAGCATCCACGGCCCGTAGACGTAGAGCTCGCCGGCTCGCACGCGCAGCGGCGCGAGCCTCGCGTCGGGCAAGAAGTCCTTCGCCTCGACCCACACGGCGCGCGGCTCGAAGCCGCTGCGATCGAACCACGTCGCGACCGGCGGACCGACCGTCGCCCTCGTCTGGTTCGGATCGCTCGGGTCGAACGTCTTCGTCGGCCGCGCGAACTGGAATCGGGTCGCGAAGTACGTCGACAGGCTCGGCGCGATCACGCCGCGCGTGCTGAAGTAGCCCTCGCCGACCGCATAGGCACGGATGCGCGCGACGTCGAAGTCGCGCACCGCCTGCTGGCTGAGGTTCGGCTTGCCGGTCAGCGCGGTCCCATCGACGACGTAGCCGAGGTTGAACCGCAGCGACACCGGCCGCCGCACGTCGCGGATCGATCCGAGCTCGAGCAGCGGGTCGGACGCCGTCGGGGTCTCGACCGCGAGCGTGTCGGTCGCCTTCGTATCGGTCTTCGCCGCGGGCTCGGGCTTCGCCACCGCGGCCATGCGCGGCCGCATCCGCAGGTGCCGCGGCGGCGGCTCGTGGGTGAGCCGGAGGTTCGGCCGATCGGCGGCGGCCGTGCCGCTCGCGACGAGAACGAGCACGAGCGCGCCGGCGCGCGTCACGGTGACCTCGTCGAGTGGCAGCCCGACCGCGCGCAATCGCGAGCCTGGTCGTGGCAGGTCAGGCACGACCGAATATTGAGGCGCGCGAGCCCGCCGTGGTCCTCGAGGAAGCTGCCGGGGAAGCCGTGCGTGCGCGGCCGCTGCGCGTGACACGACGTGCAGAACTCGACGACGTGACAGCGCGCGCAGCGATCGCGATCCGCCGCCGCCTCGGTCCCGTGGTCGAGCTCGCGGAACGTGATGCGGTGGTCCGCAGGGCGCATCGTCTGATGGCACTCGTCGCACGCGTCGCGACTGTTGCCGGACATCTGCGTGTGGCATGCGGCGCATCTCGAGCTGTCGCGCTCGGCGGGCTCGGCGTGGTCGCGCCGGAACGCGAGCGTATGGTCGAGCGGCCGCTCCGACGCGGGCAGGTGGCTTCGCGGCGCGATCGAGGCGAGCGTCTGCGTCCGCTGCGCGTGACACGTCTCGCAGATGCGCATGCGCAGCTCGGTCGGCACGCGCTGCGAGTCGTCGTGGCAGTTGACGCAGTTCTCGACGCGCGGCGCCGCGTGGTCCGTGTACGACGTCGACCTCGCCGACAGCGCGTGACACTCCTCGCACGCGATCGGCGTGCCGCGGCGGTCGGCGCGATGCCGAGGGTGATCGAACTTGAGGTCGCCCTTGATGAGGCGCGACCGCGCGCGCTCGTGCAGCCCCTTCTTGTGGCAGCCCTCGCACGCCGTCATCGTCGGCGCATTCGCGAGCCGCGCTTCCTGCGCATGACAGCGCGAGCACGCCGCGTGATCCGCGCGCGCGAGCTTGCCGTCTCGCACGTGGCAGTCGGCGCACGTCACATGAAAGCCGACGCCGGCCTCCATCCGCGCGTAGTCCATGTGCAGCTTGTGCGAGAACCGCGGCGGCTCCGCCTGCCACACGTCCTCGACCGGATACGGCCGCAGCGGTGCCGCGAGCACGGGCTGCGTCGTCACCTTCGTGTGGCAGACCTTGCACAGCTCGCCCGGCGTCTCGAGGAACGCCTGCTTGTGGCACTCGTCGCACGGCGCGTGGTCGTTGGCGCCGGGCCTCGCGCCGAGCTGGCCCGAGCTCGTCGTCACGGCGTGGCACTTCACGCACCCGACCTGAGCGTGCTGCGCGTGCGAAATCCGGGTCTTGTCGACCGCCGGCGCAGGCGTCTCGATCGTCCGTGTCTGCGAGCAACCGACGACGAACGCGACCACAACCAGGAACGTCTTTGCAGCCATCCCCAAGGCCGCGGCCAACGTAACACGGAGCGCAAGCCTGGTACGACCGCGCAAGGGACGTACAGCGCGTCACCAGATCCTGCGGGCTTCCGGGCCGGATCCCGCCCAGAACCGACGGAACGCGCGTTGCAGAACCCACCGCCCATGCGGCACAGCGAGACCGTCTCGGGGGCAAGCGGCGACCGCCCGCGTCGAGCCAGCACCGACTCGACGATCGTCGTCGACGAGGACCTGCTGCCCCTCGTCGAGACCTTCGAGGTCTCGCACCCCGACGGCCGCCGTACGACCGTCGAGCGGCCGACGACCATCGAGGCGCTCGTCGGTGATCGACCAGGCCTTCCTCCGACCAAGCGGATCCGGGCCAAGACGATCAAGTAATCGATTTGGGGTCGGACACAGCGCGCATCGTCCTCGGGTTATTGATGCTGTGTCCGACCCCGGTTCGTCCTCCGTTCGGCTGGTGGACGTCAGATGCAGCGCTCGCGCCTCAGAAGCCGCACGCGCTGGCCGAAGCGCTCGTCGCCGCCGGTCAGCGATCATCGAACGTCAGGTGCGGGGCATCGCGCGTCAGGAGCCGGACGCGCTCGACGAGGCGCTCTTCGCCGTCGGGTTGCCACCACGCGACCGCGAAGCCAGAAACATCGTCGGGCGTGTATCTGACGATGGTCCTGTCGCCGCGCCGTCGTGCGAGAACCGCCGCCAGAGCATCGTGGGCTGCATGAAGGACGATGGTCGCATCGCGCGCCGCGAAGCTCGCCGCCGCGTCGACCATTCGCTCGACGACATCACTCGCCGCGTGCCTCCACACGGGCGCCGTCCCCGCGAAGGTCTCGGCGGCGGGTGTGGTTCTCGAGATGTTCGCCGCGGCGGGTATCGGCGCGTTGCACGACACGAGCTCGCAGCTGCCGCGCCAGCTCGCGGGCACGTTCGCGCCGACATCCCCATCGAAGACCTCGAGGCGCACGCCGGATAGCGCGGCACCGAGCGCCGCGTGATCGAGCGCCCGCGTGTTGAGATCGGTCCCGCAGATCGATGTAGCCAGCTCCGGGCGCGCGAGCGGCGCGAAGCCCGACCCACATCCGAGATCGAGCCACTTCTCGCGCCGACCCGGCGGCAAGCACGCCGCGAGGTGATGGCTCGAGTCGTCCGGCCAGCAGACGAGCTCTTCGCGTACCGTCGCGTCGGGCCGATCGCACACGAACAGCGATGAACCTA
>JABFXX010000560.1 GCA_013368795.1 Kofleriaceae bacterium
CCGCCGCGCATCATGACGATCCACTTGAGCAGCGGTAGCTGCTCGCGCCTGGCCTTCACCTTCGCGAGCTGGTCAGCGTTCTCGACGAGAACGACGAGCGACTCGGAGTGGTGGACGATGTACTGGACCTCGTCGGCCGAGCACGTCGTGTAGATGCCGGCGGGACAGCCGCCGGCCATCATCGCCGCGTGGTCCATGATCACCCATTCGGGTCGGTTGAACCCGAGGATGGAGACCTTGCCGCCGCGCGGCATGCCCAGCGCGATCAGCGCGCGAGCCGCGGTGCGGATCTGATCCGCGTACGTCTTCCACGTCGTCGGCTGCCACCTTCCGTTCACCTTCGCCTGGTAGGCGATCGTCGACGGCCGTTCCGCCGCCATCCTGAGCACTCGATGCGGAATCGTATCGCGAGTCATCAGCTCGTTAGCCTAGCCCTTCTTCTTCTTGCTCTCACCTGCGAAGTACGTCGTCGAGCGCTTCTCGCCCTTGGTCTTGAGCGCACCCTCCGCGATCAGCTTGCGGATCGGGAGTGCGAGGTCCTTCGTGGAGGTACCGAGCTGCTTGTTGATCTGCTCGATACGCAGACCGGGGTGCTTGGCGACGAACGCGTGGAACGAGTCGGCGAGGTTATCGAGCTCGTCCGACGTCCGCTTCGCACCGCGACCGCGGCCACGGCCACGGCCACCCGGGAAACCCGCGAGCGAAACCTTCCCACCCTTGCCCAGCGCCTCGTCGATCATGTCGCGCGCAGCGGCGCGGGCCAGCTCGGTGATCTGGGCGACGAAGCCCGCGACCACGCGATTCATCTCAGTCTGGAAGTCACTCATTGCGGTGTGTTTATGTCAATTCACCGCTCGATTACAACCTATTGTCCCGGGAATGCCAGGGTGACGTCAGACAGGGTGATGTAGACGACCGGTCCGAGATCCCGATTGCTGCTGTGCATGTCCGCGTAATCGAGGAACCCGTGGACGCGACGCCACTGGCTCAGGCCAAAGCTCTCGGACGGGTGGAAACCCATCATCAGGGTGCGAGGACCCGCAAACGGTGCGCCGTCCCAGTTCGCGTCGAAGATCGCGTTCATCTGCTCGAGCGAGACGTAGTCGATCATGACGCCGTTATCGGGGACTTCGAGCAGGTTGATGTTCGAGCCCGGCGTCGAGACGAGAGGATCCGAGATGCTCGGATAATACGGCTGTGTCGTGTCGCCGATCGTCGCCCAGTGAGTCATATTCCAGTTGAGCAGCTCGCTGTTAGGCCACTCTTCTTTGATGTAGGTCCAGTTGAGAGCGCTCGTGTCGGCGACATAGCCATTGTCGGCGAGCGCGAGCAGCGTGTTGGCGTCGGCGGTCCAGCCACCGGCGCGGAACGTCTTCGGCGTGCCGAGCCCGCGCTGGCCAAAGATCGTCGCCGCCTGCTGGAGGAGCTTGCCCATCGGCTCGCGCTCGTAGGCGGAGAGCTTGATCGTGTAACCGGTCGTGTCACCCGCCGGATAGACGGTCGACTGGTCGGTGATGCAGGTGATGCCCGCGGTCTCGACGAAGTTGCACCACGGGTGGATGTGGAGCGCGATCTCGTCGTGTAGCTCGTCGCGCTGCTTCTTGATCCAGACGTCGAGCTCGTCGCGGCGCTCGGGCGTGACCATCGGATCCGTATATGTGTACGGCGGCCAGAAATGGGTGATGACCAGGCCCGGATGATCCCGGTGGAGTGCATCCATGAGATCGATCGAAGTAGTGCCAGGCTCGGAAAAATCGTAGTCCGTAGAGACGAGCACGTAGTAGGCAGCGCTGCGATTGAGCGTCCACTTCGCGAACGCGGTGTTCGAACCGTTCGCCGAGAACAGCACCTCGTGCGCGCCGACGCCGAGCGACGCGATCGATACGTCCATCGCAAACCCGCCGTCCTGGCCGTGCATGCGGATCGGCGGCAGGTCGGGGATGTACGCGTCGACGAAGTCGGTACCCGAAGGCGCCGTGATGTACGCGGTCACCTGGTCCATCGCCGGGCGCGCGCCGTCCCCGAGCAGGTACCAGTGCCGCAGGCCGTCGGTCGTGAACGCGGGGTCGTTCTCGGCGGGAGCGGTCGGTCGGTTCGGATTCGGATCGGGATCACCGAAACAACCGAGAAGGCTTCCCGCTAGCGCGACAACAAGAGTCCAGGCCCGCATCGCGGCGGACCCTAACACGAAGGTCGCGAGGCCCGGCCATGGTAGTTTGAAACGCGCATGCGCCTGATTCCACTGCTGATGATGGTCGTCGGGGCCTCGGCCTGTGGCGGCGCAACCGCGGAGTCGCCGCTGACCGTCTCGCTCGGTGGCAGTCACGATGCGACCGAGCAAGCGCTGAAGACCCACCAGTTCTGCCTCGAGCGGAGCAGCTCGGTGATCGCGAGCCAGCAGAAGCAACAGCTCTATCCGCGCTGCGGCCGCACCGCCGCCGAGCACGGCGACGCGTGGGTGATCGCGAGCTACGACGGCGATCGGCTCGTCGAGCTTCGCCGTTACGAACGCTACGGCGACGACAACCGCGCGATCGAGCGGTGGAACGCGCTCGTCGGCGCGCGGATGAAGACGAGCACGCCGAGCGACGAGGCTCTCGCGGATCTGAAGTCGCGCGGCCTCGTCGAGCCGGGCACCCGCAGCGTCAAGGCGTTTCAGGCCGCAGCAGGTACCGTCGTCGGCGTCTACCTACTGACTCCGTCGCCGCCCGAGAATGCGAACGTGCTCGAGAAGATCAGCTATGTGAAATGAAAAGAGCCGCCAGACGGCGGCTCGAATCATTGCAACACAAAGTATCGGACTGCGCTTAGCCGCGCGGACCGGCGCACGTCATGTCGTTCGTGCCGTCGCAGGCCGCGAGGCGCGTGCCCGACAGATCCGTGGCGGTGATGCCGGCGCCCGTCGGGGCGGTGCCCTTCTCGAACCAGCCGCCCGAGAAGTCGCCGCTGACCGGCGTCGCCTGGTCGGTGTCGACGTCGATCGTGTTGCCGAACCAGTTGTTGTTGCGGAAATTGGCGCTATTGCCGCTGTAGAACATCAAGCCGTACGACGACGTCGTGACGTTCGAGTGGACGAACTTGATGACGTTGCCGGCGCCACCGAAGTGCATGTCGCAGTGGGTCGTGTCGGTCTCCGGCGCCTCGACGCCGATCTGCGAGTACGACACGTCGATCGTGCCGCCGCTCATCATCAGGAAGTCGCCCGCGGCGTGAGACATGCGGCTGTCGACGATCGTCGCCTTGCCGCCCTGCGTGCTGATGTTGCCGCCCTTCTGGACGACGTACGAGTACTTCAGCTCGCCGCCGGAGTTGACGATGATGCCGTTGAAGCCCGTCGACTCGGGCGCGATGTTGATCTTCGCCGCCGACGTGCCCTGCGCGTCGAGGATGCCGTTGATCTGAAGCGCCGCCGTGCTCTTCATCGTGACGGTCGTGCCCGGCGCGATCGTCACCGTCACGCCGGCCTTGATCGTCGTGATTCCGCCGATCGTGACGTTGCCTTCCCACGTCGCGTTCTCGGCGACGTCGCCGCTGATGCCGCCGCCGCCCCCGCCACCACCGCCGCCACCACCACCACCGCCGCCACCACCGCCGGTCCCGTCATCACCAGGGTCGGCGCCATCGCCGACCATGCAACCGACCAGGGGGAGGGACAGGAGAAGGGCGAGCGCTTTCCTCATGGAGGCCAGCATAGAGCAATGGATGTGCCGCCATTGCGAATGAAACCGCAGGGATGATCAGCCTGTTACACCCCGGTGATCGGGCGGCGATCGGGGGTGTGGCCCCCAGGGGGTGGGGCGGCATGTCCCCGATTTGCACAGTGACTAGTTCGGGAACAAGTACCGCAGGAAGCGCCACGCCCGGGCCTTCCACGCGAGCTCGTCATGAGTCGCGCCGGACTCGAGGTAGTAGCAGACCGAGCTCGGCCCGGCGGTGCAGGTCGGCGAGTCGGCGCGCTGCCAGCCCATCTGGACCAGGAGGTCGCGAACCTCGACCGTATCGGCCGCGCCATCGCTGTTCTGGGCAACGCTGCCGCCGGAGTCGACATAGATCGCGAGCGGCTGCTTGCCCATGCTCGGCAGCTGGTCGCGCAGCGCCGTGCCGTCCTCCATGCCGGGCCAGAACGCTCCCGACAGCGACGCGACGCCGGCGTACGTCTGCGGGTGGCGCAGCGCGAGGTGCATCGACACGAGCCCGCCGAGCGAGCTGCCCGCGATGTACACGCGGCCGTTGCCGCGGACCTTCGCGAGCGCGCGCGGCTGGAGCTCGTCGATCTGGAACGCGATGAACTTGTCCATCGTCGCCTGCGAGAGGCCGTACTCGTCGTTGCGCGCGGTCGTCTGATCGGCGGCGATGACGATCACCGGCGCGACGCGGTTCGCGGCGATCTCCGCGTCGAGCGTCACGTTCACTTCCCAGCCGGTGTGGCCGAAGCAGCAATCGTGATCGTCCCAGACGTTCTTGCCGTCGTGCATGAACAGCACTGGATACGTCGTGCTCGCGGCCTCGGGCGCGTCGTAGCCGGGCGGCAGGTACGCGGTCACGTCGCGGCAGTTGCCGAGCTCCGCCCCGCACACGCGATCGAGCGCGACCAGGTGGCCCTTGCCCGAGTCCGGCGTATCGATCACCGAGTTCTTGCCGTCGGCGTTGCCGGCGAAGTCGTCGTACGCGAACGCGGGATTCTCCGGATCGAGCGACCACGTATCGCCGTCGACGAGCTTGTACGGATGCAGGCCGGTCGGCACCGCACCGACGCCGACGACGAGCGAGCTGCCGCACAGCGCCGACGTCTGCAGCGCCGTCGTCGACCACTCGTTGAACGCGCCGGCGACCGCGCGAGGGGCTGCGGTCCGGAACAGCGCGCGGCCACCCGCCCACAAGGGGCCAAGCCCGGCCCGCGCGTCGAGCGCCGCGGTCAGCTTCGCGACATCGGCCGGGTCGCACGACGCGGCGGCCTGGTCGTAGAGCGCGAGCACGCAGCCCGCACCCGCGAGGCCCTCGGCGCACCCGGTCTGGCCATCGACCCCGGCATCGGGCTCTTCCGGCTGGTCGTCGCCGACCATCTTGCCTTGGGAGAAGTCGCAGGCAGCGACCAGAGAAGCGAGCAGGGCAATCCAGGACAGGCGAGTGCGCATGACGTTGGGTTTGGCAACGCGGACCGGCGTAAGTCGTCGGATCGGCGTTGGCGCCCGCACGCACAGCAAGAAGCAGGCTAGAACTTCGTCGTGATCGGCCCGCCGTCAAAGAGGATGTGGATCGCCGCGATCGTTGTCGCGGTGGTCTGCGTCTCGGGTCTCGTCTACGGGCTCGTCGTCGAGTGGAACACGCCGGCGGAGAAGCTGCCGACTCGCACGGCGCGCACGTCCGGTGGTAGCGGTTTGGGAGCCGGACTCATGATCGGAATCGGCGCAGGAATCGCGATTGGCTCGCTGATCGCGATCCGGCGCAAGCGCGACTAAGAGTCGCGTGCACCTGCGCCTGCACGGCCACGGATGTGTTTACCGCGAGCAGCGCTCGAACCACGGCATCGCAAGCTGGCGCCTCGACCGTGTCGCAGCTTCTGCCTCGGACGCAGACCGCTCGAAGGCGCTGGCTGCCGGCACGACTCTAGTCCGCAGAGATTTTGACAGCTCGGGCCAGCATCAGGTTCGAGTCCCGAGCTCGTTCAGCGATGCAGGTGCAGGTGCACGTGCGATCAACTGCGCTCGAACCACTCGTGGCGAAGCATGCCGAACATCACGACGTCGAGGAGCTTCTTGCCCTTGCGGATGTGACGGCGGCGGATGCCCTCGTTCGTCATCCCGAGCTTCTCGAGCACGCGGCACGACGCCTCGTTGCCCTCGAGCACCTGCGCGTAGATCCGTGACAGACGCAGCTGCGAGAAGCCGTGCCCGACGAGCGCGTCGGCGGCCTCGGTCGCATAGCCCTTGCCCCACGCGTCGATGCCGAGCCAGTAGCCGAGCTCGGCGCGGCGATCGCGGGCGAACCGGCGCAGGCTGACGGTACCGATCAGCTCGTCGGGCGCCTCGCGCCGCGCGATCGCGAGCGTGACGCCGCGGCCGTGTATCCACCACGACAGGCGCGCGTCGATCCAGCGCCGCGCGAGCACGACCGGATAGGGTGTCGGCACGGCAATGAGGTACTTCGCGACACGCTTGTCGCCGGCCTGCGCGGCGATCGCGGGCGCGTCGTCGAGGCGAAGCTCGCGCAGGACGAGCCGCGGCGTCGCGATGTGCGGCGACGGCGGTGCCGCGAGCGCGTCCTGTGCGCCGATGTCGAGCATCAGCGCGGCGGGCGCGAACCGCTGAAGTCTTGCGAGCTGACGCACTCGATCGCGGCGCAATCGGAGTGACCGTTGTGCGCGGCCGTGTACGAGATCGTGCCGTTCAGCGAGTCGCCGACCAGGTTCGCGGCAAACGCCACGTCGTACGTGAACGTGCAGTTGCCCATCGTCTGCGAGCGCGTGCCCTGGATCGTCATGTCCAGGTGATTCCCTGCGACGTCACCGGAGAACGTGGCGTCGCCGATCCAGAGGTCGAGGAACGCGCCCGCGGCGCCCTTCACCTCTGCGAGCGCCGACTCGCCGTTCTGCGTGACGACGACCTCGATGCCCGACGTCTGGTTTCCGACCGTCCAGTTGTCGAACTCGCAGCCGTTATCGCGGTTGGTGATGCCGACCGAGTAGGTCCCTTCGGCATCGATCGGATCGCCGCCGCAACCGGCCCACGCGGCAAGACACACGAGGCTCCCCAATAGTCGCTTCATGGGCCAAAGGATAACCAAAATCCCAGGTACTTGGCCTATGGTGCCGAAACGTGCCCCGCCGTTCCGTACGTGCCTATCATCTCGCTGCTGCCGCGCTGGCGATCGCGCTCGGTGCGGGATCCGCGGCGGCAAGCGCACCCGTGCACGATATCGAGACTCATCGCCTGGATAACGGGCTGACTTTGCATGTGGCCGCGGGGCATCCCGCGCCGGTACTCGCCGTCCAGGCATGGGTCGGTGTCGGTTCAGCCGATGAACGCCCCCCACAAGCCGGCGTCGCGCATGTCGTCGAGCACATGCTGTTCAAGGGCTCGTCGAGCTACGGCGTCGGCGAGCTGACGCGCGCGATCGAAGGCAGCGGCGGCGAGATCAACGCGTACACCTCGTTCGACCACACCGTCTATCACGCGGTGCTCGGGCGCGATCACGTCGACGGTGCGATCGATGCGATCGGCGATGCGCTGACCGCGCCGCGCGTCGATCCAGAGGAGCTCGATCGCGAGCGCCGCGTGATCCTCGAGGAGATCCGCCAGGGCAGCGACGATCCGGCGCGCTCGGTCGCGCAGAGCCTGTTCGCGACCGCCTACGCCGAGCATCCGTATCGCCGCCCGGTGATCGGTACGCCGGAGAGCGTGCAGCGCCTCGGCGAGCGCGACCTCGTCGACTTCTTTCGCAGCTACTACGTCGCCGACAACATGACGCTCGTCGTCGCCGGCGATGTCGACCCGGGCCAGGTGCGGCGCAGCGTCGAGCGGCGATTCGGCGCGATGCCGACGGGACGTCCCGTGCGGCGCGTCGTCGCAGAGCCCGCGCAGACCGCACCACGCGCGGTCGCCGCGTATCGCGACGTCAGCGAGGCATACCTGTCCGTCGGGTTCCACGTGCCGGCGGCGCGCCATCCCGATGTCGCCGCGCTCGACGTCGCCGCGATCCTGCTCGGCGAGAGTGAGTCCGCGCGCCTGCCGCGCCGGCTGCGCGATCGCGATGGTCTCGTCACCGGCGCCTACGCGCACGTTCACGCGCTGCGCGATCCGGGCCTGTTCGTGCTCTCGGCGACCGCGCGCTCGCGCGACGCCCAGAGAAGTGTCGGTGCGCTCGTCGACGAGGCGCTCGGGCTCGTCGACGATCTGACGCCCGACGAGCTCGAGAAGGCGCGCATCGCCGCCGAGGCCGGTCTCGTTCGCCAGCTCGAGACCGCGCAGGGCCGCGCGAAGATCCTCGGCTGGAACGCGAGCCTCACCGGCGATCCGCGGTTCGCGCACGTCTATCTCGATCGGATCCGCGCGGTGCGCCGCCACGACGTCGCGGCCGCCGTGCATCGCTACTTCCGGCCGGAGAATGCGAGCGTCGCGGCGATCCTGCCCAAGCCGCGCGGCCGCGCCGCGTCGACGACGTTCGCGCGCACCGCGGAGAAGCGCGTGCGCCGCTCGCTGCGTGTCGCGACCGCGCCGAGTGCGCCCGTCGAGAAGCGGGTCGCGCTGCCGAACGGCATGGTCCTGCTCGTCCGCCGCGATCCGTCGGTGCCGATCGTCGCGATGCGCGCGGTGTGGCGCGGCGGCGTTCGCGTCGAGGATGAAGCGCATGCCGGCGCATCGACGCTGCTCGCGCGCATGATCACGCGCGGCTGCGGCTCGCTCGACGCGGCCGCGCTCGCCGACAAGGTCGACCGCCTCGGCGGCTCGCTCGGCGGCGTCGCCGGTCGCAACAGCTTCGGCGTCGCGGCCGAATGGCTCGCGAAGTCGTGGCACGCCGGGCTCGATCTCGTCGCCGACTGCCTGCTCACTCCGTCGCTGCCCGCCGCCGAGCTGACGCGCGAGAAGCGCGAGCTCGTCGCCGATCAGATCGCGCAGGGCGACAACCCGACGCAGGTCGCATTCCGCCTGTTCAGCGAGGCGCTGTACGGCTCGCATCCGTACGCGCGCGACATCCTCGGCACCGAGGAGTCGATCGACGGCCTCGATCGCGCATCGCTCGCGGCGTTCTATCGCGACGCCTATCCGATCTCGACGCTGACGCTCGCGATCGTCGGCGATGTCGACGTCGACGACGTCATCGCCCGCGTCACGAAGCGCTTCGGCGCGGTCAAGGCGACGAAGGTCGCCGCGCCCGCGGTCGCGCGGCCGAAGTTCGACAGCGCGCACGAGGTCTATCGCTTCCTCGATCGCGCGCAGGCGCACCTCGTCGTCGGGTTCCCGGGCGCGACGATCGACGCCAAGGATCGGTTCGCGCTCGAGGTCCTCATCGCCGTGCTCGGCGGTCAGAGCGGCCGGCTGTTCGGCGAGCTGCGCGACAAGCAGGGCCTCGTCTATCGCGTGTCGGCGCACTCGGTCGAAGGTGTCGATCCGGGCTTCGTCGCGATCTATCTGTCGTGCGCGCCCGACAAGCTCGAGGCGGCGGTCTCCGCCGTGCGCGGCGAGCTCGAGCACGTCCGCAAGGACGGCATCACCGCCGACGAGCTCGAGCGGGCGCGGAGCTATCTCATCGGCAGCCATCAGATCGCGATGCAGCGCCGGTCGTCGGTCGCGAACGCGATCGCTTACTACGAGGCGTACGGCCTCGGCTGGAAGTCGTGGGCGAGCTACGACGACGCGATCCGCGCGGTCACCGTCGACGATGTCGCGCAGGCGGCGGGGAACTATCTGCGCGAGGACCGCGCGATCACCGCGACCGTGCGGCCCGCCGTGCGCACGCCCGCGGCGGCGAAGAAGAGCAAGCTGCCGCCGGCGGCGAC
>JABFXX010000400.1 GCA_013368795.1 Kofleriaceae bacterium
GAATGCGATGGCGCGGAATGCGATGGCGCTGAATGCGATGGCGCTGAATGTGACGGCGCTGAATGTGACGGCGCTGAATGTGACGGCGCTGAATGTGACGGCGCTGAATGTGACGGCGCTGAATGCGACGACGGCGGCGGCGCAGCATGCGACGGAGCGGAATGCGAGGGCGGCGGCGCAGCATGCGAAGGCGCGGCGTGCGATGGCGACGGCGCAGAGCGCGCAGACGTGGAGTGCGACGGCGCGTGTGAAGGCGACGGCGCGTGTGACGGCGACGGCGCGTGTGACGGCGACGGCGCAGCATGCGAGCGCGACGAGGCGGAGGGCGATGGCCCATGCGAAGACGGCGCCTGGTGCGATCGCGTTGGAGACGGCGGCGGCGCGGACCGCGACGACGATGGCTCACGCGACCTCGTCTCGGAGGGCGCTGAACGCGACGGCGACGGCTCGCGAGATTTCGTCTCGGAAGGCGAGGGACGCGGCGATGGCTCGCGACCACTCGGTGTGGTCGCGCCGCGCGTCGGTTCACGCGTCGTTCTCGGTTGCGATGGAGTCTTCGTCGGAGCGCCTTCGCGCGGCGACGGTGTCGTCTCGCGTGCCGGTGGCGTCGTCTCGCGTGACGACGGCGTGGTCTCGCGCGCCGACGGCGTCCGCTCCTTCGTCGGAGCCGTTCCCTTCGTAGGCGGCTTCTCCTCGAGCGAGCGCGGGCGCGTCGTCTCGCCGGGCGTCCGGCGCTGCTCCTCGGTCGGCGCGCCGCGCGGCGGCTGCTCCTCGGTGCGCGGCGTACGCGTACTCGGTGCAGTCGGCCGCTTGCGGCTGGGTGTCTCGACCGGCGGACGTCCCGGCGTCTCCGTTGCCTGCGGCGTCGTCCGACGGCGACTCGTGCCTGCACCGCGGCCATCGATCGGCTGACCCGACGGGCGCGTTGGGGCGCGACGCACGACGTGTGCGCTCGGCGCCTTCGCACCGTACGCACGCGCGGTGCGCGGGTTGGAGAAGCGCCTCGCCATCGTCAGGCCGCGCTCGTTGGGCTGCGTGTGAACGACGGCGATGTTTCGGCCGAGCCGTTGCGGCGCCGGGCCGCGCGTTTCGCGGCGCACGTTCGGCACGCGACCGACCGCGGGGCGCACGCGGCTGAACGGGCGCGTGTGGCGCTCGACCTGCGCGAGCTCTCGGCCTCGGACGACGCGATCGTGGATGTCGTTGCTGAAGATGGCCGCGCTCGGGATGTACCAGTACGACGGCGTGGGGGCGAAACCGAGCGTGTACGGCGTGCCGTCGTACCAGGCGTAGTCGGGAGGCGTCGGGCCCCAACCGACGTAGTCGTAGTTAGCCAGGCCGATGCGCCAGTCGACCCACGCAGGCGCGTACTGACGACCGGGGATCCAGGCCCAGCCGAGATCGGCGATCTCGACCCAGCGCCCGTAGTGGAACGGGACCCAGCCCCAGGGATAGTCGCTGACCCAGACGTAGTCCTGGCCGTCCCACTCCCAGTGGCCTGCGGTCTGATACGGCGTGAAGTCGGGACCGACCTGGTCGCTGGCGGGGACCCAGACGGTCCCATATGTCGGATCGTCGACCCATTGGCCGTACGGATCGAGGACATCGCGGAAGTCGGAGAGCGCGCTCGGATCGGTGTCGGCGTAGACGTCGGACTCCGCCGGGACGGAAACCTCGTCGCCGTAGGGCTGGTTCTCGTCGTACTCGGTATTTACATCGGGCGGTGCGCCCGGCTCGACCTCCGTGTCGGGCTGATAAGGGTCGATGGGTTGAGGCTGCTTTGCGAGCGACGTGGTTGGCGCCGCCGACGAAGCGATGACGAATGCGATCGCGAACCGGCGCATGCATCGATCCGCACGCAAGTGTCGCGCCGTACGAGCTGCGATGTCTCAGTAGGTGTACTGGCAGCGTCGCGATTCAGCGCAGAGCTGGACGACCTTGGAATCGGCGAGCTCGTGCAGCTGCTGTCCCGCGATGTAGCACTGCACAGGACCGGCCGAGCGCGACGCCTGACAGAGCTCCCCGGCGCTCTGCAGCGAGAGGTCGGTGAAGCGCGCGGCCCCGTCGAGGCATGCAGGCGAGGCGACCTGTGCCGGTGGTGGGCCGAGCGAGCATGCCGTCGTGCAGTAGGCGATCATCTGGTCCTCGGTCAGCGTGCCGATCGAATCGAGCCGCGCGTAGCAGCTGACCGGCGCGAGCGAGGTGGCGGCGCGACACAGCTGGAGGATCTTCTGCGACGCGAGCCCGTGGAATCGATCGAGCGCGACGGCGTAGCAGCGACCGGGCGCATCGGAGAGTGCGGCCGAGCACAGCTGTACAGCGTGGTCGAGGTCCAGCTGCGCAGCGACGGCGATCTGGTAGCAGTACAACGGACCGAGAGGGTCGGTGGCGACCTGAGCCCGCGCTTCCTGATTGCAGCCAACGCCAGCCGAAACAAGGACGGCGAGCCACCCATACATGGAGAAGCTCGCCGTCCAGGTACAGCTCATGGTGTGAGAAGCTGCAGCGTGCATGCCCGCGCTGTCGCGGGCAGACGCGACAGACAGATGCGCAGCTCACTGCAGCCGAGGTGGCCCGCGCGCACGGTAGGCGCGCAGCACCTCAGTGCATGCCCGTGCCGAAGCCTGAGAACTCGGGCGTGTGACCGCCGTCGGTGATCGCCGAGCGAATCGCCTCGCGCAGGCGGTCACGGTGCACCTCGTGGAGGCGCTCGCGAACCGCGTCGGTGAGGCGCTCGCGGATCGCGTAGGCGATGCGGCCGCGAACCGAGTCTGCGAACTGATCCGGATCGAAGCCACCGAGCAGCTTCTGCTCGACGAGCGACGCGCGGATCGCGGTGCCGAGCCGCTCGCGCAGGACGTCATCCACGTGCTCGCGGATCGTGTTGCTGACGTGATCGCGGACCGAGTCCACGAAGCGCGTGCGCAGCGAGTCGTGGATGTAGTCGCGCAGCGTCTCCGACATGTTCATCGCGTCGGTGACCTGCATCGGGCCCATGCCGAAGCCGCCGCCGAAGCCCATCTGGCGTCCGCCACCCTGCCAGCGCTCCGAGACCGCGGAGCGGACCGCCTCGGCGACGCGCTCGCGCGCCGTCTCCTCGAGACGCTCGCGAACGGCATCACGGGCGCGCTGCTCGATCGCGTCGCCGACGCGCTGCTCGATCGCCTCGCCGAGCCGCTCGCGGATCATCGTGATCATGCGCTCCGGTTCGCCCCCACTCTGCAGCGCCGCCTGGAACGACTCCTTGAGGCGCTCGCGGACCGTCTCCTGGAGACGGCCGCGGATGGTGTCGCGGATGCGGTCGCGCACGCCCTCGGCGAGACGCTCGCGGAGCTCGGGCTCGACGCGGTCGCGGATGCGCGACGCGATGCGGTCGGAATCCTCCGCAAACTGGGTCGTCGAGATGGCCTCGCGGATCGCCTCACCGAGACGCTCGCGAAGGCCGTCGCGGACGCGCTGGCGGATCACGTCGGAGACCTGGTCCTCGAGGGTCTGGGCAAGGCGATCCGAGAGCCGCTTCTCGAGACGCGAGAAGTCGAACCCGCGATCGCTCTGCGCCTCGATCATCGCGGCGCGCAGCTCGGTCGCGAGCCGGTCGCGCACGATCTCGCGGACGCGCTCCTTCACGCCCTCGCGGACGCGCTCCTGCAGACGCTGGCCGACGCGCTCGCGCACGGCCTCGTGCACGCGCTCGCGGAGGTCGCTGGTCTGCGTGTCGCCGTAACCCTGGTGCTGCTGATAGCCCTGCGCCTGGAAGTCCTCGCCGGCCATGCCGCGGCTCTGGACCGCGCGCATGGCGCTCTTGATCGCGAAGTTGAGCCGCTGCATCTCGTTGTTGTCCTGGATCGGCATCTGTCTTCTCTCCTGTGGTGTTCGCAGAAACGCTGCGCGCGTCGCCACCGAGCAAGCGCTAGACCACCGGAGATGTCGGTGCAGCGACGAAATTTGCGTATGCGGACGCGCGGGAGCGCACCACGCGCGCGCCGTGCGTCGAGCAGAGTAGCTACTGCGCTCGTCGTCGGCGTACGGGCTGTTCGGTATGTCGACGCCTGTTAGTGGCCGAGTGCCGACCGAACTGCTGCGCCGAGCTCGGATGTCGATATCGTCTTCTGCGACGAGTCGAGCACCGTGTCGGGCGTGCGCGCGCCCGCTGCGATCACTTCGCGCACGGCACGTTCGATCGCGTCGGCTTCTTCGAGGAGGTGCAGCGAGTGACGCAGTAACATGGCGGCGCTGAGAATCGTCCCGATCGGGTTCGCGATGCCCTGGCCCGCGATGTCGGGTGCAGAGCCGTGGATCGGCTCGTAGAGCCCGCGCGTGCCGTCGCCGAGCGATGCGCTCGGAAGCAGGCCGAGCGAGCCTGCGAGCACCGCGGCCTCGTCGGTGAGGATGTCGCCGAACATGTTCTCGGTCACGATCACGTCGAACGTGCGCGCGGCGGTGACGAGCCGCATCGCACACGAGTCGACGAGCTGATGTTCGAGCGTGACATCGGGGAAGCCGGCGGCGACCTCGGTCGCGATCTCGCGCCACAGTCGCGACGACTCGAGCACGTTCGCCTTGTCGATCGAAGTCACGCGTTTCTTGCGCGTCCGGGCGAGCTGGAACGCAAGAGTTACGACCCTTCGGATCTCCTGCTCGGTGTACTCGAGCGTGTCGACCGCACGTCGGCCATCGCCAACCTCCTCGCGGAACCGCGGCCAGCCGAAGTAGAGACCGCCGGTCAGCTCGCGGATGAACAGGATGTCGACGCCCTCGATCCGTTCGGCCTTGAGCGGCGAGACCGCGGCGAGGGCAGGGTGCACGCGCACCGGCCGCAGGTTCGCGTAAAGGCCGAGCGCCTTGCGGATCGCGAGTAGACCTTGCTCCGGACGCACTCGCGCCTTCGGGTCATCCCACTTCGGGCCGCCGACCGCGCCCAGGAGGACCGCATCGGCAGACCTGCACGCGGCGAGCGTCGCGGCCGGGAGCGGATCGCCGGTCGCATCGATCGCTGCGCCGCCGATCAGATGCTCGGCAAACGTCAGCGCGTGACCGAAGCGGGCAGCGATCGTCTCGAGCACGCCGCGCGCCTCGCGGACGACCTCGGGACCGATTCCATCACCCGGCAGCAAGACGATCGTGGCCTTCATCGCGTTCTCCCTTCCGTACGAGCCAGAGCCCGTGCTCGATGCCATCGACGAGCGCGGCGAGCGATGCGTCGAGGATGTTCGGCGACGCACCGACGGTGGTCCATCGGTCGTGCCCGTTGCCGTGGTCGATCAGCACGCGCGTCACCGCAGACGTGCCTTCGCGTCCATCGATGATGCGAACCTTGTAGTCCTCGAGGTGGATGTCGCGGACCTCGGGGTAGGCCGCGGCGAGCGCCTTGCGGAGCGCGGCGTCGAGCGCGCTCACCGGGCCGTTGCCCTCGGCGGCGGTGTGGACGAGCTCGCCGCGAACGCGAACCTTGACGGCAGCGTCGACGAACGCGGCGACTCCCTCGCGCTTGCCGGCGAGCACCTTGTGATCGACGAGCTCGAACGGCGGCACGTAGCCGGGCTCCGCGCGCCGGATCATCAGCGCGACCGAGGCCTCGGCGGACTCGAAAGCGAAGCCGCGTGCCTCGCGATCTTTCACCGAGTCGAGCACGCCGGCCTCGAGATCGGCCGCGACCTCGACGTCGTGCGCCTCGGCGATCGCGCGGACGTTGCCGCGTCCGGACAGCTCGCTGACGACGAATCGCGTGCGGTTGCCGACGACCGCGGGATCGACGTGCTCGTACGAGCGCGGCGAGCGGCGGATCGCGGCGACGTGTACGCCGCCCTTGTGCGCGAACGCGCTGCGCCCGACGTACGGCGCGTGCTCGTCGAATGCGAGGTTCGCGAGCTCGGCGGTGTAGCGCGAGACCCGGCCGAGCTCGGCGAGTGCGCGGATGCAGCGCATGCCGAGCTTGAGCTCGAGGTTCGGGATGATCGTCGTCAGGTTCGCGTTGCCGCAGCGCTCGCCGTAGCCGTTGAGCGTGCCCTGCACGTGCGTCGCGCCGGCGCGGACCGCAGCGAGCGAGTTCGCGACCGCACAGCCGGCATCGTCATGCGCGTGGATGCCGATCGCGACCGGCAGCACGAGCGCGACCTCGCGCACGCGCGCCTCGATCTCCCACGGCATCGTGCCGCCGTTCGTGTCGCACAGGACGATCGCCTCGGCCCCGCCGTGCTCCGCGGCGAGCAGCGTCGCGAATGCGTAGTCGGCGTCCTCGCGCGCGCCGTCGAAGAAGTGCTCGGCGTCGTAGATGACGCGCCGGCCGTGCGAGCGCAGATAGCGCACGCTGTCCTCGATCATCGCGAGGTTCTCGTCGGGCGTCGTGCGCAGGACCTCGCGGACGTGGCGCAGCGACGTCTTGCCGAAGATCGTGCACGCCGGCGCCTCGGAGGCGATCAGCGCGGCGAGGTTCGCGTCGTCGTCGGGCGAGACGTCGGCGCGTCGGGTCGAGCCGAACGCGCACAGCGTCGCGTGCGTCCACTCGATGTCGCGTGCGCGCCGGAACAGCTCGGCGTCCTTCGGGTTCGAGCCCGGCCAGCCGCCCTCGATGAACGTCACGCCGAGCGCGTCGAGCTGCTCCGCGATCCGCAGCTTGTCGGAGCATGCGAGCGAGATGCCCTCGCGCTGCGTCCCGTCGCGCAGCGTCGTATCGTAAACGGCGACGTCGGTCATCGTTGTTCGTATGCGGCGATGCGGTCCGCGAACGACAGGATGTAGCCGAGCTCGTCGAGTCCGCTCGCGAGGCAGTGCTTCGCGAATGGATCGAGGAGGAACCGGAAACTCGTTCCGTCGGGCAGGAGCACGCGCTGGCCGTCGAGATCGACGGTGAGCTCGAGCGCGGGCTCGGCGCGAAGCGCGTACTCGATCAGCTCGCAGGCCTCCTCGGAGAGCGCGACCGGCAAGAGGCCATTCTTCGTCGCGTTCTCCTTGAAGATGTCGGCGAACGAGCGCGCGATGATCGCGCGGAAGCCCCAGTCGACGAGCGCCCACGGTGCGTGCTCGCGCGACGAGCCGCAGCCGAAGTTGACGCCGGTGACGAGGATCTGTGCACCGCGTGCGCTCGGTGCGAGCAGCGGGAAGCCGGGCTGGGCGCGCCAGTCCGCGAACAGGCTGTCGCCGAGGCCGACCTTCGACGTGCCCTTGAGGAAGCGCGCCGGGATGATCTGATCGGTGTCGACGTCGTCGGCGGGCAGCGCGACGGCGCGCGCGGTGAGCGTGGTGAACGGAGTCATCGGGAGCCTCCGAGCAGCGAGCGCACGTCGGTGACCTTGCCGGTGACGGCGGCCGCCGCGGCGGTGAGGGGAGAGGCGAGGAACGTGCGGCCACCGCGGCCCTGACGGCCCTCGAAGTTGCGGTTGCTCGTGCTCACCGCGTACTGGCCGGGCTCGATCGCGTCGCCGTTCATCGCGATGCACATCGAGCAGCCGGGCTCGCGCCACTCGGCGCCGGCGTCGCGGAACACGGTGTCGAGGCCCTCGGCCTCGGCCTGCCGCTTGACGTCCTTGCTGCCCGGCACGACGAGCACGCGGACGCCGGGCGCGACCTTGCGTCCTCGCATCACGCTCGCGGCGGCGCGCATGTCGCCGAGCCGCGCGTTCGTACACGAGCCGATGAACACGACGTCGATCGGCCGGCCGAGCAGCGGCTCTCCGGGATCGAGTCCCATGTAGCGCATCGCCTTCTCGAGCGCGGGCCGGTGCGCCGGATCGATCTCGTCGAGCGACGGCACCGGCGCGCCGACCGGGATGCCCATGCCCGGATTCGTGCCGAACGTGATCATCGGCTCGACAAGCGAGGCGTCGATCACGAGCGTGCGATCGTAGGTCGCGCCATCGTCGCTCGCGAGCTGGCACCAGCGCTCGAGGGCGGCATCCCACGCGGCGCCGGTCGGCGCGTGCGGCCTGCCGGCGAGCCACGCGAGCGTCGTGTCGTCGGGCGCGATCATGCCGGCGCGCGCGCCTGCCTCGATCGACATGTTGCAGACTGTCATCCGGCCCTCCATGTCGAGCGCGCGGATCGCGGAGCCGGTGTATTCGATGACGTGCCCGGTCGCGCCGCCGACGCCGATCTCGGCGATCAGTGCGAGCACGAGGTCCTTCGCCGTCGCGCCGGGGCGCAGCGTGCCCTCGAAGCGCACCTCGAACGTCTTCGGCTTGCGCTGCAGCAGGCACTGCGACGCGAGCACGTGCTCGACCTCGCTCGTGCCGATGCCGAACGCGAGCGCGCCGAAGGCGCCGTGCGTCGACGTGTGGCTGTCGCCGCACACGATCGTCATGCCCGGCTGCGTGTGACCGAGCTCCGGGCCGATCACGTGGACGATGCCGGTGTGCTCGGACTCCGTGTCGTGCAGCGTGATGCCGTGCTTCTGGCAATTGTCCGCGAGCGTGCGGAGCTGGGTGCGCGCCGCATCGTCGACGACCGCGAGGCCCTTCGGCAGCGTCGGGATCGAGTGGTCCATCGTCGCGACCGTGCGGTCGGGGCGGCGGACGCGCAGGCCGCGTTCATCGAGCCCGGCGAACGCCTGCGGCGACGTCACCTCGTGAACGAGGTGGAGATCGATGTAGAGCACGGCAGGACGCCCCGGCTCCTCGGCGACGACATGCGCATCCCAGATCTTCTCGAACAGCGTGCGCTTCATGGTGTGCTCCTCAGCTCGTCGGCGGGAGGCGGCGTCCACGCCGGGGGCGATGGCTTCACCACGCCCTGGGTCGCGACGATCCGGTTGAGCGCACGCAGATAGGCGTGAACGCTCGCGACGATGATGTCGGTGTCGGCGCCGGCGCCGTGGAACACGCGGCCGCGGTCGTCGCGCACGCGCACCGTGACGTGGCCGAGCGCGTCGATGCCCTCGGTCACCGAGTGCACGGTGTACTCGAGCAGATCGGCGGGCGCAGCGACGAGCGCGTCGATCGCCTTGTACGCCGCGTCGACGGGACCGGTACCGATCGAGGCGTGCGCGCGGACGGCGCCGTCGGAACCGCGGAGACGGACGGTCGCCGTCGGCATGCCGAGCGCGCCGCAGCCGACGTGCAGGCCGTCGAGCTGGAATGCCTCGTCGAGCTCGGGCAGGTCGTCGCGGACGAGCACCTCGAGGTCGGCATCGGTGACCTGCTTGCGCCGATCCGCGATCTCCTTGAACCGCTTGAACACGCGATCGAGCACGTCGCCCTGGAGCGGGTAGCCGAGCTCGGCGAGCCGCGCCGCGAGCGCCGCGCGCCCCGAATGCTTGCCGAGCACGAGCTGGGTCTGGGTCGCGCCGACGGTCTCCGGGCGCATGATCTCGTAGGTCGCCTCGTGCTTGAGCATGCCGTCCTGGTGGATGCCGGACTCGTGCGCGAACGCGTTGGCGCCGACGATCGCCTTGTTGGCCTGCACGGCCATGCCGGTGCACGAACTGACGAGCCGGCTCACGCGCGTGAGCTGCGTCGTGTCGATCTGCGTCGAGAGCGCGAACTTCGCGGCGCGCGTGTGGATCGCCATCACGACCTCCTCGAGCGAGGAGTTCCCGGCGCGCTCGCCGATGCCGTTGATCGTGACCTCGGCCTGCCGCGCCCCGGCGAGGATGCCGGCGAGCGCATTCGCGGTCGCGAGCCCGAGGTCATCGTGGCAGTGCACCGAGAGGACGACGTCCTTCGCGCCGGGTACGTTGTCGCGAATGCCGGCGATCAGCGCGCCGAACTCGTCGGGCGTCGTGTAGCCGACGGTGTCGGGGATGTTGAGCGTCGTCGCGCCCGCGCGGATCGCGAGCTCGAGCACGCGGTAGAGGAACGTGGGATCGCTGCGGCCGGCGTCCTCGGGCGAGAACTCGATGTCGTCGCACAGCGACTTCGCGTACGCGACCATCTCGGATACGCGCGCGCAGACCTCGTCGCGCGTCATCCGCAGCTTGTGCTGCAGGTGCAGGTCAGACGTCGCGAGGAACGTGTGGATGCGGGGCCGGTGCGCGGCGCGGACGCCCTCCCATGCGCGCTCGATATCGGTCTTCGCGGCGCGAGCGAGGCCGCAGATGATCGGTGCGCCTGCGTCGGTGCCGACCTGCGCCGCGATCGCTTGCACGGCGGCGAGATCGTCGGGCGATGCCGCCGGAAAGCCGGCTTCGATCACATCGACGCGCAGGCGCGCCAGTGCGCGCGCGACCTCGAGCTTCTCCGTCGAGGTCATCGTCGCGCCGGGCGATTGCTCGCCGTCGCGCAGCGTCGTGTCGAAGATGCGTACGTGCTCCACGGTGTCACTCGCCCGGCTTGAGGGTGACGGGGTCGAGGAACGGCATCATCGTGCGCAGCTGCGCGCCGACCTTCTCGATCGAGTGGTCGGTCTCGGTGCGCCGCTGGGTCTCGAACCACGGCCGGCCCCCCTTGTTCTCGTCGATCCAGCGCTTCGCGAACCCGCCGTTCTGGATGTCGTCGAGGACCTTGCGCATCGTCTCCTTGACGCGCGGATCGATCACGCGAGGACCCGACACGTAGTCGCCGTACTCGGCGGTATCGCTGACCGAGTAGCGCATGTAGCTGAGCCCGCCGCGGTACATGAGGTCGACGATCAGCTTCAGCTCGTGCAGGCACTCGAAGTACGCGACCTCGGGCTGGTAGCCCGCCGCGGTCAGCGTCTCGAACGCCGCCTTGACGAGCGCGCTGACGCCGCCGCACAGCACGGCCTGCTCGCCGAACAGGTCGGTCTCGGTCTCCTCGGCAAACGTCGTCGCGAGCACGCCTGCGCGGCCCGCGCCGATCGCGCACGCATACGACAGCGCGACGTGACGTGCAGTGCCGGTCGCGTCGTGATGCACGGCCATCAACGCCGGCACGCCGCTGCCGGTCTGGAACGTCTCGCGCACGCGGTGGCCGGGGCCCTTCGGCGCGATCATCGACACGTCGACGTCCTTGCGCGGTGCGATCGTGCCGTAGCGGATGTTGAAGCCGTGCGCGAACATCAGCGTGCGGCCGGGCGCGAGGTACGGCGCGATCTCGTTCTCGTAGAGCGCAGGCTGCGCGGTATCGGGCGCGAGCACCATGATCACGTCGGCCCATGCGGCGACCTCGGGCACGGCCGCGACCTCGAGGCCGGCGGCCTTCGCCTTCGCGAGGCTCTTGCTCGTCGCCGGAAGGCCGACCTTCACGGTCACGCCGCTGTCGGCGAGGTTCTGCGCATGCGCGTGACCCTGCGAGCCGTAGCCCACGATCGCGACCTTCTTGGCGCGAATCAGCGAGAGGTCGGCGTCCTTGTCATAGTAGATCGTTGCCATCGGCCATCTCCTTTGGTGACTCGCGCCGCGTCCTCACCGGATCGGCGCTGCGGAACATCGCGATCGCACCCGTGCGCACCAGCTCGACGATCCCGTAGGGCGTGAGCACGGTGACGAGCTGATCGATCTTGTCGCGGATACCCGTGATCTCGAAGATCATTTCCTCGCGCCCGACGTCGAGGACGCGCGCGCGGAACACGTCGGCGAGCGACATCACGCTGGCACGCGTCGCGTGATCCGCGCGGACCTTGATCAGCGCCATCTCGCGCGTGAGGTTCGGGCGGTGTGTCGTGTCCTCGACGCGAAGCACGTTGACGAGCTTGTAGATGTTCGCCTCGATGCGGCGCGCGGCGTCGTCGTCGGCCTCCATGACGATCGTCATGCGCGATACGCCCGGAATCTCCGTGCGGCCGACCGCGAGCGACTCGATGTTGTAGCCGCGGCGCCGGAACAGCGACGTCACGCGGTTGAGCACGCCGGGCAGGTCCTCGACGTGCAGGATCAAGGTTCGCGAGCTCATCAGTCGTCCTCCGCGGTCTCGACGATCCGGCTCGGCCGCCGGATCATGTCGTGGAGTGCCGCGCCGGCGGGGACCATCGGGTAGACCGAGTCCTCCTGCTCGACGCGGAAGTCGATCAGCACGGTCTCGCGCGAGGCCCGCGCGCGCGCCACCGCAGGCGCGACCTCGTCACGCGTCGTGACGCGCAGCCCGGTCAGGCCGTGCGCCTCGGCGAGCTTCACGAAGTCGGGGCTCTTGAGCGGCGTCGCCGAGTAGCGGCCGTTGTAGAAGAACTGCTGCCACTGGCGAACCATGCCGAGGTAGCCGTTGTTGATGATCGCGATGTGGAGCTTCACGCCCTCCTGCGCGATCGTCGACAGCTCGCACGCGGTCATCTGAAACCCGCCATCGCCGGCGATCACCCAGACTTCCTCGTCGGGCACCGCGAGCTTCGCGCCGAGCGCGGCCGGCAGCGCGAAGCCCATCGTGCCGAGGCCGCCCGACGTGACGAGCTTGCGAGGATGATCGTGGCGGTAGTACTGCGCCTCCCACATCTGGTGCTGGCCGACGTCGGTGACGACGAGCGCCTTGCCCTCGGTGATCCGCCACAGGTCGTGCATGACGTGGGCAGCGAACAGCCGGCCGTCGTGCGGCATGCACTGGATGTCGCGCACCGCTGAGTCACCCTTGAGCTCGGAGATCCGCGCGAGCCACTCGGCGCGGCCCTTGCGCGACACGAGCGGTAGCAGCGCGTCGAGCGTGTCCTTGACGTCGCCGACGAGCGCGACATCGACGCGGACGTTCTTGTTGATCTCCGCCGGATCGAGCTCGCAGTGGATCTTCTTCGCGTCGAGCGCGTAGGTGTCGAGCTTGCCGGTGACGCGGTCGTCGAACCGCATGCCGAGCGCGAGCAGGAGGTCCGCCTCCTGGATCGCGTGGTTCACCCACGCCTCGCCGTGCATGCCCATCATGCCGAGCGCGAGCGGATGCGTCGCGGGGAAGCCGCCGAGGCCGAGCAGCGTCGACGCGACGGGCATCGCGGTCTTGTCGACGAGGTCGCGCAGGAGCGCGGTCGCGCCTGCCTTGACGATGCCGTGACCGGCGAGGATGACCGGCCGCCTCGCACGATCGATCATCTCGGCGGCGCGCGCCAGCTCGTCGCGACGTGCGCGATGCTCGGGGCGATAGCCGCGCATGCGGACCGGCTCCTCGCTCCATGCGGGGACGACCTGGGCCTGCTGCGCATCCTTCGTGATGTCGACGAGCACCGGCCCTGGCCGACCCGAGCTCGCGATGTAGAACGCCTCGCGGATCGTCTTCGCGATGTCATCGACGTGCGTGACGAGGTAGTTGTGCTTCGTGATCGGCAGCGTCACGCCGGTGATGTCGGTCTCCTGGAATGCGTCGCTGCCGAGATGCTTCGAGCCGACCTGGCCCGTGATGCAGACGAGCGGGACCGAGTCGAGCATCGCCGTCGCGATGCCGGTGACGAGGTTCGTCGCGCCCGGACCCGAGGTCGCGATCGCGACGCCGGTCTTGCCCGAGGCGCGCGCGTAGCCGTCGGCCATGTGCGCGGCGCCTTGCTCGTGGCGAACGAGCACGTGGCGGATCCGGCTCTCGAGCAGCGCGTCGTACGCGGGCATGATCGCGCCGCCCGGATAGCCGAACACGACGTCGACGCCCTCGCGCTCGAGCGCCTCCCACAGGATCTGCGCGCCGGTGCGTTGCGCGGAGCTCACATGTTTCTCCACCACGCGAGTGCCGGAGCGAGGACGTCGGGCGTGTCCGCCTCGTCGTCAAACTCGTCGTCGACGAGCGCGAGCGGCTTCGCGATGCGCGGCGGCAGGCGCTCGGTCTGTGCGTAGAGCGCGAGCAGGCTGCCCGCGCGCTCGCTGACCGACGCCAGCTCGATGTCGGCCTCGAGGTGGACCGACGTCGCGCGCAGCTCGACATCGGTGGAGAACGCGGCGCGCGCATAGCCGACGGCGCGAACGAGCGCCCGCCCGGTGACGTCACGATGCACGGCGACGCGACAACCCGCATGCTCGTTGCCGATCGTCGTCACGAGCACGACATCGACACCGCTGCACGCGCACGCACCGGACTGCAGCGCGCGCGCCGAGCCGAACACGACGAGCGTGCCGGCCCGGACGTACGGCTCGCTCTGCCGCCACGTCTGCTCGTGCTCGCGCATCAGCACGACGATGACCTCGGCCTTCGCGACGACGTTCGATGGGCGACCGACCGCGAACCCGTCTGCGGCGGCGCGCGCCCAGCAGCTCGTCTCGGGCGCAAGGCCGATCGCGACCGTGTTTCCCGCACGCGAGAGGGCGAGCGCGTGCTCGCGGGCGTCGTCGTCGTAGCCGAGGATGGCGACGCGCGTGTCGCGCTGCGTGAACGTGGCTTGGAGCGGATCCGGTTTGAGCGACTTCATGCGGGTTCCTTCCTGGTGGGCGGGCGAGGCCGCGTGACGGCCCCTTCGGAAGCAGACGTGACGAGCGCGGCGTATTTCGCCATCACGCCGTGCGTGTAGCCGTGTGGGCGCGGGGCCGCGGGATGAGCACGCGAGCGCGCTGCGAGATCGGCGTCGACGTCGAGCCGGCGCGCGGCGACGTCGAACGTGATGAGGTCGCCGTCGCGGACGTAGGCGATCGGCCCGTCGGCAGCGGCCTCCGGCGAGACGTGCCCTGCCATCAGGCCGTGCGTCGCGCCGCTGAATCGGCCGTCGGTGACGAGCGCGATCGAATCGCCGAGTCCCTGACCGATCAGCGCGGCGGTGACACCGAGCATCTCGCGCATGCCGGGTCCGCCGCGCGGACCCTCGTGCCGGATCACGACGACGTCACCGGGCTGGATCGTGCCCGCTTGCACCGCCTCGAACGCGGCCTCCTCGCCGTCGAACACGCGCGCGGGCCCGGTGTGCGTATCGCGGTCGTGGCCCGCGAGCTTGACGACGCAGCCGTCTGGCGCGAGCGAGCCGCGCAGGATCGCGAACCCGCCGCGAGGCTTGAGCGGATTGTCGACCTCCCGCACGACCGGTGGACCGTCGAGCCGGCGCGCGTCCGTGGTCTCCTCGCGCAACGTCTTGCCGGTACACGTGCGTGTGTCGGCGAGGAGGCCCGCGTCGAGCATGCGCTTGACGAGCAGGCGCACGCCGCCGGTCTTCGTCATGTCGACGGCGGTGTAGCGGCCGCCGGGCTTGAGATCTGCGAGCACCGGCGTCCGCGCGGCGATCGCGTCGAAGTCGTCGATCGCGAGGGGCACGCCGGCCTCGTAGGCGATCGCCAGCAAGTGCAGCACCGCGTTCGTCGAGCCCGCGGTTGCGGCGACCGAGGCGATCGCGTTCTCGAACGCCGGCCTGGTGAGCAGCGCGCGGGGCCTCACGTCGTCGGCGATCAGCTTCATGACAAGCGCACCGCACTCGCGTGCCGCGTCGGCCTTGCGCGGATCGGTGGCGGCGATCTCGTTGAGACCCAGCGGCGACACGCCGAGCAGCGTGAGCGCGACCGACATCGTGTTCGCGGTGAACTGGCCGCCGCACGCGCCCGCGCCGGGACAAGCTCTGTCCTCGAGCACGGCGAGCCGCTGTGCCGACATCGCCCCGGTCGCGTGCGCGCCGACCGCCTCGAACACGTCCTGGATCGTGACGTCCTTGCCCTCGAATCGCCCGGGCGCGATCGGTCCGCCATAGAGCACGAGGCCCGGCACGTCGAGTCGCGCGAGCGCCATCACCGTCGCGGGAATCGTCTTGTCGCAACCCGACAGCGCGACGATGCCGTCGAGCGCGTGCGACATCACGAACAGCTCGATCGAGTCGGCGATCACCTCGCGCGACACGAGCGAGCCGCGCATTCCCTCGGTGCCCATCGTGATGCCGTCGGAGACCGCGATCGTGTTGAACTCGATCGGAGTGCCGCCGGCCGCACGAACGCCGGCCTTCACGTGCTCGGCAAGCGCTCGCAGGTGCACGTTGCACGGCGTGACCTCCGTCCACGTATTCGCGATTCCGACGAGAGGCTTCTCGAGATCCGCGTCCGTGTAGCCGGCGCCCTTCAGCATCGCGCGAGCAGGCGCTCGCGAAGGGCCTTTCTTGATCTTGTCACTGCGCATCGTTCGACATGCCTTCCCACACAGGGCCAACGAAAAAGCCCCCGCTCCGTTCTCCGGGGCGGGGGCCGATTGGGACGTTGTCTCGTCCGCTACATCGGGGGCCCCGCGCCCAAAATCAGAAGCAGTACGCCGACGATCGAAATGCTGATCGCGACGAGCGAAATGCCGCCCTCCTCGACGCCCACAGGTACAACGCGCGCGACGACATCGGTCCGCGAAGCCGGCAACCTGAGCGCTGGCCTCGTCGTTCCCAACATCATCACCACAGCGTTTATGAACGCGTTAGCGCGATGCGTCAACACTCATGACGCTGTGCGTCGCTGTCGCACCACCCCATTGAATGCTGTATCCAATCGACGCAATTTGGAAATCAGCATCGAAAAAAAATCGCTATCAGGAACTGATGACGTTGCTTCGATACGTAGTCGAGCGTGCGTCATCGAGGAATCGCACGAGCTTCTCCGCGAGCCACGCGCGAAATGCATCGGTCGTCGGCGGTGAGTGCCGGCAGTCGGCGACGAGCTCGCGCTCGACGAGCGACGGGAACAGCTCGGCGGCACGTGCGAGCAGCTTGTCGCCGGGAAAGCTCACATCTCCGTCGCCGGCGAGGACGAACGTCGGCGCACGAAACCGCGAGAGCTCGTCGGGCGTCGCGAGCTTCGGCACGCGCATGTCCATGTTGAACGACGAAAACGCATCGCGCAGGTACGGCTTCCAATCGTCATCGGTCGTCGTGAGCAGATGATTGGCGAAGGCGTCGAATCGGCGCTCCGACGGAAACATCCGCCACATCATGAGTGGCCACATCATCTTCGTCAGGCCCTGCCACGCCGAGCCATTCACGATGCCGGCCGGCACGAGCAGCGCGAGCCGCTCGATGCGCTCCGGAGCATGTACCGCGAGCCGGATCGCGGCGAAGCCTCCCCAGCTGACGGCGATGATCGGCGCGGCATTCAGCTCGAGCCCATCGAGGACCTCGGCGAGCCAGACGCCGTAGTCGTCGTTCTTCACCGACGGTCGCTCGTGCGGTGTCTTCACCGACTGGCCGATCACGTCGATCGCATGGATCCGGAACCGCGACAGGAGCGGCGCCAGCTCGCCGACCAGATGCGCCGAGCTCGCCATCGCGCCATGCAGCACGACGAGCGGCGGCCCCTCGCCAGCGACGAGCACGTGGGTCTCGCCGAACCTCGTGGGCACGAGCCGGCTCACGGTCTGAACGGGTATGCGTGCACGGAACCGCTCGAACCAGTCGAGCATCACGCCCTTCGCTGCATCGGACTTGAAGATCGGCTTCATCGCGATTTCCTCCGGTTCTGTGGCCGCAACCCTTCGAGGTGCTGCTGGACGAGGCGCACGACGAGCGCGACCGGGTTGTCGTGCCCTCCCTGCACCCATGCGATCAGCGCGAAGTAGAAGAACGAGAAGTACGCGACGCCGAGCAGTGCGACATCGACGTCCTCGCGCAACTCGCCGCGCGCCTTCGCCTCGGCAGCAAGACGTGCGATCGCCGCATGCACCGTCGCGACCTGGCCCGCGAACCGCTGAGCCCACGGCGGATCGGCGAACAGCGATTCCTTGAGGACCGTCCGCGAGAGGGACGGGCGCTTCTGGTAGTAGCGAAACACCGCACGGGTGAGCTTCTCGAGCTGGCGATCGAGCGGCGCCGGACCGAGGTCCGCGACCGCGCGCTGGAGCGTCTGCTCGAGGTCCTCGAACAGTGCGGCGTGAAGCAGCTCGCGCTTGTCGCCGTAATGGTGGATCACCGTGCCGGCTGCGACCTTCGCGCGTGCGGCGATCGCCCGGATGTTCGCCGCCTCGAAGCCGACGCGCTCGAACTCGTCGCGGGCGGCTGCGAGGACGGCCTTTGCGGTCGCCGTCTTCTTCGCAGCCCGGCTCTGCGGTTCGCTGAACATGTTCAATGAACATGTTTAACGAGCATCGCACCCGCGTCAAGTCCTGATCAGCGCCCGGAGAATTGCGCGGGAGCCATTCGAGACTTAGGTAGGGGAGTGCGAAGGGAGTCTCGATGTGGCGTTTGCAAGCTTTGCTCGTCGGAGCGGGGCTCTTGGCGGCGCCGTTTCGTGCTGTCGCTGAGAGCCCTGACTGTGTGTGTCACGACGAGGACGTGTCTGCGAGTCCGACGAGCAACAGCCAGCTGGGCCTCTACGTCATGAACATGACGCCAGAACTGCGCGAACACCTCGGCGCCGGTGAAGACAGGGGAGTGCTCGTCGCGCGCGTGAAGCCGGCGAGCCCCGCAGCACTTGCCGGCATCGAGGTTGGCGATGTGATCGTCCAAGTCGGTGGTCGCGACATCGACTCGAGCTCCGACGTCGTGTTCGAGGCCGCACAGGCGACGACGCGCGAGCTGCCGATCGAGGTCATCCGCGACGGCACGTCGATCGAGTTTCGCGCGACGTTCTCCGAGGAACCGCGGCACCGCGATCAGGATACCGACTGGCCCGCGATCGATTGGATGCGCCAGGTGGCGCCCATCGGACCGGGCGTCGGGCCATGAGGCCCCTAGGGATAGTGGCCTTCGACCTCGAGCTGCCACGTATACGACGCCATGCACTGGCCTGACTTCGGCCGGACCTCGATCGAGACGCTGCGGTCGTCGTCGTTGCCGTTCGAGATCGTGCCCTCGCCCCACTCGACCTTCACCTGATCGGTGTTGCCGTTCGTCGTGGTCGAGCCCGTTGGCGCGTTGCACTCGACGACGTCGCTGCCCGTGTTGACGTATACGAACACGTCGAAGTCGACCGCCGCGGGTGACGTCAGCTTCGCCGCGACCCGCAGCTTGGCGCCGCCGATCGAGCTGTCGTCCTCGGTGACGCGAACGCGGTACCAGGCGGCGCGATAGCCCGTCGCGGTCAGCTTCTGGTTCCCCGTGTCGCCGCTGACGCTGCCGAGCATCGTCGCCGCGGCGCACGTGTCGGTGCTCGGGCACTGGCTCACGAATGCGTCGATCGGCATCGCGCTGTCGGGCATGACGCTCGCGTCGCTGCCGCTGCCACTGCCGCCGCCGCTATCGACCAGGTCGCCGCCGGCGCTTGCACAAGCCGCCGTGGCGCAGAGGACGATCGCAGCACGCATGGCTCGACTGTAGACGACTCGCCCTCCGGATCGTACGGCGATCGTCATTGCAGTACGCTCGATGCGGTGAACGCCCGGCTGACGACCCTCCTCGTGCTCGCGGCGTGCGGTTCGACCAGCGCGCCACCGCCGATGCCGCGCGCCACATCGATCGCGCGCACCGACGAGAGCGAGGCCCAGCGCAAGCAGGAGCTCGCAGCTGCCCACAACAAGCTGCTCGACGAGCAGGCGACCGCGCTCGCCGCGACCTGCGCCAGGCCGGCCGAGGCACCCGCGCGCTGTCTACCGACCTGCTACGTCGCCGAGCCGCCGGACGCTCGCGCCGGTAAGCTCGTCCCCGGTGTCGCCGAGATCGTTCATCTCGTGTGCGCCTCGAGCGAGGAGGGACCGTTCGCGATCACCGACGAGGTCGCCGGCACACTCGACGTCCGCACGTATCGCGGCCGCATCCCGAAGGCCGCGAAGAAGGGGTCGTGGCAAGCGGCCGTCGAGACCGCGGTTGCCGCCTCACTCGAACCCGACCTCGCGCGCGGTGATGCCGTTCGCGTCACCGGTGGATGGAAGTCGTTGGTCCATCCCGCGTCGAAGGAGCGCCTGCGCTGCGTGACCGTCTCGCACTACGCAAAGGCGCATCGCAAGCTCGACGCGTGTGGCTCGCATGGTGCGATCGCGTGCGAGGCAACCGGCAACGCCGCGGCGCACGGGCTCAACGTCGTCCACTACCGGCTCGCCGAGGCGCGGCGGTACCTCGCTGCGCGCGACGAGGCGAAGTGCCAGCAGGCGGCGCTCGAGGCGGTCGCGGTCGCGCGCGGTCTGCCGCGCTGGCGGCAGTACGTGAAGCTCAACACCGACCAGTGGAAGGCGTCACCGCGTTACCGCACGCGCTTCGACGGCGTGCTCGACGAAGACACGCTGTTTCAGACCGCGATCGATCTCGGCACCGCGGCGCAGGAGGTCTACGTGTCGTGCGGCGGTGCGCCGAATCCGACGACGTCGGCCGCCGACGAGCAGTCGTTCCACACCTGCCCGTGATCAGGGCTGGCGAGCCTCGGCGTCGCGATCGGCATCGGCCGCCGCGGCGTCGAGCGTCGCGCCACCGACGAGCATGCCGGCCGCTGCGATCGGCGAATCCGCGGACAGCAGCATTTCGCCGAGCATCGTCGCCGCGATCGAGCCGCCGTGCAGCGCGGCCGAGCGCTTCGTGCGCGGCCGGTAGTGGCCGACGCCCATGAACCAGTCGCCGCCCTGGATGCCGCCGAGCGTGCCCGGTTCGGGATACCGCCAGTCGCCCTCGAACCGCTCGCCTGCGACGCGAACGGCTTCGAGCCGCAGCGACGGGACCGCGTGCACCTCGCGCGTCGGGGGCGTGAGCAGCGGCGCCGACGTGAACAGCGCACCGGGCGGTGTCGGATCCGGACCGGGATCAGCGGCTGCCGTGCCGATACCAGCAACGAGGAATGCCACGACGAACCGGCGCATGCCCGGATGAAAGCACGATCGGCGGCCCGTTTCAGCTGCTGTGATTCGGCAGGTATGCGCGCGGCACCGACGACGTCAGGAACTGCTGGCGCCGCCGCAGGTTGCTCCATTTGCGAAGACTTATGAACGTGCCGAATCCGACGAGCACGCCGGCGATCCCGAGCAGGGGAGAAAGGCCCAGCAGTGGTGCGCCGAGCCCGACGATCATCGCGACCGCGGCGCCGCTGCCCGTCTGCCACAAGATATCGGTCGCGTGGTCGCGAACCCACGTGTCGTAGAGCCGCTCGCAGTCCTTGCACCAGGACGGACTATCGGCTCCGCAACGTGGACACGACATGGGGCTACCTTAGCGCGATCGGGAGTCGGAAAAAGGTGCGCTTTGATCGCGAGCTTGCGCAGGCAAATCGCAATCCACCGACGAGCGACGCGGGTCGCGATGGCATGTCGGCTGCTTCGACTCGGAGCCCATGATCGACATCATCAAAAAACACATCGCGGATTTCTCGGCGTCCAACTGGAATGATTACAAGGCGGCGTGCGCGCCCGATATGGTCTACGAAGAGCTGGCGACGAACACGCGCGTCCAGAGCGCCGACGAGTATCTGAAAGCCGTGCAGAAGTGGAAGCGTGCGTTCCCCGATGCGAAGGGCAACATCACGCGCGCCACGGCGAGCGGCGATCAGGTGGTCGTCGAGGTGTTGTGGGAGGGCACGCAGAGTGGTCCGCTCGAGGGACCGATGGGCGCGATTCCGCCGACGAACAAGCGCGTGCGCGTGAACGCGGTGATCGTCAACACGATCAAGAACGGCAAGATCTCCGAGTCTCGCCACTTCTTCGACATGCTGTCGCTGCTCACCCAGATGGGCGTCGCGCCGATGGCGGGCACGGGCGCGCAGCAGCCGGGCAAAGGCGACGGCCAGCCGTCGCAGCGCCGGCCCTAGCGGCTACTCGTACGCGAGCGCGACCAGGACGTGATAGCCGGAGAGCACGACGAGGCTCGCCGAGGTCGCGACGTGGAGGACGAACCACCACGTGAATAGCCAGCGAAGCCGCACGCGGAGCACGACGCTGTGGAGCAGGCCAAAGCCGATCGTGCCGATGAACAGGCTGACGAGCACGAACAGATAGCCGTAGCCGAACCGCGACGCGTGGAGATAGAGCACGACCGGCGCGAGCGCGCCGGCGAGCCTGTGCCAGAACACGACGCCGACCGGGTCGAACACACGCCGCCGCGCCATGAACGACTGGTGCAGCAGGTACACCGCGAGCATGCAGCCGGAGATGACCCTGTAGCGATCGTCGTCCTGCACCTGAACGAGCGCGCTGCACTCGAGGTGGAGCACGCCCTGCGCGACGTACAGCGCGAGCAGTGACGCGCCGACGAACAGGATGATCCTATCGCTGCGATCCGCGGCCACTTACGACTTCTCTTGGTTCGGTTCGCCGACGGCGATTTCGACGCTCTTGCTGTGGTCAGACGGGTCGGTGGCGGGCACCGGCACCTTCCTGCCGCCGTACTCGATTTCGATGCCATCCACACCGCCGAGCTGCACGCGCAGCGGCAGGCGTGCGGTCATCGTCGCGACGCCGCCGGCGGCGATGCGGGCGACGAGCAGCGTCCTGCCATCGCGCTCGACGGAGACCTTGGTCGCACGCGTGCTGCGGATCACGAGCGTGTCGTGATCGACGGCTGCCGGCTTCATCGCCGGCGGCGCGACGACCGCGGTCGCGGGAGCCGGTGCGGTCTCGTCGAGGACGGTCGCCTCGGGATCGAGCAGCGACAGCAGGGTTGCGGTCGAGCTGCGACGCGCCAGCTCGCGCATGAAGACGTCCTCGCTCGGCAGCGAGAAGCCATCGCGCGGCCACGCGGTGCCGATCTGCGGCGGCGTCGGGAACGTCGCCACCTTCTCGAGGTACGTGCCGTATGCGCGGCGGATGCTCGTGCGCAGGGCGCGGACGAGCTCGATCGCGCGCTCGGTCGTGACCGTCGCCTCGGGATACATCCACGTCGTCGCGCCCATCACCTCGTTCACCTTCCAGTCCTTCTTCGGCGAGTCCTTGTGCTCGTTGTGACAGGACGCGCACGCGTCGGTGATGGCGACATCGGGGAACATCGCGGTCTGGAGATTCGTCGACGGATCGACGAAGTGCTGCGCGGCGCCGCTCAGGACGAGCGCGTCGAAGTACTTCGCTTGCTCGCCGGAGAACTGGTTCGCGGTGTTGATCGGATGCGGTGAGCCGAGGAACAGGCCGAGCCGGAACGGCGTGCGCTCGAGGTTGTGCGCGGTCTCGCGGAGAAACAGCGCCGGCAGAGGACCGGCGACGACGCGCTCGTCACGCCAGCGCTCGTCGAACGCGAGGCCGACCTGCTTGCCGCGTGTGACGATCTCCTCCGTCCACAGCGCGCGAGCGGCGTCGTTCTCGCGCTCGAGCATCGCGAACACGGTGCGGATCGGGACGGTGCCTTGCTTCATCGGCTCGGCGGCGAGCGGCGGCGGCGCGTTGACGAACAGATAGACGGAGAGGGCCGCGGCCGCCGAAACGATCACGACGGCTGATCGCCACGTCGGCGGACGGTAGCGGCCTTGGGTCGACTTCCTGCGGGGACGTGCCTCTTGCTCGGGCTGGGTCATGGCGTCTTGACCTCCGGGGTTCGGGCGCGAACGATCGGCGGCGGGTACGGCGAAGCGCCGCCGCGGAGATAGGTGAGGATCGCGGCAGGTGGAATCGCGTCGTCGATGCGCGTCGGTGACTTCATGCCGTGATTGCCATGGAAGTCATGGCAGCCGAGGCACGAGTCCCAGCGCTGCGTCTTCACGAGCTCGCGATGCGGGACGTCGATCGGATCGTTCTCGACGGAGAGGTCGCCGTGACACTGCCGGCAGTACGTCCCGTCGGCGACGGTCACGCGAACGCCCGCGTGCTCGCGGTGGCACGACGTGCATTGTTCGGGATGGATCGCCGCGCGTGCATCGGCGAACCGCGGCTCGAGGAAGCGATAGACCGGGTGACGGTCGTCCGGTCGCACGTGACAGCTCTCGCACTCGGCATTGCCGACGGCGCGAAAGCCGAGGTCGACCGGCTTGTCGTCGCGACCGATCCAGTGGCGAACGACCGTCTGCAGCTGCTGGCGCGTGGTGCCGGGCGCCTCGCGGTGACACGACTCGCATGCGACCGTGCCGTGCCCGCTGTTCATCGGCCCCGGCGCGCGCAGCTGTGCCTGCCCGGGCGCGTGTAGCCACGCGGTGATCGCGAGCCCGACGAGGACGCCGGTCCCGACTCCGATCCGACGGCGCGTGGGCTGCTTCATGGTCGATCAGACGGCCTGCTCGGCGGGGCGAGAGGGCGCGAGGATCTGGGTGAGGTCGCCGAGCGTCGCCTCGACGCGCTTGCTGTCGACGGCGCTGACGGCCAGGTTCGCGAACACGAGGTGCTCGGTCTCGACTTCGAGCGACCACACCGACACGTGGACACCGTTGGCGTCGACGAGCTCGATCGCGGTCGGCGCACCGATCGGCAGGTACTCCTTCGCGCGCGATGCCGACTCGAACAGCGCGGCGGCGTACGCGGCGAGCGCGACACCTTCGGAGCCGCTGCTCGCGAGCGGGAAGCCCTGCGTGTCGCCGAGGACGCTCGACCGCGTATCGGCGTCGGCGAACCGTTCGATCGCCATCGCGAGCGACTCGCTGATCGGGCGCGACGTGTTCTGGCGATCGGTGCCGCGCGCCGGGCGAGGACGCGTTGGAGCCGTGCGGGCGCCGAGCGCGTCGACGCGGGCGCGGCGCAGCTCCTTCTCGAGCCGCTCGATCTCGCTCTTCAGGTACTCCGAGTCCGTCGTCGCGGTGCGGAGGCGGACGTACTCGGCGCGCAGCGCGTCGGCGTCGCGGAGGCGGCCCTTCATGTTCTCGTTCTCGGTCGACAGATCGCGCACGGCTGCCGTCTTGTCGGCGAGCTGGCGCTCGATGTCGCGCAGCTTGGCCTCGACCTGCGCCATGTCCGTCGTTGCCGCGACGGACTCGTTGCGCGAGCGGTCGAGCTGCTTCGCGCGATCGTCGGCGACCTTGCGTAGCGCCTGGTTCGTCGCGGTCACGGCCTGCACTTCTTTCGTCACGCGCTCGATGTCGGCGCGCAGGCGGTCGGCCTCGGCGCGGAGCTTCGTGATGTCGCCGGCCTCGGCGCGCAGCTTTGCCGCTTCGGTCTCGGCGGCGCGCTTGGCCTCGCCGGCCTCTGCGCGCAGCTTCGCCGCTTCGGTCTCGGCGGCGCGCTTGGCCTCGCGGGCGGCGGCCTCTGCGCGGTCTGCGCGGTCGCGCAGCGCCTGCATGTCGCGGGCGACCCCGGCGCGATCGCTCGTGACGTCGCGCTCGAACAGGCGGTTCTGCTCGTCGATGACGCTCGCCTGGCTCTTCACCGTCGCCTCGGAACCGGCGAGCGCGTCGCGCAGGCGGGAGATCTCTGCGGCCTGCGCGCGCTCGGTATCACTCGGACCGACCTGCTGCGGCTGGCCCTTGTGACGGAGCGCGACGAGTGCGGCGCCGGCGACGAAGAACAGCACGGCGCCGATCAGGCTGGCGACGAGGATCAGGGTCGTGGTCATCGCGTACCTCCGGTGATCTGGATATCGACGCGACGGTCGCGCCACAGCTCGTCGCCCGCGGCGTCCTCGCCGACGTAGCCGACGCGGATGCGCGACCTCTCGATACCGAGGTGGACGAGCTGCTTCTGCACGGTGGTCGCGCGGTCCTTGCTGAGCGTCTTGTTGAGCGACTCGTCGCCGCGATAGTCGGCGTGGCCTTCGAGCACGATCTCCGACGTCGGACCGGCAAGCGCGACGAGCTTCTCGAGCGTCTTGCGCGTGCGCGGGCCGAGGTCGGCGGAGTTGGTCGCGAAGTACACGTGTTCGGAGATCACCTGGACCGGCCTGGGCTCGACGACCGGCGGAGGAGCCGGTGGCGGCGCAGGCTCGATGGCCGGCGCCGTCGGTACCTCGACGGTCGCGGCCGCCGCGGTCACGGGCGCAGGCTCGTGGGAGACCAACCGCGGCGCGAGGGCCGTGTTGATCACCACGAGATCGAGCGCACCGAGCCCGAGGCCCGCGCCCACCAGCGCGCGCAAGGCGATCACCGAAGGCATGACGTCAGACGATCCGGGCCAGCTCGGCAGCGACGCGCTTGACCTCGAGGAAGATCAGACCGAGCTTCGCCTCGCGCGTGACGAGGAGGACGAGCGCGGCGTCACCGCTGATCGCCTGAAGCACGATGTAGCCCTTCGGCGAGCGCGTGTAGATCTGCTCCATGCTCGCGCCCATCAGGTCGGTCGAGATGCGCTCGCCGACGCCGAGCAGCGAGGCCGCCATACCGGCGATGAGCTCCTCGTCGACATCCGATGGAAGGAGCGACGCGACGACGAAGCCCTCCATGTTGACGACGACCGCGCCGACGATATCCGGCGTGCTCGTGCGGAGGACGCGGAGCGCGTCCGTGATCTTGTTTCCACGACTTACCTGTGTCGCTGCCATGGCTAAAGCGGCCTTTCAGAGTTTCGAGTTGTTCAGTCAGACTTCGTTCGCGAGCTCGACCACGGCCAGACCTTCTGACCCTGGGGACGCTGAATGGAGTAAGAGCCAAACCCTCCGCTACGCGGCGTGCGCGTGACCTCGGGTTCCTCGGGCGGAGGCGGCGTGGGGTCCGGATCCGCGGCGGCCGGCGGTTCCGGCGTGAGGTCGTCGTCGGACGGCGGCTCTGCGCCGGTGCCGAACGGCCGGCGATCGAAGATCTTCGACGGACCGAACGCGAGCGCATTCTGGCGATCGCCGAACAGGCTCTGCACGGTCGTCCGCGCCTCGTGGACCTCGGGCACGTGGTCGAACAGCTTCGACGGCGAGTCGAGCAGCTCGCGGCTCTGCGCTGCCGAGCGGTCGAACGCCGTCGATGGCGTGGTCGTCCTCGGTTGCGAGGGCAGCGGCAGCGGGAGACGAGGCGCGACGACCGGTGCTTGTGCCGGCTTGTCGATCGGCGGCGTCGAGGCCGAGCCCCGCGCGAGGCGCTGGGTGACGGCGGCCTGGCGTGGCTTGGCCGGCTCCTCGATCGGGATCTCGAGGATCGCGGAGCCGACCTCGATCTCCTCGACCTCGTTCGACGGCAGCCATGCGCTCGGATCGTTCGTCGCGAGATCGCTCGCCTCGCCCGACGTCGTGCGCACCGGCTGGGTGTCGTTCGTCGGCCTCGACCGGTCGTCCATGTCGAACAGCCGGCCGACGAAGTTCGCGACGTCGTGCTGGCCGTACGTACCGAGCTGACCCTCGAGGCACGGCGACAGGTCGGCGAGGACGTCGACCATCTTCTGATAGCGCTTCGCGGGATCCGCCTGCATCGCGCGCAGGATGATCCGCTCGATGCGCGAGTCGATCGGCGCGAGCTCGCTCGGCGGCCGGGGCTTCGTCTTGACGATCTTGTAGAGCAGCTCTTCGTCGTTGCCTGCGCTGAACGGCAGCTGACCGGTGAAGACCAGGTACAGCATCACACCGAGCGAGTAGATGTCGGTGCGGCAGTCGGTCACGAGCGACTTGATCCGCTCGGGCGCGATGTACGAGAACTTGCCCTTCAGGCGGTCGGCCTTCGGTCCGCGATCGAGCGAGTGCGCGACGCCGAAGTCGAGGATCTTCGTCAGGCCGGTGAACGTCACCATGACGTTGCTCGGGCTGAGATCGCAGTGGACGACGCCCTGCTCGTGCGCGTACGCGAGGCCGCGGCAGCACTCCCACGCGACGCGGAGCGCGAACCACGCGGGTACCGACCAGTTGCGCATCTTCGCGGCGCGCACGATGTGGTGCAGCGGCCGGCCCACGACGTGCTCCATCGCGAGCAGATACGTTCCGCTGTTCTCGGTGAAGTCGAAGACCTGGATCAGGTTCGGGTGACTCAGCTTTGCGCAGATGCGCGCCTCGTGAGCGAGCATCTCGATGAACAGCGGATCGTGTGCGTACTCGGGCAACAGCGTCTTCAGCACGACGTTCTTGGAGAAGCCGCCGTGCCCGTTCGCCGTCGCAAGCCACACCTCGCCCATGCCGCCCTGACCGAGGCGGCTGACGAGACGATACTTGCCGATGGTGTCGCCGCTGTTCATGGCTCGCTACATCAAGACTTCGACGCCGCAGCTGTCGTGTCCGAGACCACCGATGCAGGTCATCTCCTTCGCCTTCGTGACCTTGCCGGTGATCGCCTGGACGACGCCGGCCACGAGGCCCGCCTCGAACTGGCAGAGCGTCCGGCCGACCGGCTGCATGCCGGAGCAGGTCACGCACTCGTAGACGTCGACGTAGATCCGGTTCGGGGTGAGCACCGGGACCTGGACGACGCCGATCGAGATTGCCTGGCAGAGCGCGAGGAAGTCCTCGAGCTTCGTGATGCCGAGGTTCTGACCGAGCTTCTTGCCGGCGACGTATGCCGTCGCGCCGGCGCCGCGGCCGATGATGTCTTCGAGTGCGACGAGACGCAGCAGCCGGTACAGCGCGACGCCGGCGCGATCGCCGAGCTGAGGGCGCACGATCGAGAGTGCGTTCGCGATGTCGATCCGCTTGCCGCTGTTCTCGTCGGTCGCGGCCACGATCTGTTCCTTCATCGTGTCCCACCGTATCGATCTCGAAATCGATCCGAAAGCAATAATTGTCAGTTTCTATTCAGCACAATAGCGCACACGTAATGGCCTATTCAGCGCGTTTTCGCATTTCGTCGATCGCGATCGTCACGATCGTTACGCACCGCGCGATCCTCGACTTTGCGTTCGGCCATGCGCCTTACAAGCGTGAGGCGGCCTGATGGAACTCGTTTGCGCTCAAAGGAACCCGCTCCCGGCTCGTCGACGAGCCTGAACGGTCATCAACCTCGTTTCTGCGCGTCCGAGATCACCCCAGGAGGTGAGCCAGCTACGGACAGCGCCTGGCAAGAAACCTGTAGGCGGGACCACGTGTGCAAGCCTCGAAGATGCTCAGTCGAGTACGCCGGCTCACTGCTGATTGCGCATTATCTGATTCCATATTGACGATTATCTCGAGTCGCTGTTAGCGGTGGACCTCCACGTTCATACCCCCGAGGTCAACGATGTCTACGGTCCGAGCACACGACATGGATGGCGGCGTCGAGAGTGGAGTCTCGTCGAGGAAACCAGCTCCGGAGGTGATGCTCGCCGAGCTTCATGTCCTCCGGGACGAGCACCCGCTCTGGGACAGCCGCCTGTTTCGCGCATTCGAGATAGGCAGTCTCGACAAGCGCGACATGCGATACATTTTTTCGCAGTACCAGCTCTACTCGAGGAGCTTCACGCGCTTCATCTCGGCGCTGATGGCGAACTGCGATAACGACCTGTTCCGGTCGCGCCTGTCGGAGAACCTGTGGGAGGAGGGCGGTGGTTGCGAGCCGTCGCGCCGTCACGCCGAGATCTTCCGGACGTTCCTGCGGACGTCCCTCGAGATCGAGAGCCCCGAGGAGACGAAGTTCGACGCGCATACTCAGTACTTCGTTCGCGAGTACCTGACCTACTGCCTCGCGAACGACGCGCTGAGCGGAGCCGCGTTCCTCTCGCTCGGTACCGAGAGCATCGTCCCGCGCATGTACACGTCATTCGTCACCGGTCTGCGCAAGGCGGCCTTCCGCGACGAGGAGCTCGAGTTCTTCCACCTCCACATCGCGTGCGACGACGAGCATGCCGAGACGCTCGAGCAGATCATGCTGTCCTATGCCGGCGAGCCGCGGTGGTTCGACGCCTGCAAGCGGGCGATGAAGCGCGCGCTCGACCTGCGCCTCGAGTTCTTCGAGCGCCTGGTGGACGAGCTCCAGCGCCGGCGCCTCGACTCGACGGTCGCGCGCATCAACGACGGCGTCTCGCTGTGCCCGCTCGCCGCGAAGCCGACGGACATCCGCCACCGTGCGGCCGATGCCGGGCCCGCGCTCTACCAGAATCAGGACGCGGCGAAGAACATCGACTTCGCGGTCACGCGAATCCCGCTTGCCGCCGAGGTGCTCGACCCTCGCAAGGTCGTCATCCCGGCCGGCAAGTCGAACGAGCGCCATCGCCACGCGCACGAGACGTTCCTCTACTTCCTCGAGGGCACCGGCAAGGTCGAGGTCGATGCGCAGACCGTCGAGGTCTCGGCAGGCGACAGCGTGCTCGTGCCGCGCTGGGCGCTGCACCAGACGACGAACACCGGCGACGTGCCGCTGCAGTTCGTCGCGGTCACCGACTATCAGCTCACGAAGCGCGCGTACGTCGGCGACGCCAAGGCGTATCGCCTCGACGAGTCGGCGAACGCGCACCGCAGCGAGTAGTTTACGAGCGGTGCTCGAGCCCGCGGATGAACGCTTCGAACGAGGGCGCCACGGGCGTGATCCGGTAGTCCAGTTCCTCGTCGACGTGGACGACCGCCGGCTCGCCCTGCGGGCCGCACGCGCGGTAGTCGAGGCAGACCATGTCGTGACCCGCGGATGGACAATCGGCGAAGTACACGCCGATCGGCGGGTAGCCCCAGTCGTCGATGAAGAACTGGCTGCCGGTGACCCCACACAACGAGTGTGAGCTCGTGCGACCAATCGCGAAGATGCCTGTGATCGCGATGTGGTCGGAGGACCACGACGTGCGCTGGTTCATGGGGTGGACGGTCCCGCGCTTCAGCAAGCCGCCGTTCTGCGACCTCATCAGCTCGACATACGCAGCCGGCAGTCGATAGCCGAGCGTACGCTCGACGTCGGCGATCTTGTCTGGCGTCAGCGGGTCATCGATGTAGGTGGCGCTATAGGGGCCTGAATTCCAGAGGTCCGGCGGGATGAGCACGCGCGGGATACTAGACCGATCAGCGCTTGCTGGACGCGAGCGCGAGCGCCGACGATGCGAGGCCGCCGATGATCGCCACGCCCATCATGATCGCGCCGATCGAGCCGTGGAACACGAGATCGAACACGCCGGTCCCGAACTTGTACGCGAGATAGCCGAAGCAGCCGACCGACGCGAACAGCGCCGACCGATCGGCGGTGCCCTGGATCCCACCGACGTACGCCGGCAGCGCGAACGCGCCGATCACTGCCCACACCGTCCAGCCGGCGTCGAAGTGGCGGAGGTCGAAGAACGAGATCCCCGGCAGGAGCGGGAGGAAGCAGCCGACGAGACCGAGGAGACCGAACGCGAGCATGAAGCGCTTCATCGGGAGGTAGAGCCCGCGGCGCGCCTCCGGTCGCACGAAATCGCCACGGCTGTGAAGTCGCGGCCTTACGGCATCGTTTCCGTAACTTGCGCGGCCACAACGCGCGTCGCAAAGTGGGAGCGGTGCTGGGCAAACACTTCCTCATCGGACTGCGGCCGACGACCGAGCTCCATCCCGACGATCGGCGACTCCTCCAGACGCTGCGCCCCGCCGGCGTCATCGCGTTCCGCGGCAACTTCGCCGCCGACGCCCCGTACGACGTGTGGCACGGCAAGTTCGCGGCACTCGTCGCCGAGGCGCGCGAGGCGATCGGACGCGACCACGTCCTCGTCTGCATCGATCACGAGGGCGGCACCGTGCTGCGCCCGCCGCGGCCGATCACGCCATTCACGTTCGCGCGCAAGTACGTCGATCGTGCCGAGGCCGTTGGACACGCGATGGGGATCGAGCTCGCGTCGCTCGGCGTCAACGTCAACTTCGCGCCGGTCGTCGACATCGACTCGAATCCGGCGAACCCGGTGATCGGGCCTCGCGCGTTCGCGAGCGATAGCGACGCCGTGATCGCGGCGGCGCGCTCGTTCATCGCCGGCATGCAGGCCGAGGGTGTGCTCGCGTGCCCGAAGCACTTCCCCGGTCACGGCGACACCGCCGTCGACTCGCACTACGGGCTTCCCGTCGTCGACGCGGATCGCGCGGCGCTCGCTGCGCGCGAGCTGAAGCCGTTCGCGGCGGTCGCACACGACGTCCACCTCGTCATGACCGCGCACATCATGTATCCGTCGATCGAGCCGGGCGTGCCCGCGACGATGTCGCGCATCCTCGTCGACGACGTGCTGCGCCGCGAGCTCGGCTACGGCGGCGCGATCGTCACCGACGACATCGGCATGCGCGCGGTCTCGACGATGTTCGATGCACCGGGCGCCGCGACGCGGGTGATCACGTCGGGGACCGACATGATCATGGTGTGCAGTCACTGGACGAACACCGACCGCGCGTACCGCCTCCTCGAGGAGCTCGAGACCGCGCGCGCACAGGGCTCGCTCGACGAAGCCACGATCGCGCGCTCGTCGGCGCGCATCGACGCGCTGCTCGCGGCCGCACCGACGCACACGCCGCGTCGCCTCGATCCCGACGTGTTCGCCGCCCACGCACGCATCGCGCCGCTGCACGCCGCGAAGGGCGCTGCGGGTCAGACCGTCTCGCTCGAAGAAGCCTAGGTCGCCGGCGGTGGCTGCACCGCCTCGTACTTGATGAAGTCCTTCTTCTTCAGCTGAGGTGTGCCCTCGGGGGCGGGAATCGTCCGGATCTTGCCGATGCCCTGCAGCGCCGAGAGTGCCTGCACGATGTCGCCGCGGCCGAGCAGCGAGTCCTTGTTCATCGCGACCGCGATCTCCTGCAGCGTCATCGCCGTGCCCCGCTCGCGGAGCATCTGCTCGACCTGACCCGGGATCCCGGTGCCGGCCTTTGCCTTGCTGCGATTGGCGATGGTGACCGCGACAGCCACAACGATACCGATGATCAACCCGGTCAGCATTCACTCCTTATCGCACGGTACAAACAGGCATGCGTACGTTCGTCCTGGTTTGCGCCGCCTCGCTCCTGTTCGGCCGGGCTGCAGCCGCCGACTCGCCGAAGCTCACCCTCGAGCAGACGATCGCGAAGGCCCTCGTCGGGCCGCGTGCCCGGATGGCCGCGGGCGAGGCCGACAATGCCGCGGCTCAGCTCGCCGAGGCCAAGGCGCTGCGCCTCCCTCGCATCAAGGCGACGGTGTTCGGCACGGCGAGCCCCGACATCGACTGCCTCGATGCCAACTGCACGCGCACCGATCCGATCAACTTCGCCTTCCGCTACGAGGGCCTGTGGGGTGGCGGCGAGCTCGACGTCTCGCAGCCGATCATCCGCTTCGGCGCGAGCCACGGCTTCTCCGCCGCCAAGGCGGGCGTCGAGGCGAAGCGCCTCCTCGCCGACGAGGCCGCGGGTGACCTCGCGGTCGAGGCGGCGCGCGCCTACTGGGGCCTCAAGCTCGCGCGCGAGCTCGGCTACATGCTCGACGACGGCATCGAGCAGATCCAGAAGGCGATCGCACGCATGGAAGAGCGCACCGGCAAGGACGCACCGACGCCGCAAGACCGCAACCGCATCGCGCTCCTGCTCGCCGAGGCCGAGGTCCAGCGTGCCGATGCCGCCGCCGGCGAACGCCAGGCTCTCGCCGGTCTTCGCGCACTCACAGGTGTCCCCGATGCCGACGTCGACGAAGAGCCGCTCGAGGCCACACAGTTCGCACTGCCGAACGAGGTCACCGGCGCCGGTCGCCCGCAGGCGCGTGCCGCTCGCGAAGGCGCTCGCGCCGCCGACGAGCTCGTCGACTTCACGGCCGGCTCCTACTTCCCCCAGCTCTCGATCGCAGGCCGCGCCTGGATCGCGGGCGCGCAGGGCGCAGATGATCCGCCGAGCATCTACGCCTACGATCCGTACAACCGCTGGGGCGCCGAGCTCGCGCTCGTCTCGACGTGGACGGCCGAGCCGTGGACCGTCCACGCGAAGGTCGAGCGTGCGCGTGCCGACGCACGCCGTGCGCACGCCCTCAGCGATCTCGCCGCGGCCGGCGCGCGCTACGACGCCGAGACCGTGCTCGGCGAAGCGACCGCCGCCAAGACGAAGCTCGATGCGGCGGCCCGGGGAGAGAAGGCAGGCCATGCGTGGGTGGTCTCGCTCGTCCAGGCCGACGTGATCGGTGCCGTCGAGTCCAAGGAGTTCGCCGACGCATACATCGCGTGGTTCCGGATGAAGGCGAACTGGGCGCAGGCAGCGTTCCAGTGGAACGTCGCGATCACGCGGCTCGGCCGGGTCAACGGCGACTTCCGCGC
>JABFXX010000269.1 GCA_013368795.1 Kofleriaceae bacterium
GCAGGACGGCGGCGATATCCGGGTGATCCGGACCGAGCAGCTTCTCCTCGATCACCTTCGCACGCTCGAGGAATGGCTCGGCGGTGCCGTTCATCCGGCGCATGCCGACCCTGCCGAGCGCGACGAGCGTCGCTGCGACCTTGAGCTCGGCACCGCGGATTCCTTCGGCGGTACGGAGCCCGCGGGTCAGCGCCTGCTCGGCGGCGTCGAGATCGCCGCGGATGATCTGGACGACGCCGAACACGTAGTCGAGATCCGCGGCCAGCTCGGGCGCGCGACCGATCCGTTCGAGCGCGGCGGTCGCTCGCTTGTGCGCGGCGTCGGACTCCTCGAACTGCGCGTGCTGGCCGCGCACGTCGACGAGCTCGATCAGCGCCTTCGCCGCGACCGGATCGTGGCCCGATGCCTCGGCGGCAAACACGGCACGCTCGAGCGCGTCGACCGCGGCCTTGTCCTGGTCGAGGTCGGCCTGCAACAGGCCCTCGACGAGCGCGGTCTCGGCCTCGATCGGCCGGTATGCCGCGCGCGTCACGTCGGGCGCGAGCCCGGTCACGATCGCGAGCGCGTCGCGGTACTTGCCGGTGACCTCGAGCGCGCGCGCCGACGCGAGCTTGGCCCGCACGCTCGCGACGAGCTTCGGATCCTGCGGCGGCTTCGCGCGCAGACGCAGCAGCTCGGCGTCGGCGCACGACGCGAGATCGGTGAGCTGATAGGTCGCCGCGACCGCGTGCGAGATGCCTTCGCGGTCCGCGGTCGACAGCGTGTCGACGAGCGCGCCGACTTCGTGCAGCCGATCGTCGAGGCACGCCATGCGCTGGCTCATCACCGCATCGGTCTGCTCTCGCCGCACGCGCGTCGCTGTGCACGTCTCGGTTCGCGTCGAGACCCAGCGCGACGTGTAGTCGTCGAGCCGCGCGAGCACGGTCTTCGCGGTCGCATCCGCGAACGACCCGCTTCGGCGAATCGCGGCCTCGAGGCTCGCGCGCCGCGCCGGATCCCACACGCCGGCGAGGTGCTGCTCCATGCCCTCGCACGGCTTCGGCGGCGCCGGGTGCATCGCGATCGCGACGGTCGCTGCGGTGCCCGCGGCGACGACGCCCACGGCCGGAATCCACCACGTGCGGCGTGCCGGCGTGATCTGCGCGAGCAGCTCATCGAGCGTCGGAAAGCGGTCCGCCGGGCGAGGCGACATGCCGCGACGCAATGCCTTCCAGATCCGCCTCGGCACGCCACGCCGGCGCGGCGGCTCGCGCACCGCGCCACTCTCGACCGCGCGCCCGAGCGACTCGAGGTCCTCGCCGTCGAACGGACGCACATCGTAGAGCGCGCAGTACAGCGCGACGCAGAACGAGAACTGATCGGTGCGCGCATCGACCGTCTCGCCGCGATGCTGCTCGGGCGCCATGTAGTGCGGTGTTCCCATCACCGCGCCCGGTGTCGTCAGCGAGCCATCGCTGCCGGCCGCGAGCGCCTTGTCGCCGCCCTCCTCGCCCGGCTCGTCCTGCGTGCGCGCGAGCCCGAAGTCGACGACGCGCACGCGGCCGTCCTTGCCGAGCATCATGTTCTCGGGCTTCACGTCGCGGTGGACGATGCCCGCCGCGTGTGCCGCCGCGAGCCCTCGCCCCGCCTCGAGGAATCGCTCGAGGATCTCGCGCGGCGAGCGCGGCTTGATCCGACACCAACCGGCGAGCGTCTCGCCATCGAGCAGCTCCATCGCGATGAACAGCCGCTTGCCGACGTGGCCGACGTCGTGAATCGCGACGACGTTGGGATGGGCGAGCTGCGCCAGTGCGCGGGCCTCGCGGCGCAGCCGCTCCTCGAACATCGTGCGTCCCGTCGAGCCGCCGAGCCGCGGTGACAGCACCTTGATCGCGACCTCGCGGCCGAGCTCGGGATCGAGTGCCGCGTAGACGACGCCCATGCCGCCCGCACCGAGCCGCGCGCGGATCACGTAGCGTGCGACGCTGTCGCCGACCGCCAGGTCGTCGCGCGGGATCTCGGCCGGCAGATCGGACGCCGCGATCGTCGACTCCTCGCCGCTCGGCTCGCGCGCGAGCGACGACATCACGCGACGACACTCGGCACAGCGCGACGCGTGCTCCTCGATCCGCTGGCGCTGCTCGGGCGTCGCGCGGCCCTCGATCATGTCGAGGAGCGTGTCGGTTCCGAGGCAGGCGGACATCCCCGCCGCGACACTACCATCCAGGCGGGCGGTTAGAAGTCGCCGCCGCCGAAGTCGCCGCCGCTCTCGTCGGACCCGAGCGAGTCCCACCAGCCCGTGTCTCCTTGATCGCCGTGGTCGCCGGCCTCGTCGCTGCCCCACCAGCTGTCGGTCGCCGTGTCGACCGGCGACGAGTCCACCGAGGACGTGGGCCCGCGCAGGATGCCCGGATCGTCGGCGAAGCCCTGCACGTGGTTCGCGTGATCGACGACGACGTAGTGCGGCTGCGCTGCCATCGAGAACAGCGCGCCCCACATCAGCGCGTCGGCCGCGTAGGCGAGCGGGTTCGGGTAGTAGTAGAGGAACGGGTCGTAGCCGCGATCGTCGGGGTTCTGCGCGCGAGGCTCGACGGCCTTCTCGTCGGGACGCACGATGCGCGGCTCGGCACGCTCGACCTCGACGCGCGCGTTGGGCAGCGCGCCCGAGATCGCGTCGCGCACCTGATCGACGAACGTGGCGAACTGCAGGCGGTAGACCTCGATCGCCCTCGGATCGGTCGCGATCGGCTCGGCGCGCTTGCGATACGCCTCGGCGTCTTCCCCCGGCCGCGGCGTCAGCGCCTCGATGCGGCCCGACAGCACGATCCGGATCGCCGGGCGGTCGCGCGGATGCTCGCTGCGCGCCTGCAGCTCGATCACCATGTGCAGACCCACCTCGCGATGCTCGACGGCGAGCCGCAGCTCGTCGAAGCCATCGCCGAACACCGAGGAGTTGTCGTGGAACGCGAGGAACAGATCGCCGAGGTCGTCGGGCTTGCCCTCGCGATCGTGAAACAGGATCGTGTCGTCGATGACGAGCGAGATGGCGTTGTGGATGCCGATCTTGCGCAGCGCATCGCGTACCGCCTCGACGATCGCGGTCGCCTCGATCGAGGCACGGAGGTGCCCCGTGCGCAGGTCCGGCTTCGCCCCGAACGCACGCTTGAACTTGTCCCAGAACCGCGGAGTCCGGAGGATCTCCTCGCCCTTCACGTGCACGGCGATGGAACCGTAGAGCTTCATCGTTCCCAAACCGTACCGCGGAGTGCGTCGGCTGCCAGGGCAACGTGACGCAGGGATGCGTGTCCCATGCACCATGCAATCGCTTGCGAGGTCACGCTCGCGCGTCGACTCGGGCGTGCGTCTACGATGCGACATGCGCGCAGTTCTGGCGTCGATCGCGATGACCGGTTGCTGGGGGGTGAGCCCTCCCCGCAGTCCCGACGTGAAGCTCGAGGCGTGGTACGCACCGACGAGCTCGCAGTGTCCGGCCGATACGCGCGTGCCCGTGGAGAGCTCCGGCGCGACGGTCAGAGGCGCGCTCTCGATCGAATCGGTTGCCGGTGAACAACGACTGTGGACCGATATCGACGACGAGACTGCCTGGTCGACCGACGGCTCGCGGATCGCGGTGGCCGGCTACGGCTCCGTCGCGGTGTGGACAAAGGACGGCCGCTTCGTGACGTCCGTCCCGGGAACACCGTTCCCGGCCGACGGCATCACCTGGTCCACAGACGATCGCGCATTGCTGCTCCAGCAACGACGCGGCCATGCGTTCCCATCGACCGTGGTTCCACTGTCGCTGAAGCCGACGGGCCCGCTGAGCTTTGTCCAGGGCATGTACTACGGCATCCAGCCCAAGATCGCGACGGCGACGATGGGCCGGTCGGATCGAGCAACCGTGGAGTTTGTCGCCCGCCCGCTCACAGATGCCGACCTGCTTTCCGATGGTGAGCCCGGCTGGCTCTATCTGCGCACGGACCAGGGCTGCTTCTCGCTCGGTCCGGGTCGCACGACCGACGTGCTGACGTTCTCGGCGGACGGCGCCTCGGTGTTCGTCGTGCACGCATACTTCGGTTCTGCGCCCGCGCTCGCGCAGTACAGCACGCGCGATGGCGCGCTCCTTCGCGCGTTCCATGCACGCGAGACGCAGAAGATCGTCGCGAGCCCGATCGCGGACCGTGCCTACCTGCTGGTACCGGATGGTCTGCGCGTGGTCGACCTGGCGAGCGGGCGCGTCGGACCGTTGATCCCCGCGCCGTGGGTCGATCTCGAGGGTCCACACTCGGCGAATCACCCGACGCTCGAACGCCCTGGCGGCTATGACGGTGTCGTCTACGCGTCGAAGGACGGGCACTTCCTGCTCGGCGAGAGCAAGGCGGTCACCCAAGCGATCTCGACGTGGTACGTCGGCGCGATCGATCAGTCGAAGCGTGCGCCGATCGGACGCTCGATCGAGCGGATCGCCGTCTCGCCCGACGAGCGCCTCTACGCGATCGGCGCCACTGATGGAACCGTCGAGGTCCGCGATCGACGGACGAACGCGATCGTCGGCGAGGTGCGGCACGACGCACGCCTCGAGGCCGTCGCGTTCTCAGACGCGGGCCGGCTCGCAAGCGCATCGGCCGACGGCGTCGTGCGCGTCGCGACGACCAGCGGCAAGGTCATCGGCTCGATCGCGCTGAAGCCGGATCGCGCGCGTCTCCTCTCGTGGCGAGATGCATCGACGCTCGTCGTCGATACCAGGTACGGTCAGACGCTCACGGTTGCGCTATCGCGCTAGCGGCGGCGCGGGCTCTCGGCGCTCGCGACGCCGTGCGTGTTCAGCCAGCCGTCGACCTCGGTCGCTTCTTGCGCGTGATCCTCGCCCGCCGCGGCGAATGTGTTCTGCGCATCGGTCGCGAGCGCTTGCGCGCGAGCAGGATCGGTCGCGGCGAGTGCCTTCGCGACGGTGAACCGCGTGCGCGCGACATCGATCGCATCACCGCCGGCGATGCGCACCGCGATCGCGCGCTCGAAGTACGGCAGCGCCCGCTTCGGCTTGTCGAGCGCGAGCTGCGCGTTGCCGATGCTGACGAGCGTATCGGCGAGCTCGGGGTGCTTCGAGCCGAGCGTCTTCTGGAGCAGCGCGAGCGCACGTTCGTAGCGCGATAGCGCGAGCGCCGCCTTCTTCTCCGCGAGCGCGGCGTCGCCGAGACCCGACAGTGCGGCGGCGAGGCTCGGATGATCGGGGCCGAGCTTGGCCTTCCAGATGTCGTACGCGCGCTGGAACGCGGCGGTCGCGTCGTTGGCGTGGCCTTGTGCGAGCGCGACCTCGCCGAGGCGAAACTGCGCGGTCGCGACGTTGGGATGATCGACGCCGAGCGCGCGCGTCCAGATCTCGCTCGCACGCCGGAACTGTGCCGCGGCGTCGGCGAAGTGCTTCTGCTCGAGGAGGATGCTGCCGGTGTTGATCGCGATCGTTGCGAGCTGTGCGTGATCGGCGCCGAGCGCGCGCTCGCTGATCGTGCGTGCGGTCTCGAGCTCCTCGAGCGCCTCCTTGTAGCGCTCCTTGAACCGCAGCGATGCGCTGAGGTTGATCCGCAGCGTCGCGCACAGCGGGTGCTCGGGACCGAGCGAGCGCTCGGCCAGCGTCAGTGCGTGCACGTAGTCGTCGATCGCCTCGTCGTAGCGACCGGTCTGCGCCGCGACGTCGCCGAGGTCGCCGAGCGCCGACGCGATCGTCGGATCGTCGGGGTCGAGGATCTTCTGGCGGATCTCGAGCACGCGCTTGCTGCGCTGCTCGGCGTCCTTGTAGTTGCCCTGCTCGAGCAGGATCGCCGCGACGTTCTGATCGAGCTCGGCCTGGAGCAGCTCGCGGCCACCGAGGCGCTCGATCTTGGCGGCGGCATCGAGCGCGAGCTCCTGGGCCTCGGCGTAGTGACCGAGCCGCTCGCCCGTGACCCACACGAGGCCGCTGCGGGCGCGCGCCGCGGTCTCGTCGTCGCGGCCGGCCTCCGCGGCGATCGCGGCATCCTTGTAGAGCTTCGCCGCGTCGGCGTACGCGCCCGTCGAATCGGCGAGCCTCGCCTCGGCGAGCAGCGCCTCGCCCTCGAGAGGGCGCCAGCCGAGCTGCTTGGCCTCGGTCGAGACCGGCGCGAGCATCTTCTTCGCATCGGCGTAGCGTCCCGCCATCCACAGCGCGCGGACGTTGCCGAGCGTGCGCAGTGCGGTGTCGACGCGCGACCGCGTTTTCGGGTCGGCTGGCACCGGGACCGGTGCGCGCAGTGCGTTCGCATCGGCGCACGCGTCGATCGGCGGCAGACCGTTCGCGACCTCGGCGGCGCGCGACACGAGGTCCGCATCGGCGACCGCGAACACGTCGACGATCGCGCGGACGTCGTTCAGCCGGCGCCGCAGGCAATCCATCCGCAAATCCATCAGCTCGGCGGACTGCTCGCCGCGGACGCGCGTCGCGAGGCACGCGTCGGTCCGCATCGCGGTCCACTTCGACGTGTAGCGATCGAGCGCGCGCGATGCGGCCAGGAACGCACGCTCCGCATACGGTTTGTCGGTCTTCGCGAACGCGGCATGCACGGCATCCTTGCGGCCGCCGTCCCACACGCCGGCGAGCTCCTGCTCGCTGCGCTTGCACGCGTCCGCCGGATCGCGCTGCGCGAGCTTCCATGCGATGACGCCGCCACCCGCGAGCAGCACGATCGCAGCCGCTCCGAGCGCGAGCTTGCGTCGCCGCGCGTCGGGATCGCGACCGAGCGCCTCGAGCATCGCGTCCATCGACGGCCAGCGCGCCTCCGGATCGACCTCGAGCCCGCGCAGCACGATGTCGCGCAGCCACGCCGGCACATCCGATGCGGGAAGCGGCCGCAGCCTGCCCTGCACGATGTTCGTGCGGAGCTCGAGGTACGTCTTGCCCTCGAACGGCCGCACGCCGTAGAGCGCGCGATAGAACGACACGGCGAACCCGAACTGATCGCTTCGCGCGTCGCACGCCGACAGCAGATGCTGCTCGGGCGCCATGAACGGCGGCGTTCCGACGATGTGCCCGACCTCGGTCAGCGGGCTATCGAGCAGCGACGACGCGGGCGCCGGCGAAATCTCGATGTCGACTGGCGGTGGTGTCGGCGGCTCGGGCTCGAGCGGCAAACGCACGCGGCGCGCCTTCGTCTGGGCGGCGGACAGATCGTTCGTGTCGACGTCGTCCTCGTCGTCGTCGAGCTCGGCCGTCGGGGGCACCGGCAGCTCTCCACTCTGGCTCGCCAGCGACGCGGTCCGCGCGAGGCCAAAGTCGAGCACGCGCACGCGCCCGTCGGAGCCGAGGATCATGTTCGACGGCTTGAAGTCACGATGCACGAGCCCGACCGCGTGCGCGGCGGCAAGACCGCGCGCGGCGCCCTGGAACACGCGCAGGACCTCGCGCCAGGGCCGCGGTTCCTTCAGCCACTCGTCACCGGGCACGCCCGACACGAGCTCCATCGCGACGAACACGCCGTCGGCGAAGCGACCGACGTCGTGCACCGCGACGACGTTGGGATGCGACAGCTGCGCGAGCGCCTGGGCTTCACGCATGAGGCGCGACGCGAGCGTATCGTTCGGCTGATCGATCGTGCTGACGAGCTTGATCGCGACCTCGCGAGCGAGCTGCATGTCGCGCGCGCGATAGACCGCACCCATCCCGCCGATGCCGAGCTCGTCGAGGATCTCGTAGCGATCGTTCAGGATGGGAGGCGGAGGACGCCGAGGCGCCGCGACCGACCGCTTCTTCTTGGCGGCCGCACCGCGAAGCGTGTCGGTCGAATCCTCCGCTCGATCTTCAGCCTTCCGAACAGCAGCCTCCGTCGCCGTACAGTCATCTATCGTAAACGGAATCGCCCGCTCACCGCACGTGTCTGATGTGCGCTCCTCGGTGACAAGGTGCGTCGCGTTGTATTCGTCCCTGCATCGGTTGCACGTGGCGTGATCTCGGGCGCGCGTTCCGTGAAGCGCGTCGCGCGCGCGATAGGATGAACCTCTATGAGCTGGGGCTATTTTCTCGACTTGAATTTGACGCTGCCAACCTCCGAGTGGACGCGCCTTTCGCAGACGAAGACCGGCGCGCACGCGATTGCCCCGACGTGGTGGGGCTTCAAGGAGGACGGCCTCGGCATGATGTTCACCGCCGCCGACTTCGACGACATGACGCTCGGCGACGCGGTCTCGCGCTTCGCTTGCGAGGAGTCGGTCTGCAAGATGTCCGAGGACGGCGATCAGACGACGGTCCGTCTCGTCCAGCTCCTCGACAAGGGTGGCGATCCGAGCATCGCGAAGTCGATCGCGGCGCTCGTCGATGCGGCGCAAGGCAGCGGACAGGGCACGCTGCGCCTCGTCAACGATGGCTCCTACTCCGGCGAGGACGGCGTCGAGATCACGGCGAGCGGCGGCGCGCTGTCGCGGAAGGCGCTGAGCGATTCGTGGAAGTACGCGAGCAAGCTCGGTGCAGAGGTCTACGGCGGCCTCCTCGAAGGTGACGAGGCGTTCGAGGATGAAGACGACGAGGACGGCAACGACGGCGAGGACGGGGAGGACGCCGCGCCGGCAGCGCCCGCGCCGAAGCAGGCGGCGGCGAAGAAGCCGGCAACGAAGAAGCCTGCCGCAAAGAACGCCGCCGCAAAGAAGCCCGCCACGAAGAAGGCCGCCGCGAAGAAAGGCGCTGCGAAGAAGCCGGCGAAGGCTGCGGCGAAGAAGGCCGCCGCGAAGAAGCCGGCGAAGGCTGCGGCGAAGAAAGCCGCCGCGAAGAAACCGGCGAAGGCCGCGGCCAGAAAGCCGGCGAAGAACGCTCCGGCGAAGAAGCCGGCGAAGTCCCGCCGGAAGTAACGGCGGCGCGAGTGCCGAGGCTCGCAGGTCCCCACTGGAAGTAACCGCCGGCGAAGATCGTGCTGCACACAGCCGGTTGCGGGCGTGGAACGAAGCCCCACCGCCCCCGCCGAAGTGCCCATTCTCGACCGACGACGCAGCGGTACGTTCCATGCAGAACGCGCGCGCTGAATGAGACACGTCGCGGTCATCGGGTTGCTAGTCGCGTGCTCCGGCAACGGAACTGGTCAGGTCACCGCCGACGGCAATCTCGCCGACGCCGACGTCGCCGAGCTCGAGCATGGCCTGCGCGGCGAGTACTTCGCGCGCTATCACGATCGCGTGCTCGACCGCGTCGATCCTGCGATCGACTTCAGCTGGGGCGATGGTGAGCTCGTTCCCGGCTCCGGTGCCGACCGCGTCTCGGTGCGCTGGACCGGCTACCTCGAGGTTCCCGAAGCGGCCACCTATACGTTCGTCACGAGCAACGACGACGGCGTGCGCGTCACGATCGGCGACACCGTCGTCATCGACGACTGGCGCTTCCACTTTCCCGAGCGCCACGAGGGCACGATCGAGCTCGCTGCGGGAACCGTCCCGATCGTCGTCGAGTACTTCGAGGTCGACCTCACCGCCGAGATGCGGCTGTCGTGGAGTGCGCCGGCGATCGGTCTCGAGGAGCAGATCATCCCGACCGAGCACCTGCGCGCTCCGCCGGCGCCGACCGATCTGCCGTCGGTGAAGCCGCCATACGCGAACCCGGTCGTTGACCGCGACTGTCCCGATCCGGGTGTCGCGTTCGCCGACGACGCGTTCTACATGGTCTGCACCGGCGGCAAGTTTCCGATCCAGCGCTCGCCCGACCTCGTGCTCTGGGAGCCGACCGGTACTGCCATCCTGCCCGGTGGCAAGGCGCCGTGGTCCGTCAACGGTGGTCGCAACTGGGCGCCCGAGATCCATCGCGTCGGTAACCACTACGTCGCGTACTTCACCGCGGTGAATGGCGCGAACGTCCTGTCGATCGGCGCGGCCAGCGCGACGTCGATCGAGGGCCCGTACACCGACCGCGGTGGTCCGCTCGTCGAGCATCCGCAGGGTGTGATCGACGCGAGCTTCTTCCGCGACTCCGACGGCACGAACTATCTCCTCTACAAGATCGACGGCAACTCCGTCGGACAGCCGACGCCGATCTACATCCGCAAGCTCGCCGCCGATGGCCTCTCGTTCGCGGCGGGCAGCACGCAGACCGAGCTCATCCGCAACGCACCGGCGACGTGGGAAGGCGGTGTCGTCGAGGCGCCGTGGCTCGTGAAGCGCGACGGCACCTACTACCTGTTCTACAGCGGCAACGTCTACGACCATCGCTATCGCACGGGCGTCGCGCGCGCGACGTCGGTCACCGGCCCGTACACGAAGCGCGCGATGCCGATCCTCGCGAACAACGCGCGCTGGGTCGGCCCCGGTCACGGCTCCGTCGTCTCGATCGGCGACGCGCTGTATTTCGTCTATCACGCGTGGGCGGCCAACGCGCAGGGCACAGCCGGTCCCGGCGGTCGTCGCGTGCTCGTCGACAAGATCGAGTGGGGCAGCGACGGCTGGCCGAAGATCGCCAACGGCACGCCGAGCACGACGCTCCAGCGCTGGCCCGGCGAGTAGCTGTTGCACTGCACCTGGGTGCACCTGGTGCACCGCGCGATCCGCCGCTGCGATATCGCGGGCTTGCGTTGGCGTGGGCGTTGCTGATGATCGCCCGCTGATATGGGCTTTGCGTTCGCACTGATCTTCCTCATCTTCGCCGTCCCGATCGGGCTCTACGTCTGGTACGTCGCCATCCATGTCCCCGCCCGCGGGCGCGCGCGGCAGGAGCAGAGCTGGCGTCCGCTCGCCGAGCGCATCGGCGGGAATCTCGTCGCGAGCACGGGCACCTCGCGGTTCCACGGGCTCACGGTTCCCTACGGTGCGACCAGCGTGCGCGCGCTCGTGTTCGATCGAGCAGCCCACGATCCGTCGCTACCGCAGATGCGCGCCGAATTCGGCGGCTGGCGCACGTTCGTCCAGGCCGACGTCCCCGGCGCGCGCGGCGTGCCGCTCAGCATCCAGCCGCGAGGCGTATCGCGAGGCGGTATCGCCATCGGTCGCCCGGCACTCGAGCAGCATCACGTGATCACGCCGCTCCTCGCGACGCAGCCGCAGGCCATCGGGTGGCGCATCACGCCCGACCTCGAGCAAGCGCTCGCCGTGCTCGGCAACCGCTACGACTACGTGCAGGCCGGCCCGGCGTTCGTGAACCTCGAGATCCCGGGCGTCTGCACCGATCCGGTCGTGCTCGAAGCCGCGCTGCGCGTCGTCGGCGCCCTCGCGCAACCGGCGAGCTGATCATCGCAGCGTTGCCGGCAGCAGCGCCGCGGCTCCGCGTCGCTCGAGCACGAGATACGCGTAGTACAGCGCGCCATACGCGGCTGCATAGAACACCCAGATGCCGAGCTTGCCCGCGCCCCACTTGCTGCCCTTGCGGGCCTTCGCGAACATCGCCTGCAGCCACGGTCCAACGTAGTTTGCCGCGAGCGCGAACCCGACACCGGTGAGGACGAGAACAATGCCGGTGCGCAGATAGATGTCGCGCACGTGCTGGCGAAGTTTGTACATCGCGATGTCTTCCATCAACGCGACGACCAGCAGCACGAGCGGAACGATCAACACGGTGCGCGAGCGAAACGGCGAGCCCGTCATACAGCACGAGTGAACACCGACTCGCAGCGCTCGTCACGGCGATCAGCTCCAGTTCTTCGCGGTCGCACAGCTTGGTAAGCTGTCCCAATGAACGAGCAACGCCGGCAGCTCCTGGCCGCGCTGGCCGAGCGAGGCTGGACGGAACCGCAGCCACTCGACACCCAGTGGTGGGCCGACGAGATGCTTGTCCTCACGTCGACCTGGTCGCCGGTGGGACAGAAGCTGTTCGTGACGTTCCTCGTCGATCCGCAGCACGACGGCCCGCGCGCGAAGGGCGAGCACGTCTGGGCGGTGCAGGCCTCGACGACGCAGCCGCTCGATCGCCGAGACAAAACCGGGCCAGTTCTGTCGGTCGGCCGCGGCTGGCTCGAACGCCTGCCGGAGCTCCTGCACGCGATCGACCGTTTCCGCGCGAGCTCGTCGCCGAATGAAGACGTCACGTCGCGCGGCGACCGCGAGCAGCGCGCAACTCGGTCGCCAGGCGATCCGCGTTCGCGCGCGTGACCTCGAGGTCTCGCTCGAGAGATGCGATGCGATCGGTCGCCTCGCGTAGCTGCTCGAGAAGCTTGCGCACCTCGTCGGGCTGATCGGCGGCGGTCCACAGCTCGAACGTGTCGACTCCGAGCGCCTTCGCGATCCAGCCGATCTGTTCGTGCCGTGGCCGCGCCTTGCCGCTGATGATGCGGCAGATCGAGGTTCGCTCGACGCCGCTCTTGCGCGACAGCGTGCTCTGGCTGAAGCCGCGCTCGACCATCAGCCGCCGCAATCGATCACCGAAGAGGCTTGGTGCGCATGTCGTGTCCACGACCGGCACCTATGCGACTGCGATGCCGCGGCTCGCTCCGGCCAAGTCCGCGACAGAGCGTCTCGAGGCGGCCTGACCAGGAACACGCGCGCTCCAGCGCGGAGCAAACTCGCGCCGGATCGCGCGCAAGTATGCGACTCGACGAGGACGCGGCTGGGCCTCCGTCTTGCTGTTGGGGACGGGATGATGCGGACCACGATCCTGATCGCCGCCTTGCTGATGATCGCCGCGGGCGGTGTGCGCGCGGCACCGGCACGGCAGGTTCACTACGCCGGCATCCACCCGGTGCCTGCCCTGGAGGGCGGCGGCATCTGCCACATCCTGGGCCCGCACGTTCACGTGTACCCGGCCGACAAGCTCCAGTATCGCGAGCACGACGGCGAGTACGTGTTCGTCGGCGACCCGGTCGCGTACGGCTGGGATGGGCCGCACTACGCGTACAAGGGCCATCACCCGATCGACGTGGAGGTCATCGTTGGCGACGACGAGCCGGATGTCGAGTGGTGCTATCTCGACGGGCCGCACTATCACGCGTTCGCCCCCGCCGAGGGACCGGACTTCCAGTTCGCCGGTGGCGCGTACTTCTACGTCGGCAAGCCACCGAAGGCATATCTCGACGCGCGACCGGCGATGGTGAAGATCAACGCGGTCTACCGGCCGATCGTGTACGCGCGGCCCACCGTGACCGTCGCGGCGCCTACCGGCTGGATCGGCGCGAACGTCGAGGTCGTGACGGTTCGGCCGAAGGTCGTGACGCCGGTCCGAGCGATCGGGCCGACGATCTGGGTCGACCTCGGCGTCGTCGCGCCTGCCGTGATCGTTCACGATCATCGCCATCGTCACCGCCACCACAAGCACAAGAAGTTCCGACATTGGCACGACGGCGACGACGACTAGGGGCGCGCGCGGTACAGTGGACACGTGCCTCGTCCGTCACGACAGACACTGGAGCTGTGGACGCAGTCGTCCGTGGATCCGGGTCACCTCGTCGGACGCGTCGAGGATGGCTTCCGCTTCGAGCGGCTGGTCGGCACGGGCGGCATCGGCGAGGTCTACGAGGCCGTGCGCGTCAGCGATAACGCACGCGTCGCGATCAAGACGCTCCTGCCGACATTTCGCGATGTGCGCGAGGCGGTGCGCCGTCTCGAGCGCGAGGCACGCGCCGGCGGTCTGCTCGATCATCCGAACATCGTCGACATCCAGGCGTACGGCGTCCTCGCCGACGGCATGCCGTACCTCGTCATGGAGCTCGTCGATGGCATCGACCTCGGCGCGGCGCTCGAACACGGCGCGCTCGAGCCTCGCCGCGCGCTCGCGATCGGCCGGCAGACGCTCGAGGGCCTCGCGCACGCGCACACCCACGGCGTCTTGCACCGCGATCTCAAGCCCGAGAACCTGATGCTCGCGGCGACAGCCGACGGCGAACGCGTCAAGATCCTCGACCTCGGCCTCGCGAAGCTCGTCGGGTTCGCGGCCGAGGGCAGCGCCAAGCTGACGGAGACCGGCGCGATCTTCGGCACGCCCGCATACATGGCCCCCGAGCAGGCGCTCGGTCGTCCCGTGACATTCGCGACCGATATCTACGCGGTCGGCGTGATCGTGTTCGAGATGCTGACCGGCAAGGTGCCGTTCATCGGCGCCGACGTGCAGGGCACGCTGCGCCTGCACGTGAAGGGCACGATCCCGCGCCTCGTCGACGTCGCGCCGTGGTGCCCGCCTGCCCTCGATCAGATCATCACGCAGGCGCTCCAGAAGGAGCCGGCGGCGCGGTTCGCGTCCGCGTCGCGAATGGCCGCGGCGCTCCACGTCATCGAGCGCTCGCTCGCCGCGTGATCGTCACTCCGCGTCGTCGTCGCTCGTGTCCGCTCGCCGCTGCTCGCGAAGCATGCGCTCGAGCGTCTTGCGATGAACGTCTGCGATCTCGGCGGCGCGATCGAGATCGCCGTCGGCACGCTTGAGCACGTCCTCGACATATGCGCGATCGGCGGCGGCGCGCGCCTCGCGAAGCGTCGGCGGGCGTCCTGCAACCTCGGCCATGGCCTGACCGAGCGGCTTCGGCGCGCCGGTGCCGGCGAGGTCCGAGAGGATCGACGCGCGCTCGACGAGGTTGCGCAGCTCGCGCACGTTGCCCGGCCAGCCGTAGTCGCGCAGCTCGCCGAGTACGCGATCGAGATCGAGGTCGTCGGCCATGTTCTCCGGCCGCGCCTGGCGCGCACGCTCGGCGAAGTGACGCGCGAGCAGCGGGACATCGTCGCGTCGCGCGCGCAGTGGCGGCACCGTGACCTGCACGACCGCGAGCCGATAGTAGAGATCGGCGCGAAACCGGTTCTCCGCGATCATCCCGACGAGGTCGCGGTTGGTCGCCGCGATGACGCGCACGTCGACCTTGATCGTCTTCGTCCCGCCGAGGCGGCGGACCTCGCCGGTCTCGAGCGCGCGCAGTAGCTTTGGCTGGAGGTCCGGCGGCAGCTCGCCGAGCTCGTCGAGGAAAACCGTGCCGCCGTCGGCGCGCTCGAACACGCCTTCATGCGCGCTGACCGCACTCGTGAACGCGCCCTTCTCGTGCCCGAACAGCTCGCTCTCGACGAGCGTCGGCGACAGCGCCGCGCAATCGAGCACGACGAACGCCCGCTCCTTGCGCCGCGACCTCGCGTGAATCGCACGCGCGACGAGCTCCTTGCCCGTACCGGTCTCACCGACGAGCAATGCAGGTACGTCGGACGGCGCGACCCGCTCGCAGATCGCGAACACCTCGCGCATCGCCGCCGAGCGCCCGAGCAGCCCCTCGAACGACTCCTCGCGAGGCAGCGCGAGCTCGAACGGCGCGTCGAGCAGTCGGAAGCGGAGCGTCGTCGTTCCGAGCGTGAACGCGACGTCATCACCGAGCCACACCTCGCGCGCCCACACGCTCGCGACGCGCGTCCCGTTGCGCGACCCGAGATCGCGCAGGACGTAGCCGGTCTGCTGCACGTCGATCCTCGCGTGCACGCGCGACACGTATGGATCGTTCAGCACGACGTCGGCGGACGGATCCGTTCCGATGACGACACTCCGGCTCCGCGGCTCGAACCGCTTGCCCGCATCCGGCCCCTCGACGACCTCGATCGCAAAGCCGCGGATCTGGACCGCGACGGCGAGCGTGCCGCCGTGTAGCAGTGTCGCGAGCCCGCGTGGGGGTGCCGCCGTCATCGTGCGCCATTGTAAGCGCGCGCAAGGACAGCGCTGCTCCGGTGCGGAGCGAATCTGCGCCGAATCGGGCTCTAACCCCTCGAACACCGTCGGAGAACCTCTGGCCCACGTGTTGCGATGACACACATGGATGTCCCAGCGCGACCTCATCGGACAGGTCCTCAGCGGCCGCTATCGCGTGATCGCGCCCGTCGGCAAGGGTGCGATGGGCAGCGTCTATCGCGGCGAGCACGTCGGCCTCGGCCGCTCCGTCGCGATCAAGGTCATCGGCGAAGAGGTGCCCGGCGAGATGATCGCGCGCCAGCGCTTCGAGCGCGAGGCCAAGGCGATGGCGAAGCTCGCGCACCCTCACTGTGCATCCGTGCTCGATGTCGGCCTGCACGGCGATCAGCCGTACGTCGTGATGGAGTTCGTCGACGGCCAGAACCTGAAGGAGGTCGTCGCCAACGGACCTCTTCCGACCGAGCGAGCGATCGACATCACGCGGCAGATCCTGTCGGGCCTCGCTCACGCGCACGACCACGGCATCATCCACCGCGACATCAAGCCGGCGAACGTCGTGCTCTCGCAGAAGGCCGGGCTCGGCGATCACGTGAAGATCCTCGACTTCGGGCTCGCGAAGATGAACCGCGAGACCTCGAACCTGACCTCCGGTGTCGTCGTCGGCACGCCGTCGTACATGGCGCCGGAGCAGGTCCTCGGCCAGTTGCTCGACACGCGCGTCGACCTCTACGCGTGTGGCGTCCTGCTGTTCGAGCTGCTCACCGGGACGAAGCCGTTTCGATCGGCGAACAACGAGCCGGTCGAGGTCTGCATGCAGCACCTCCACCAGGTCCCGCCTCGCCTGGGCGATGTCGTCGCGCGCGACTTCGGCGGCATCGAAGGCGTCGTCGCCAAGGCGCTCGCGAAGGACCGCGAGCAGCGCTACCAGACCGCCGGAGATTTCGCCGTCGCGCTCGTCGATGCAGCGAGGGGCGCCCCGTCGGCACCGCCGCCGCGGCCTTTCTCGCCTGCACGGCGTTCAGCGACTCCGCCCGAGGGCACGAGCGCCGCGACCGTCCAGCTCGCAGCCACCGAAGTGACCGCGACTCCGCCGTCGAAGCGCTCGCACATGGCGTGGCTCGTCGGCGGCGCAGCGCTCGCGGCTCTCGCGGTCGCAGCCATCGCGATCGTTCAGATGCGCGGCGAGGCGAGCGAGCCCATGCCGGCTGCGCCGGTGGCGGCCGCACCGATCGACGCCGCGATCGCCGAACCGCCGCCGGCCGCGGATCCCGTCGACGAGCTCCTCGCGCAGGCCGAGACGCTCTCGCGCGAAGCCGCGATCGACCTGCTCGTCAAGGCGCGCAAGACGTACCCCGACGACGCGCGCCTGCCCTATCACGCCGGCCTCATCTATCTCGATCGGATGTGGTGGGCCGATGGCCTCAAGCAGCTGCGCGCCGCGATCGCGATCGATCCGAAGTACAAGTCGGATCCCGAGCTGATCAAGGCCGTGATTCGCGGCTTCAACACGACCGCGAAGTACGACTGGACACTCGCGAGCTTCCTGCGCAAGGACATCGGTAAGGCGGCGAAGCCGTACCTCGAGGACACCGCGAACGCGCATCCCAATCAGCTCGTGCGCAAGCGTGCCGCCGCCGAGCTGCGCCGATATTGATCGGACAGATCGGCTCCGCGTGGAGCACTCGTGTCCTGCCCGACCTCGAGCGGCGCGTCCCGACGCGGAATGAGCGGGGCGCCGATCGGCTCGGATGTTGCGATAGCGCACGGCATGACCGCGCCGCTCCGACCTCGGAACACACCGACGCTGCCTCTCCCCGTCGTGCGCCCCGATCCCTGCATCCAGACCATCCCGCTGCGCCCCGAGGAGATCGAGGTAGTCCGCGAGGACGACATCGCGACGCGCCAGGTCGATCGCGAGGAGCTCGCGCGCCGGCTCGGCTCGCCGGCCGACCTGCCACGCGCGCCCTCGCAACTGCCGCCCGCGCGCCCCGCAGCGACGCCGCCTCCGATTCCCGCGGCGGCGAAGTTGCGGTCGCGGTCTCGCAAGCTCCTGGTGACGCTGTTCCTCGGTGGTTTCGCAGTCGTCGCCCTCGCAAGCGTTGTGCTCGCCGGCCAGCCAGACCCTGCGCCCGCGCCGGTCGCCGCCGAGCCGCGACCGCCCGCGCAGCCACAGCTCGTCGCACCCGATCCGGTCGCCGACCTCGTCGCGCGTGCGCGTGCGTTGATCGCGAGCGGTGACCGCGAGGCCGCACTCGACCTGGTCCTCCGCTCGGAGGCCACCTATGCGAAGGACGCCCGACTCGCAGCTCTCGCGGGACGGCTCTATTTCGAGAAGCTGTGGTGGGCCGATGGCGTCAAGCAGCTGCGCGTTGCGTTCGAGCTCGAGCCGTCGCTGCGCGGTGATCCCGAGCTCGTCGCGCTCGCGGTGAACGGCTTCGTCACGACGCCGCGCCACAACGCGCTCCTCGGCACGTTCGTGCGCGAAGACATCGGTGCGGCGGCGCTGCCGGCGCTCGACGAGATCGCGAAGACGCACCCGAGCCGGACGATCCGCAACCGAGCGGCCGCGGCGATCCGCCGAATGGCCTCGCACTAGCGGCGGCGGCGACGAGACGCTCACGCTCGCGCCCGACGGAAGCGCACGACGGTCACATCGATGTCGTCGGGTTCGCCGCGCAGCGCGTCCTCGATGATCGCGAGTACCTTGTCCTCGTCGAAGCCGCCGGAGCCGGCTCCGATCAGCGGCATCGCGAGCGATCGGATACCGCGCTCGCGGGCGACGCGAAGCGCGCTGGTGACGGAGTCGCGGATCGACCGCTCCGACGCGCGCCACAGCATGTCGATGCCGGCGACGTGGATGATGCACTTGAACGGCAGCGCACCCGCGCCGGTTGCGACGGCACCGCCGAGTGGAATCGCGCCATGACGCGCCACCTCGCGAAACGGCGCGCGGCCGCCGCGCCTCTTGATCGCGCCGGATACGCCCTGCGGGATCAGCAGCCACCACGGGATGATGTTGCGGTTCCACGCGTTGACGATTGCCTCCACGGGTTGGTCGAGCAGATCGCCTTCGACGAGCTTCACGATCGCGAGCCTAGCGCGGGCGCGTTCGCGTGACGCGTGACTTCGCGGCACGGCTCGCGCCACGCTGGCACGCTCGGTCGCGTCACAGCGTCGCGACGATTGCCGCTTCGGCATCCGCCCAGGTCGGCACCGGGACAATGCCCGCGACGTCCGATGCGGCCGCGCCGAACAGCAGCCGGTTGCGCACGATGCCCGCCATCGGGACGAGCACGTCGACGCGATCGTCGACGAACGTCTCGATGCCGAGGTCGCGGCAGATCGGCGCCTTCAGCTTGCGCTCGCGGCAGAACACGAGGTTCTCCTCGGGGATGCCGGTCTCCTCGAAGAAGCGATGGTGCGCGAGCCAGCGGCGGCTCCGTTCCTCGATGCGCTTACCGCACTTCGAGACGAGCCAGACGCGCCGATCGAACCGCGCACACAGGCGCGCGAGTGCGCCGAATGCGCCGTCCAGCGCGGGCGCGCGCATGGCTTGTTCCTCCGTGCCGCCGATGAAGGACGTGTCGGGACCGTCGCCGTGGATGATGACCCGGCCGATGTCTACGCCGAGCCGAGAGTGTGTTGCCTGAGTGGTCATGGCGACAACCTAGGTGCCGGACACTTCTCCAACAATTCGTATGTTTGGATGACCTATCATTCGTGGTGATGATTCCCTCGGACTGGCTGCGCACGTTCTCGGTGTTTGCCGAGGACGCGAACCTCTCTGCCGCGGCCAAGCGCCTCGCGCTCTCGCAGCCGGCGGTCCACGCACAGCTGCGCCGCCTCTCGGAGCTGCTCGGCGTGCCGCTCTATCACCGCGTCGGCCGCGGGCTCGCGCTGACGCGAGAGGGCATCGAGGTCGCCGCATTCGCACGCGATGCCGAGGAGCGATCACGCGAGCTGGTCGCACGCATGCGCGGCGAGGATGTCGATCGCCGGATCGTGCTCGCCGCCGGCGCCGGCGCGCTCCTGCACATCCTCGCGCCGGGACTGCGCGCGTTCGCGAAGAGCTACGACGGCCGCCTCGAGTTCGTGACCGCCGACGCGGCCGCTGCCGTGCAGGCAACCGAGAACGGAACCGCGCACGTCGGCGTCGCGGCACTCGCGACGGTGCCCGGCTCGCTCGAGGGTCACCAGCTCGCCGTCGTTCGCCAGGTCCTCGCGATGCCCGCGGCTCATCGTCTCGCGCGTCGGCGACGACTCGACGTCGGCGACCTCGACGGCGAGCGGCTCGTCGTCCCGCCGGCCGGGCGACCACAGCGCGCGGCGCTCGATGCTGCGTTCGCGGGCGTCGGCGTCCAGATCGGCGCCACGGCGACCGGCTGGGACGTGGTCATGCGTCTCGTCGAGCTCGGCGTCGGCCTCGCGGTGACGAACGCGAACGTGCCGGTCCCGCGCGGGCTCGTGACCCGGCCGCTCGACGGCCTGCCAGAGGTCAGGTACTTCGCGTTCACGAGGCCGCGGCCACGCGCCGACGTCGCGAAGTGCGTGCAAGCCCTCGTGCGACATGCAGGTGCCTGACGCAGCAGATTGCTGCACATGGCACTCGACCGTTGATTTTCGTGCGACTCGGCGCGAGCTTGGGGCTCCGTCTACCGATGTCCGGCACCTACTACCTGTTCTGGCTGCTCGTGCCGACGGTGCTGGCGATCGTGTCGGCACATCCGGCCGTGCTCGTCGTCGTCGTGGTCGCGGTCGTCGCGCGGCGCTGGCTGCCCGACCCGATCCAGTACCTGCGCCATGCCGGCCGCGTACGCAGCCTGCAGTCGCAGATCGAGCTCAACGCGGCCAACGCGGTGGCGCGCACGCAGCTCGCCGAGATCTGGCTCGACAGGCGCCGGCCCCGTCGCGCGATTCCGCTGCTCGAGCAAGCACTCGAGCGCGATCGCGACTCCGCCGAGCTCAAGTACCTGCTCGGTCTCGCGCGCCTGCGCGCCGGCGACGCGGAGGGCTCGCTCGAACCGCTATCGGAGGCGCTCGCGAAAGATCAGCGCGTCCGCTACGGCAGCGCGTACCTCGCGATCGGCGACGCGCTCGTCGCCACGAGCAAGCTCGAGGACGCGATCGAGGCGTACGAGCGCTATCTCAAGATCAACACGTCGAGCCTCGAGGCCTACGCGAAGCTCGCGACCGCGCGCGAGCGCAAGGGCGACCAGGCCGGCGCGCGCATGGCCCGCGCACAGGCGATGGATACCTGGCGCGTGCTGCCGCGGTTTCAGCGCCGCAAGCAGCTGTTCTGGTGGCTCAAGCTGAAGCTATTCGGTTAGCCGCACATCTGGAACGCGGAGACCTTGAACTGCCACTTGCCGTCGCGCTTCCCGTAGAGATCGATCGAGCTGCAGGAGCAAACCGAGATCGCGCGCTTACTCGCCGGCTGCAGGATGTCGACGCCGACGCCGACGGTTGCGCAGTCGCCGATGATCTCGGCGCTGCTGATGGAGATGTACCGGACCTGCGTCCCGGTCAGGTCCGCGATCTGCTGCAGCTCGGCACGCGTCTTCACGACGAACGCCATCGAGCGCCCGCGCGGCAACGCAGCCGGGGTCAGGCGTGTCTGGTCGCCGACGTCGGCGTCGACGTAGATGACATCTCGGCCCATCAGCATCTCGCCGTCCGCGATCGACGCGGGCTCCTGCACGAAGCGCTCGAGGATGTCGTGGACGAGCTCCTCGACCTGGCGCGCGGACGCTACCGCCTGACCGGCGCCAGCAGGGCAGCTCGGCGCGGTCTCCTCTCCCACGCGCTCGACGAGAGCGTGATCGAGCTCCACGTCCCATCGCGCGACTTCCCCTGCCTTCACGTCGACGTCGGCGAGCGGAACCTCGGCATCGCCAAGGTACACGCGGCCGTGATACGCACCGGCAGGCACGTCGATGCGATACTTCCCATCGTCGTAGCTCGTGTCTGTGTACCCGGTGGTGCGCCCGACCGGCGTCGCGACGATCGTCGCGCCCTCGACGGCCTCGCGGGTCTTCGCATCGATCACGATCCCCTCGATGGCCGTCTCGACCTCCCGTTCAGCCTCGGATGCGGCAACCTGCCGGTGCGAGAGCGGCGCCGCGTCGTGCGCCGGAGCCGAACGACAGGCGACGAGGAACAAGAGGATCGCCTGCTTGTGGACGCGTGATACACGCACGGGCGTGGGACACCGCCGGACAACCGAGGTTTCGGAACAATGCGGCGGCAGTTCGGCTAACTACGGGCAGCGCCGACCGACTGCGACCTTCTACCGCCCACAAGCGCAGGGCGCGGGTTCAGCTGCAGCTCGCCATCGAGTCGATCTTGAACTGCCATTTGCCGTCGCGCTTCTCGTAGAGAACCGACTGCGAGCAATCGTAGAGAACCCCGCTCTCCGAGCGCGTGGGTGATGCGACGAACACCTCGACGTCGACGGTAGCGCAGTCACCCGCGACATCCGCCGTGACGAAGCCGACGTAGAGGAACGGGATGCCTCTCAGGTCGGCGAGTGATTGCAACTCCTGCCGCGGCTTCAGCACGAACGTATAGAGACCCCCTGTGGGCAGCGCACCGGCGGTTACCTGCGAGCGACCGCGGATCTCGGAGTCGACGTAGATGGTTTCGCCTGCCTGGAACTCGCGCCCCGAACCGATCGTCGATGGGTCGCGAACGAATCGCTCGAGAACCGCAGCGGTCAGCGCCTCGGTGTCCGCCGGTGAGGCGACGTAGTCGTTCGCGACCTTCGGGCACTCCGGAAACAGCGGTTCGACATTCGGAAGCGCCGCGGGATCGAGTCCGATCTCGCGCCGAACCGTCTCTTGCGGGCCGACCTCGAATCCATCGAGCTCGATCTGGTAGTCCGCGTAGTAGACGAGCGTGTGGTATCGGCCCGCGGACACCTCGATTCGAAACGCGCCCTGCTCGTCGGAGATTGCGGCCTCGGTCGGCCCCGAGACGCGGTCTGCGAGGATCGTCGCACCGCCGACTCCCTCGCCGGTGACGATGTCGACGATCTCACCCTCGATGACCGCGTCGCGAATCGGCTCGGGCTCGGGTGGCCGCACCTGACGCCGCGAGCGAGCTGCGGCGTCGCGCCAGTTTGGCTCCACCGGCTCCGGTGCCGCTGCCGACTTGCATGCGACAAGGCACGACAGGACCGCGAGAACAAACCGCACGCACCGGTTGTCGCTCGCATGTGCGCCCCGAACAAGCCACGATCGCTGACAGCCCGACGCCGCTGCGGCGCGTGAGTCTCGGTGAGACCGCGGGCTACCGCACGACGCACATCTTGTCGCGCGAGCCGCTGAAGTGCCATGCGCCCTCGCGGCGCTCGTAGACATCGACGGGGTGGCAGGCGCAGTAGTGCTCTTCGAGACTGGTCGGCGACATGATCGTTGCCTCGACCTGGACGAGGGCGCAGTTGCCGAGGATCTCGGCCTCGTGGATGCGAACGTAGGCGAAGGGCATACGGCGAAGATCGGCGAGCTTCTGCAACTGTGCCGTGGACACCGGCACGAGCGGTCGCGCCGCCACCCGCGGCAACGCGCTGCCCGTCACGCGTGTGTGCGCGTCGATCTCGGCGGCGACGTAGACCGGACCTCGCCCCGGCAGCCCGTTGTAGCCGCGCAGCGATGACGGGCTCTCGACAAAGCGCGCGAGCACGGTCGCGATCAATGCATCGAGGTCTGCCGAGGTCGGTGCGGCCCCGTCGAGATCGAGGGTGCAGCCCCGATACGCGTCCGGGGCGGTTGCGGTGACGGGCTCGGCCGCATGGCGATCCAAGCCGGCGCTGACTGTCACCCTCCCCGTCGGCCCGCAGGCGAATAGCAACGCGAGGAGAAACCACGAGCGCACGACAAGGAGACGCGGCCGAGCGACCGCGGTTGCGTCAATCCTCCAGCATGCGCTTGATCAACGCGACGCTGATGATCGCGACGATCGTACCGGCGACGGCGTAGGCCACCGGGGCATCGATCGTGCCCGTGCCTCCGGGGCAGCGGTTGTCCTCGTGGCACTGGTCGACTACCGACGTCGATGGCGAATCGTCGTTGATCGCCGACGGCGCCTGCAGCGCCGACGACGTCATCGCCACCGGCACGTTTGCGCAGCCCGACGCGAGCGTGGCTCCCAGTACGACCTTGGCGACCCAGCCCGCTCGCGTTCGACGCATGCCGGCTCTCGTTCCACGCGACGTGCCACGGCCGATCGAGCTTGATTGGCGAATGGTGGCGATCGACGCGCCCCGTTGACGCTTGCGGGTTCGCCGGCACGGCACCAGCGCTCAATCCGGCGGCGTCGCGACTACGTGCATCACGCTCGTCGCGTTTGGCTGCGTGCACCCACGCGCGTGGGTCAACGGGCTAATCTCGCCGCGTGATCGAGCTCCGCGCACTGTCGACCGCCGACCTCCCGGCACTGCTCGCGCTGCAGCATGCGACCAGCACGCCGCCGTGGAGCGCGGCGACGCTCGAAGGTCAGCTGCTCGATCCCGCGCGCGAGCACGGGAAGAACGTCGTCGTCGCGACACGCGATGGCGAGATCGTCGGCGTCGCAGGATGGGTCGACGCCGAGGGCGAGCAGTTCGGCGCACCGGTGTTCGCGGGCGATCGCGAGGCGGCGGATGCGCTCGTCACAACGCTCGTCGCGCACGCTCGCGAGCGAGGAGCGGCGAGGATTCGCATCAGCTGCACGACGCCCGAGCAGGCGAAGCGCGAGTCGCTCGAGAGCGCCGGCTTTCGCGTCGTCCTCGACTTCATCACGCTCGCGATCGCGGCGGAGCCGAGGAATCCGCGGATCGAGCTCGCGCGTGTGGCGATCGACTCGGTCGATCCGGATGTCGTGCGGAAGCTCCACGACGAGACGTTCGCCGGCGTCGACAACGCGCCGCCGATCTCGCTCGAACAGGCGCGCCACGTCCAGCACCGTGCGTGGCCGGAAGCATCTGGCGTGTGGCTCGATGGAGAAGAGCCGGCGGCGTTCGTGGTCGCGATGCGCGACGGAGACTGCGTCGAGATCGACGAGATCGGCGTGCGGAGCTCGTGGCGGCGTCGGGGCCTCGCGCGCGCACTCGTCGACCGGGTGATCGACATCGCCGCCACCGCCCGGATCGGCGAGGTCCGTGCGCTGATCGCGTCGACGAACACCGCGTCGCTCGCACTGCACGAGGCGGCAGGGCTGCGCGAGCGCTATCGCCGCGCGGTGTACCAGCTCGAGCTCCGCTAGCGTCCGCGATCGCGGCGGGCGCGGTTCCGTTCGCGGCGACGCTCGCGCTTGTCGCGCGGCACCTCGAGCTGGGCCGCTGGCTCGGCCGGTGGCTCGGGCGGTGCGGGTGGACCGAGCCGTCGCCAGATCGCCGACACGGTCGCGAACACGCCGATCGACATCGCGAGCCACGCACACAGGCCGGCGAACACCGAGCCGCTGACCGGCGCGCCGGCCTCGCCGACACACTCGATGCCGATGCCACCCTTGCCGGTCTGCGTCTTGGTGGATACGACGTCGTGGTACGTGCTGCCGGCGGGGCACAGGACCTCGTCGCGCACGAGGTACGAGACGATCGATGCAACGAGCACGGCGAGGACGAGGCAGACCGTGAAGTGGGCACGGCGCGCGTGCGGCGCGTAGTGCTCGACGTGCCAGCCGCGATGGCGCACGAACACGACGTACGCGACCGCGACGAGTACGCCGAACAGGAGCAGCGTCTTCAACACCGGCCGCTATCGTACGTCAACACGTCACGCGCGTTGCGGGTAGATCCGCGGCGCGAGCCCGCCGAGCGCGGCCGCGAGCTGGCGCGCGCGATCGGCCGCCTCGGGGCGGAACGCGATCCGCCACGGGCGAAGGAGCGGCTTACGGAGGCGCTTCGCGACGAGCGAGCTGTCGAGGTACGGCGCGGCGATCCACTCGGACAGGACCGCGACGCCCATGCCGGCGCGTGCGGCATCGACGATCGCCTCGGTGAGCGGGAACCGCAGGCGGCTCGTCGGCGGCCGCGAGCCGAACACGGCGGCACCGAACCAGCGCAGCTCAGGCTCGGGCGTCGCCGTCGACGAGATGAGCGGGTAGTCGCGCAGATCGTCGGCGGTGATCGACGCGCGGCGGGCGAGCGGGTGATCGGCGGCGACGATGAACACGATCTCGTCGGCGAACAGCGGCAGCTCGCGCATCGGCGCGCGCACACGGCTCGTCGTGAGGAGCGCGACGTCGAGCTTGCCCGCCTCGAGCGCGGGCACCGGTGCCGAGGTGTGCTCGACCGACAGCTCGACCTCGAGCCGCGAGCTGCCCCGGCGCAGGTTCACGAGCGCCGACGGCAGCCAGCGATAGGCCGTGTAGCACTCGCACACCATGCGAACGCGGACGACCGGATCGTCCGGCGTGCGCGCGCGTTCCTCGAGCTCGACGAGCTGCGCGAGCACGGCCGACGCACCCGCGATCAGCTCGGCCCCGGCGGCGGTCGGCGTCAGGCCCTTCGCGGTCCGCTCGAACAGCGACACGCCGAGCTTGTCTTCGGCATTGAGGAGGCCGCGGCTGACCGCGGATTGCGTGAGGTGCAGGCGCGACGCCGCGCGCACGGTCGACTTCGCGTCGGCGAGCGCGAGCACGAGCTCGAGATCGCGAACCTCGAGCGAGGGTCGTGCCGCGTCGGCTATGCGTTTCATGCATAGAGCATACAACAACAATGCGTTGGATTCGTAGGCGTGGCGGAGCCACCCTGCCGGCATGAAGCTCTACTTCCGTCCGTTCGCATGTTCGATGTCCTCCCGCATCACGCTGTACGAGGCCGGCCTCGCCGCCGAGATCGTCGAGGTCGACAAGGCGTCGCGCCGCGGCACCGACGGCGTCGATCTGCTCTCGCTCAATCCGCTCGGCATGGTCCCGGTGCTCGTCCTCGACGGTGGTGCGGTGCTCACCGAGAACCCGGCGATCCTGGAGCACCTCGCCGGCCTCGCCCCCGACAAGAAGCTCGCGCCGACCGACGAGGTCGGCCGCATGCGCCTGCGCGAATGGCTGTCGTTCATCGGCAGCGAGTTGCACCAGAACTACGTGCCGCTGCTCGACAAGGCCGCGCCGGCCGATGCGAAGACGTACGCACAGAAGAAGCTCGAGCCTCGGCTCGCGCAGGTCGCAGCCCACCTGGCGAAACAGCCGTTCCTCCTCGACGAGGTCTCGATCGCCGACGCCTACCTGTTCGCGATCCTCAACTGGACGCAGGTGACGCCGATCGCGCTCGCCCAGTGGCCATCGCTCACGGCGTTCATGGCACGCATGCTCGATCGGCCGGCGGTCCAGCGTGCGTTCGGCGAGGAGCGCGAGCGGTACCTGGCGACGTTGCGCTGATCGGTACTTGACCATTCGGTCCAGATTGCTATGGTGCGGTCATGCCCCGGACGAAGGAGTTCGATCGCGACGCCGCACTCGAGCGCGCGATGCAGGTGTTCTGGGGCAAGGGCTATGCCGCGACGTCGCTCGACGACCTGCTGAAGGCAATGGGCATCGGGCGGCAGAGCCTCTACGACACGTTCGGCGACAAGCGCCAGCTGTTCGTGGCGGCGCTCGACCGCTACATGGCGCAGTCGCACGAGGCGCGCGACTGCCTCGCGACGAGCCCGACGCCGAAGCAGGCGATCCGCGAGGTGTTCGAGCAGGTCGTCCGCGAGCCCGAGGCACTCCAGCGGCGCGGCTGCCTCGGCATTCACACGACGCTCGAGCTCGCGCCGACCGATCCGACGATCGCCAAGACGATCGCCGCCGGGCAAAAGAAGGTCGAGCAGGCGTTCCACGCGGCGCTCGAACGCGCGAAGGAGCTCGGCGAGATCCCACGCAGCAAGGACACGCGCGCCCTCGCCCGCTTCCTGACCGGCGCACTCGTCGGCCTTCGTGTCGCCGCGACGGCAGAGCCGCACGGCGCGATCGTGCGCGACATGGTTCGCATCACGCTTCAGGCGCTCGACTAGCACTCCAGGCCGCGATCGCGGCATCTCGCACGTCCTATTTTGGACCATACAGTCAAGAAAGCAGAATCCCCATGAGACTCCAAGGCAAGCTCGCTCTCATCACCGGCGGTACGACCGGCATCGGCCTCGCCGCCGCCAAGCTGTTTCACGCCGAAGGCGCACGCGTCTTCGTCACCGGCCGATCCGCCGCCACGCTCGCCCAGGCCCGCGACGAGCTGCGTGGCGTCGCCGAGGTCATCGAGTCCGACGCCGGCGACGTCCCGGCGATCGAGCGCCTCGTCACCGAGGTCGCGAAGCACGGCACGATCGACATCGCGTTCCTCAACGCCGCGATCCTCCACAAGGGCACGCTCTCCGATCTCGACGAGCGTTCGTTCGACCAGGTGTTCGCGACGAACGTGAAGGGCCCCCTGTTCGCGATCCGTGCGCTCGCCCCGGTGATGTCGCGCGGCGGCTCGATCGTGCTGACGAGCTCGATCAACGCGCAGCTCGGCATGCCGGGCACCTCGCTCTATGCCTCGTCGAAGGCCGCGCTCGTCTCGATCGGCCGTGTCGCCGCCGCAGAGCTCGCGCCGCGCGGCATTCGCGTCAACGTGCTGAGCCCCGGGCCGACGGCGACCGGCATCACCGCGAAGGTCGGACTCGACGAGGCGGCAACGCTCGCGCACCTCGCGACGCAGATCCCGCTCGGCCGCACCGGCGAGGTCGACGAGGTCGCACGCGCGGCGCTGTTCCTCGCGAGCACCGACGCCTCGTTCATGACGGGCGAGGAGCTCGTCGTCGACGGCGGCATGACCCGCGTGTGAGCTCAGTCCCGCAGCGTCGCCTGCTTCTGGCGCAGCAGCGTCGCCGCGAGCGTCACGCCGACGAGGAGCGCGACGACCGCGACGCCGTACGCGAAGCGAAAGCCGAGCACGGTCGCGTCGGTGAGCGAGCGCCCCGCCTCGAGCAGCGACCGCGTGCGATGCGACGACGCCGTCACGAGCACGGCGATGTCGACGGCCGCCGCGAGCTGTAGCGACAGGTTGACGATCGCCGATCCGATCCCCGCATCCGCCGCCGGGACTTCCGCCATCGCGAGCGTCAGGAGCGGCAGGAACGACATGCCGAACCCGAGGCCGAGCAAGACGTGCGCGAGCGCGCGGAGCGGGAAGTACGGCTCGTGGATCGCGAGGCTCGCCATGATCCCGATGCCGACCGCAGCGAGCGACAGACCGGCGACGAGCACGCGCGTCGGACCGAATCGCTTGACGAGGCGCGCGCTGCCGCCGAGCGAGAGCGCGGCGACGGTGAGCGTCTGTGGCAGGAACGCGATGCCGACGTGCAGCGGGCCAAAGCCGAGCGTGTGTGACATGTCGAGTGTCGCGAGGAAGAACACGCCGTAGAGGCCCATCGCCATGAAGCCGCGCACGACGCTCGTGACGACGAGGCTGCGGATCCGCAGCATGCGCAGCGGGAGCAGCGGGCTCGGCGACAGCGCCTCGACGACGAAGAACACGACGAGCAGCGTCAGCGCGAGCGACATCGAGATACGCACGGCCGGCGCGGACCACGAACCGCGCGCCGCCTCGACGAGCCCGTAGATCGCGACCATCGCCGCACCGGTGACGAGCACCGCACCGAGCACGTCGATGCGCTTGCGCGGGCCCGTGCGGACGTCGGGTCGGATCATCCGGCGGACGAGCTGGAACGCGACGATCCCGAACGGGACGTTGATGAGGAAGATCCAGCGCCAGCCGAGTGCCTCGGTCAGCAGGCCGCCGACGAACAGGCCGAGCGAACCGCCCGAAACGCTGACGAACATGTAGCCGCTCATCGCGGTCGCGCGGCCCGCCGGATCGGGGAACTCGGTCGAGATGATCGCGAGGATCACCGACGAGGCCGCGGCCGCGCCGATGCCCTGGACGAACCGCACCACGATCAGCGAGGTCGCGCCGGGCGCGAGGCCGCATGCGATCGACGCGACCGTGAACACGGCGAGGCCCAGCAGCAGGATATTGCGCCGCCCCAGCTGGTCGCCCAGCCGGCCGAACAGCAGGAGGAGACCGCCGAACGCGATCATGTACGAGCTCGTGATCCAGGCGAGCTGCGTGGCGTCGAGCGCCATGTCCGCCTGCATGGCAGGCAAGGCGACGTTCACGACGGTCGCATCGAGGACCAGCATGAATTGACCGAGGAGGACTGCGACCAGACCGAGCAACCGACGACGGGAATCACTCGACCCCGTGATTGTCGCGTTTATCATGATCGTCCAAGTAGCTTGTATTATCTCGCCAGTCAATACATTTCACTTGGGCTACACTGTGGGCGTGGCGAGCTCCCGAACAATTCCGCACCTGACGCGCCTCATGCGCCGCGTGAATGCGAAGGCAACGCAGGAGCTGCTCGGCGTGAATCTCAAACAGGTCGCGATGCTCGCGGCGCTGCGCGATCAGGGTGAGCTGCCTCAGACCTCGCTCTGCGACATGATGAAGACGACGCAGAACACGGTCGTCACCTGGCTCAACGAGCTCGAGGATGCGGGCTTTATCACCCGCGTCCGCGATCCCGAGGACAGGCGCAAGCACAACGTCGCGATGACCCCGAAGGGCGAGGCGGCGCTCGAACACGCGGAGAGCGAGCTGCGCCGGCTCGAGGACGAGGCGCTATCGGCGCTCACCGCGGACGAGCGGACGCAGCTGCGCCGCCTCGTCACCAAGGCGCTCGACGGCTAGTTGCGCGAGACGCGCTCGATCATCGGCCTCAGGTCCTCCATGTCGACCGGCTTGTAGAGGACCTTCTCGTGGCGCATCTGGATCAACGCGAGCGCGGCCGCGTTCGTCGGTCCACCGGTGACGAGGATCGTGCGATCGGCGAGCCGCGGATCGATCGACGGGCAGCGCGCGAGCCACTCCTCCGCGCCGCCCGCCGGCATCATCAGGTCGCACAGCACGACGTCGTACGGCGCACGGGCCGCTGCCATCGCGAGCGCGTGATCGACGGTCGGAGCCTCGTCGACGTGGAAGAACCGATCGAGCTGCAGCACGAGCACCTCGCGAAGGTCCTCGTTGTCGTCGATGACCAGCACGCGCAGGTCGCGCTTCACCTCGGACGGCGCGGGAACCGGCGTCGGCGGGCGCGGCGGCACGGTCTCGGCATCCGCGGCGGCGAGCTCGAGCACCATCTCCGTGCCCTCCGCCGTCGTCTTGCCGACGAACAGCTGACCGCCCTGCCGCGTCATCAGACTGCGCGATACCGCGAGCCCGAGGCCGGTGCCCTGCCCGACCGGCTTTGTCGTCGCGAACGGCTCGAACAGGCGATCGCGGATCGTCGTCGGGATTCCCGAGCCGTTGTCGGTGACCGAGAGCCGCGCGCAATCGCCGGTGCGCGTACCCTCGATGCGAACGCGGCCGCCGCCAAGCGCATCCCGCGCGGCATGCGCGGCATTGACGAGCACGTTGATCAGGACCTGCTCGAGGAAGCGAGCTGTACCGCGCGCGCACAGCGAATCGGCGATCGACACGCTGACGTGCAGATCCGGTGCGGTCGCCCTCGCCGCGCGGATCGCCTTCTCGACGACCGGCGCGATCGCGAAGCTCTCGCTATCCGCGGGCGGCTGGCGGCCGGTCTCGAGCAGCTGGCGCACGATCTCGGCGATGCGCTTCGTCGCCGCGTGCGCGCGCTCGAACCGATCGTCGAGCTCCGGCGAGAACGCATCGAGGTCGGCGACCAGTGCGCGCATTCGATCGAGGTTCTGCTGGATCACCATCGTCGGGTTGTTGATCTCGTGCGCGACGCCCGCCGCGATCCGGCCGAGCCCTGCGAGCCGCTCGTGTTCCGCTGCAGTTGCCTGCGCCTCGAGCATCTGGCCCGTGCGGCTCACGATCTCGTATTCGAGCTTCGTCGACAGCGCCTCGAGCCGCCGCGCGTCGTCGATGAAGCGGTGCGCGTACGACACGCCGATCGCGCCGACGACGACCACGCTCGTTGCTTCGGTCAGCTGCGGCATCACGATGATCTGCATGAACGCGAGCGTGTCGTTCACGCCCGACATCACGAGCGCGATCGCGCCGAGCATCGGCAGGCGCGAGTGCCAGCCGTCGCGCCAGCGCCGGCCTCCGCCGAATGCGGCGAGCAGCAGCGACGCGAGGATGAACACGACACAACCGATGGCGAGCGGTGTCGCCGTGCCCATCATGTACGTGACGCCGAACCACGCGACGGGTACCTCGCGGATCGGAAGCACGATCAGCACATCCGGGATGAACGCGAGGATCACGAGCACCGCACCGACGCCGAGCGCGCCACGCTCGAACCGCCGCAGCTCTCGACCTTCCGAGATCGCGAGGTGGCGGATCCACGCCATCCCGTAGATGAAGCACGAGCTGACCGCGAGCCCCTCGCCGAGCTGAAGCGCGCGATGCGGCACCGGAATCACATGAACGATGTCGAAGAAGCAGTACGCCGACGCGGCCATCGCGACGAGCGCGAACGAGCGCAGCTCTCGCCAGCCGGGTGCGCGCGAGATCGCGAGTGCGAGCACGGCCATCATGAGGCCGCTCAGCGTTCCGGCCAGACACAGCACCAGACCGGGGTTAATCGCGATGGACGAGGGGCTTGCGCCCATTACGTCCAGTATACGAGCGAATCAGCGTCGCCGCGCGAGGATCGCAACGACGACAAGCAGCACGGCGGCGATCGCGAAGAACGGCCAGGCGCGCGGGAAGAACCCGGTCGCGCGGCTGAACGACGCCTGACTGCGAACATGCAGCGGGTGAACCGCGCCAGCCTCGACGAGATCGACGAGCTGACTCGGTGTCGCATCCGCATTCGGACGTACGTGCAGCTCGGTATTCAGTACCCGATCGGGGACACCCATCCGGACCACCCCGTCGAGCGCGAACGAGATCTGGGTGCCCGGCGTGATCTTCGCGAGCCGGCTGGCATCGTCGACCTCGATCGCGACGCCATCGCCGAGCACCTCGGCGCGGCGAATCGCGCGACCGTCGAAGCTGACATCGCCCGCGCGCACCTCGAGCTTGCCGGTGCGTTCGAGCAGCTGGGCGAGCTCGTTGACGACCGCCGCGTCGTCGCTGCCGATCTCGACAACGAGACGGTCGCCGGCGGGAACGATGTGAAGCGGCAGGCCCTTCTCGCCCAGTCGCGTGCGCACGACGTGCGTCGCCATCGTCCGCGCGGCGTCATCGACCGGCGGCTCGATCGCGACGATGAGCCGCTTGCCGTGTGCCGGCCCGGTCGCGATCGCGCCGCGGATCACGCCGAACACGATGAACGCGACCGCCACACCGGCGAGAGGAAGCGCGACGAGCCTGCGGGTCGAGAGGGTCATGGGCGCGGCACCATACGACATATAGATGTGCGTCGCCTCCTGCGAGGTTTTTGCCTCCGCCGTGCCCGGGTCGTACGATTTTTTTCGTGAACCTCCTCGACGTACGCCGGATGGCACCACGCATTCCCGTCGACGGCCTCTGCGGCGTTGTCGCCAACGACGACCTGCGCCCCGCGGCGATGCTCGATATCTCGACGACGGGCCTTCGCCTCGAGCGGCCGTTCGATCCCAGGACCGCAAGTCGCGTCGTCCAGCTCGAGATCGAGCTGCCCGGCGTCGACGAGGTCGTATGGGCGCGCGGCGAGGTCACGTTCGCGTTCCTGTCGCCGATGGGTGGCACGACGCCCGATGGCCAGCCCCGCTTCTGGTGCCGCGCTGGCCTCCGCCTCGCCGACGTCTGCCAGCGCGAGCGCCGCATGCTGAGCGACTACGTGTTCGAGTCGCTGCGCACCCGCTGCCGCGTCACGCCCGTCGCCTGACGCTCAACCTTGCCGCGCGACGTACGCCTCGAGCAGCGGGATGCGGTCGTTGCCCCAGAAGAGCGCGTCGCCGACGAACATCGCCGGTGC
>JABFXX010000541.1 GCA_013368795.1 Kofleriaceae bacterium
AAGCACGGCGCCCGATCGCGCGCGTCAGCAAAGTTCCGCAGTCCGGTCGTTTTTGCGCTAGCGCAGCTCGAATTCTTTACAGAACGCGACGTGGCTCGGAACTTCTCCGGTGTCCGGATCCTTCGCATCGAGTGGCCAGCGGCGCTGTCCCTCGTCGGGCCAGTCGTGGCGACACTTCGATGTACGCGCGTCCCAGTAGAAGCAGTCGCGACATGCGGAGCGCAGCTCGTACGTGCGAGCCTCGTCGATCAGCTGCTGGGTCAGCGGGAACTTCATTGGGCGTGCGCCGGCGCGGGATGCTTGGCGGCCGAACCCGCGGAGCCCGCGGACCCGTCGTCGTCCTCGATCGCCGCCTCGACACCCTTCTTCACGCGCTTGACCGCAGGCGCCGCCTTCTCCTCGACACCATGCTTGAGGTCCTGGACCTCGTTGGTGTGCCAGATGGCGCGGACGTGCTCGAAGAACGTGCGATTGCCGAGCTTGACCGTCGCGCCGCAAAACGCGAGGGCGCCGGCGAGAGCGAGGAAGACCAGCAGTCGAATCACGACCCGAGTCTAGCTCGCCGCTCGGCGCGGCGCCCGTTTCGGTATCTGACGGCTAGTCCGTCGAACGCTTGAGGATCAGGAACGCGACGCGGCGGTTCTTGGCCCACGCCTTCTCGTTCGACTCGCGAACGAGCGGCTGGGTCTCGCCGTAGCCCTGCGACGTGAGGCGCTTGTCCTCGACGCCATGGTCGACGAGGTACTGCTTCACCGCGGCAGCACGACGATCGGAGAGGTCGAGGTTGTACGCGTCGTTGCCGCGCTCGTCGGTGTGGCCCTGAATCTCGATGAGCTGGATGCTCGGGTTGCCCTGCAGCGTCGCCGCGACGGCGTCGAGGATCGGGTACGACTCCTTCTTGATGATCGCCTTGTCGTACTCGAAGTAGATCATGTCGAGGATCTCGATCGACGTGTCGGTGACGACGACGCGACCGCGGTCGGGACAGCCGTCCTCATCCTCGGTGCCGTTGTACGTCTCGGGCTCGTTCGGGCACTTGTCATCCTTGTCGAGGATGCGGTCCTTGTCGTTGTCGAGGTCGGGGCAGCCGTCCTCGTCCTCGAAGCCGTCCTTGTCCTCGGGGTCGTTCGGGCAGAGGTCGTCGACGTCGAGGATGCCGTCCTGATCGTTGTCGGGATCGGGGCAGCCGTCCTCGTCCTCGAACTGGTCGAAGTCCTCGGGGTCGTCCGGGCACTTGTCCACGTCGTCGAGGATGCCGTCGCCGTCGCGATCGTTCTTGTTGCCCTCGGGGCAGCCGTCCTCGTCCTGGAAGCCGTCCTTGTCCTCGGGGATGTTGGGGCACTTGTCGTCGACGTCGAGGATGCCGTCCCGATCGTTGTCGGGCTCGGGGCAGCCGTCCTCGTCCTCGAACCGATCGTAATCCTCGGGATCGTCGGGGCACTTGTCGACGTCATCCTTGATGCCGTCGCCGTCGCGGTCGCCGATGTTCGGCTCGAACACGATGCCGATGAACGCGCGGTAGTCCGGGTTCGCGCCCGTCTCCGCCTTGCGCAAGAGGCCCATACCGCCGCCGAGCGACAGGAACGAGTTACGCGCGAGGTAGAGCTTCACGCCGCCGATGGCCTCGAGCGGCTGATAGTGGTCGTTGTTGCCGAGCGGCACGGAGCCGAGCACCTCGGCGACGACGTCGAACTTCTGGACCGCGATCGCGTACGCGATGCCGAAGCCGAACGGAATCTCGCTGCCGACGGTGACCGACTGGCCGGTCGTCGGGACCGGGATGGTCGGCGCCGGGTCCTTGCCGTCGTTCACGTCGTTGTTCGTGAACGTCACCTCATCGCGGATGCGGATGCCGCCGTTGAGCGCCATGCGCAGCTGGCCGCGCGAGCCGAACTCCTTGTCGATGATGCCGATGACCTGCGGGACCGGCTTCGAGTCGCCGAGCCAGCGATCGCTCGGGCTCGCCGTCGGCAGGAACACGCTGGCGATCACGCCAATGCCGAGGTGCGGCGGGCGGCTCGTCTTGAGAAAGCGCGTCTTGAAGTGGAGGCCGACGTTGCCGATGCCCTGACCGTCGAGCTTGAACTCGAGGTCGTCGTTGTTGCCGGCCATCCCGTCGGGGCCGGGGCTGTTCGGCGAGCGGTCACCGTTCATGATCACGAACGGAACCGAGGCGCCGAACTCGAGCTCTGCAGGGCCGAGCTTGAGTCCGAACGCCGCGATCAGCGTCGCCGTCACCATGTTGTTGACGTCGTACTTGTTCGCGCCGTTCTCGAAGTTGAGCATCTTGTGCCCCCAGTCGAGGGCACCAATTCCAAACGACAGCTCCTTGTTGCCAAGCACCTGGGAGGCGTTGACCGTCAGATAGCCGCGCGAGTCGATCGCCGGCCGGAACGTGTCGAGCGGGACATTACCCGCGGGCTGCGCCATCACTGGCGACGCGAGCGCGAGCAGGAGCGCTGCGGTACCGCAAACTCTAATCACAGGTAGGCCTCCGGACATGTAGCCTCCGAGCTAGTGCACCCAGGCTTTGCCCTGGTTACACCAGTCCGCTCCCTGCGGTCAAACGAGCGGCAACAAAGACTTTTCTCCCTGGCGCGGATCCAGGGTCCGGCTCACGCAACCAAGGTCGACTACTGGTACTCGACCTTGTTGCGGATGCACATGATCTGGTTGCGCTGCTGCTGAACGGGGCTGAGCTTCTTGAAGTACTGCTTCGCCTTGGTGGAGTTCAGGCTGTTGCAGGACGCCATGAATGCGAGCTGCAGCACGTACGCGTCGTTCTTGCAGCGCAGCGACGCCTCGAACTGATTGAGCGCGGCGGCGTGCTGGCCGTTGTTGACGTACTCCATGCCCTTCTCGCGCAGGGAGTCGGCGTCACAGTTCGCCGGCGGGGTCACCGTCGTCGAGCCGGTCTGGCACTTCGCGTCATCCTTGTTGCTCGCGCAGAACTGCTTGAGGCAGCTCTTCGTGTTGTCGAGCAGCTTGCTCGAGCAGTCCTTCTCGACGACGGCCTGGGTCGTGCACTTGTAGTTGGCGACCGCGTCGGCGGCGGCAGGGCCACCGTTGGTGCGCGCCGTGCCGACGAGCTTGTCGATCTCCGAGCACTGGTTCTTGCGCTTGAGCGCCGCGGCCTCGTCGCGGTAGCGGGCGACGAGCTTGTCCTCGAGCTCGCTGACGACCTTGTCGGCCTCCTGGCGGTAGACGGAGCCGTCCTCGATCGAGGCGAGCTCCTTCTTCGCCTTGCCGAGGTTCATCTCCTTGGCGGCGTCGTCGATGCGGCCCTTCGCGAGCTCGTTCTCGAGCTCTTCCTTGGCCTTCGCCTTGAGCTTCTTCGACGCGGCCCCGTCGTACTGCGCGAGGCGGTCGGCGCACGACGTCATGTCGGCCCACTTGCGATCGAGCTGGGCCTGCTGGCAGTCGACCTTGATCGTGCCGGCGACGTCGTCGGGCGGCGGCTTGACCGCCTGCTCCATCGCGTCGGCCGGGACGACCTCGGGGTTCGTCACGCCGCCGGAGCCGAGCTCGTCGCTGCCGTTTCCGTTGTTGGCGATGATCTCGGTGGCGCTGCCCGCGGAGCCATTCGAGTCGCCGTGCTTGGCCGTGTTGTCTTCCTTGCCGCCCTTCATCGCGAAGAACGCGCCGACGCCGCCGAGCACGAGGACGCCGAGGACGATCGCGACGAGCAGGCCCTTCTTGCCGCCCGCCTCGGGGACATCGGCGATGACCGCATCGCGCGAGAACACGAAGTCCTCGCCAGGCTCGACGAAGCGCAGCCGGACGTGGCCGAGATCGACGGTGTCGCCGCGGCGCAGCTCGACCTTGCCGTAGTCCTGGCCGTTGACCCGCACGCCGTTGGACGACTGCAGGTCGCTGATCGTGTAGCGGCCGGTCTCGGGATCGCGCGTGACCTTGGCGTGGTTGCGGCTGATCGACCGGTGGTTGACGACGATGTCGTTCTCGTCGGTGCGACCGATGATCATCTGCGGCCGCGTCAGGTCGAATTCCTTGCCGGCGAAGTTCGACGACAGGACGACGAGCTTGCCGTAGCCGACCGGCTGGGTGAGCGCGGCGACCTGCGCGGCGGTCGCGACCGGGCGTCCCGCGGGGTCGGTGTCTGCGACGGCGACCTGCGAGCGATTCGGCTGTGGCGTGCCCGGGATGGCCGCCGGCATCGGCGCGGTCGGCGGCGGCGGCTGCATCGCCGGCATGACGTCGGTCGGTAGACCGCTGTCGATGCGCTCGATCGGCATCGTCCGCGCGTCGTCGACCTGCTCGACGCCCTCGGCCTTGAGGTAGAGCTTGTAGTCGCCGATCTGGACCTGGTCGCTGATGCGGAGCGAGACGCGCTCGGCGATTCGCGCGTTGTTCACGCGGATGCCGTTGTAGCTGCCGAGGTCTTCGATCTGGACCTCGCCGTTGTTCCTCAGGATCCGAGCGTGGCGGCGCGACACGTTCCGCTCGGTCAGCCGGATCGTGTTGCCCTCTTTGCGTCCGATCGTGATCTCGTCACGGATCAGAGGGACGACTGTCGTCTTCCCTTCGTCATCCTGGATCACCAGCTTGAACATCGTGCGATGTGTCCCCGCGTGAAACGGTAGCAGTCCAGTCTCAGCTAAAACAACCGTCGTAGCGACTACTTGTTCTGACCTCGCACCGACTGCCTTGCGAGCTTGAGCGCCGCCGCGAGTTGTGGGTCGTCGGCGGCGTTCTCATCAATTGTGGCATCAGTCGCACTCCCCGCGCCACCGCCCGCAACGATCTCTTCGGGAGCGAAGTCGTCGACGCGCACGTCCGGGATGAGGCCCTTTGATTCCAGGAAGTTACCCTTCGGCGTCAGGTAGCGCGCGGTCGTCAGCTTGAGCCCCGAACCATCGTCGAGATCGTAGAAGGTCTGCACGGTCCCCTTGCCGTAGGTCGGCTGCCCGACGAGCTTCGCGCGGTCGTGGTCGCGGAGCGCTGCGGCCAGGATCTCCGACGCCGATGCGGTGCCCTGGTCGACGAGGATCGTGATCGGAACGCCGACGCCGGCGCCGCCCTTGTGCGCGGTCTGGGTCTCGACCGAGCCCTTGCGGCCACGGATCGTCACGATCGTTCCCGCGTCGAGGAAGTGGTCGGCGACGATGATCGCCTGGTCGACGATGCCGCCCGGATCGTCGCGCAAGTCGAGGATCAGCGAGCCGAGCGCGTTCTTGCTCTTCAGATCGGCGAGCGCGCCCGCGACGTCGGCGCCGGTCGCCTCGACGAACCGGCTGATCGCGATGTAGCCGACGCGCGGCTCGACGACCTTCCACGCCACGCTCGTCTGCTTGACCTGCGCGCGCACGAGCGCGAACGCGCGCGGCTCCTTCCAGCCGACGCGCAGGATCCCGACGGTGACGCGCGTGCCCGACGCGCCGCGGAGCTTGGCCTCCCACGCGCCCGCCTCCTTGAGCTCCTTGCCGGCGGCCGCGGTCGGCGCGCCGTCGATCGAGACGAGCCGATCGTCGAGCTGGAGGCCGGCGACCTCGGCGGGCGAGCCCGGCAGGACCTCGTCGATGACCGGATACGGCGGCACGCTCGGCCGCGCGTCGTCGATGAAGCCGGGCGCGAGCACGACGCCGACGGAGCCGAACTCGCCCTCGGTGTCCTGCCGCACCTTCTGGTAGCGCTTCGGCGGCATGTACGTCGAGTGAACGTCGAGGTTGTGCAGCATGCCGCGCACGGCGTCGGCGAGGAGCTTCTGCTCGTCGACGGGATCGACGTAGTTGTTCTCGACGAGCGCGAGCGCCTGCGCGAACGCGTCGAACGCGCGGAACCGCGAGACGTCGTCCTTCGGCACGGCGACGGCGAGCGTGGCGGTCGCGAAGACGGCGCCGGCGCAGAATGTGGCGACGTGCGTGGCGCGGCTCATCTGTGGAGCCTAACGTAGCAGCGGGGCCGGATCGATCGGCAGGCCGCCAGGCCCGACCTTCGCGCGAACCTCGAGGTAGACGCGATGCCGCAGCGCGCGACCGATGCGATCGCCGCGCAAAACTTTCGTGCCGACGGGGATCGCGAGGTCGGCGAGCTTGGCGACGACCGTGTAGTAGTCGCCGTGATCGAGGACGAGCCCGTCCTCGAGGCCGCGCATCGGCCCGGCGTAGCGGACGGTGCCGTCGGCGGGCGCGACGACGGCGGCTCCCTGCTCCACCTCGAAATCGAGGCCGCGACGGGTCAGCGTCGCCCGGCTGCGCTCGTGCTGGTAGGTGCCGAATGCGCGCGCGATCTGGCCCTTCACCGGGCGAAGCAGCTCGGTCGGCAGCGCGAGCGAGGCGACGCTCGTCGACGCCTGGCGCGCCTGTGCCTCGGCGGTGCGCAGCTGCGAGGCCTCGTTCGCGAGCAGCATGCGCTCGTCGCGATCGCGCTCGAGGAGGAGGCGTGCGGCGGCGCGACGGCGGGCGGCGGCCATGCGGTCCTCGGCGGTCGCGCTCGAGTCGAGCGTGCCGTGGAGGATGCGGTACGCGGCGCGGATGCGGCGCAGCCGCTGGGCGTCGGCGTCGGCGAGCTTGTCGTCGACGATCGCGGTCGTCTTCGCGAGCGTGTCGAGCTCGGCGGCGAGCTGGTCGGCGAGCGCGGCCTTCGGATCGACGGTCTCGGCGTGCGCGATGGCGGCGCACAGCGCGAGTGCGGCAAGCGCGCTAGCGAAGCGCACGGCTCGCTCCGGCGAGGCCACCGCCGACGAGGCCGAGGCCGGCGCCGGCGGCGACGAACAGCGCGATCATCGAGGCGGCCGGCAGCGCGAGCTGGACATTTCCGAGCGCACCGGTGAGCGCGCGCACGATGTCGTCGCCGTAGAGGCTCATGCCGAGGTAGAGCGCGACCGCGGCGAGCACCGCGGCGAGCGCGCCCTGCAGCGCACCGGCGAGCGCGGTCGGGACGATCGTGAATGCGGGACCTGCACCGAGCAGGCGGTGCACGGCCTCCTCGCGGTCGTCGCGGACCAGCCGCACGCGGATCGTCGCGAGCACGACGAGCAGCGCGAGGCCGGCGAGCAGCGCCGCGCCGGTCCACGCGACGAGGCGGACGACGCGCAGCGTGCCAGCGACCTTCTCGGTGCCGGCGTCTTCGATGACGACGTCGTCGACGCCCTGCGTGCCGCGGAGCGCGGTCATCGTCGGGCTCATCAGGATCACGTCGCGCATGCCGGGCGCGAGCGTCACCTCGACCGACGACGGCAGGCTGGCGATCTCGACGCCCTCGAGCAGCGCCGAGTCGGGACCGAGCGCCGCCTGAAGGCGCGCCGCGGAGTCGTTCGCGACGACGAGCTCGGCCTTGTCGACGCCGGGCATCTTCGCAAGCTCGGCGGTCAGCGCCTGGGCGCGCGCGTCGTCGACGTCCTCGCCGAGATACACGACCATGCTCGCGCCGCCTCCCGACGTGCGGGTCCAGCGGCCGACGTGCTCGGCGGTGAGGCCCGCGAGTCCGACGGCAAACAGCGCGGCGGTCAGCGCGAGCAGCGTCCACAGCGCGACGCGCGGGCGGGCGACCGCGATCCGCGCCGTCCGCCGCAGCCCCGAGCTGATGCGAGGTCCGATCACGTCTCCTCGTCGGTGGCGCCGGGCATCGCGACCGCGCGATGTCGATCCCAGGGGCCGGTCAGTCGATCGAAGATCGCCTCGGGAGCCGGGCCCGGATCGGGCTCCATCGTCGCGTCGGTGACGTCGAATTCGAAGCGCCGCGCGTGACGGGGCGCCATGGCTCGGAGCTTGCGCTGCGTTCGCATCTTCACGCGACACCTGCCGTTCGAGCGCTGAGGGGGAATGGGACGACGTTGTCCTCGAGCTCGTCGGCGGGCGCGGCCTCGACCGGTGTGTCGATGCCACCGAGCAGTGCGTCGATCGCGGCCTCGGTGAGCGCGAGCTCGGCCTGCGTGCGCAGCCGGCCGTCGAGCAGAACCAGCGTCCTCCAGCCGCGTGCCTCGGCGATCGCGCGAAGCGCCGGATCGCGGCCGAGCACGAGCACCGCGGCACCTGCGTCCGCGGCGTCACCGAGCGCAGCGCCGACGAGCTCGGCGCCGGTCGCGTCCTGCATGCTCGTCGGATGGTCGGCGAACACGAGCTCGGGGTCGCGGATCAGCGCGCGGGCGACCGCGACGCGCTGGCGCTCGGCGCCTGACAGCGTGTCGACGCGCGCGTGCTGCGCGGGCCCAAGCCCGAGCTTCTCGAGGAGCGTCGTCGCGCGGCCGACCGTCAGCGGGCGCGATATGCCGTCGATCTCGAGCGGCAGCGTGACGTTGGTCTCGACGCTGCGGTCCTCGAGCAGCAGCAGGTCCTGCGGCACGACGCCGATGCGCCGGCGCATGCGCCGCAGCGACGATCTCCGCAGCTTGGCGAGGTCGCGGCCCATCACCTCGATGCGGCCGCCGTTCGCGGGCAGCTCGCCGAGCGCGGCCGCGACCAGTCGCGACGTCCCCGCGCCGGCGGCCCCGACGATCATCACGACCTCGCCGCGCGACACCGTGAGGTTCGCGTCGGCCACCAGCGGTTCCCCACCGCGTGGATGGTCGAGGCGCACATCGACCAGCTCGATCATGTGCACAGCTAACGTCATTCGATCGACGAGGGCAAAAAACCGGCTTCCCCGCGCGCGCGGCCCGCGCATTTCGTAAGATCGATCCGATGCGGCGGGTCCTCGCGTTGCTCGTGCTGGTCGGCTGCCGATCGAACGACACGGAGGCCGTCGACAAGCTCTCCGCACGCGTCGCCGATCTCGATCGCCGGATCGGCTCGATCGAGGCCAACGGCCCCGTCGACACCCACGCCGTCGCGACCGAGCTCCTCGCCAAGGGCAGCGCCGCTGGCCTCCACGGCCCCGAAGGCCCCGCCGGTCCCGCCGGGCCGTCCGGTCCTCCCGGCCCCGCAGGTCCCGGCGGCGTCGGTCCACCGGGTCCCGCCGGCGAGCGCGGCCCCAAGGGCGATCCCGGACCGATGGGTCCCGAGGGTCCGCAAGGCATCCAGGGCCTGCAGGGCGCGCAGGGCATCCAGGGCCAGCAAGGCGCGCAGGGACCGAAAGGTCCGCCCGGCCCCGCCGGCGCGTACGGCCACAAGCAGGATCTCGTGCGCAAGGAGAACCGCGTCTCCGTCGGTGCCGGCCTCGTCGCGACCGCGGTCGCGAGCTGCGATCGCGTGTCCGATCTGCTCGTCACGGGCGGCTGCTACGCCGACCCGCAGTGGATGGCGATCCTCGTCGCATCGCGGCCCGTCGCGATGACCGACGCGCAGAACCCGGCGTCGTGGCGCTGCGACTACAAGAACACGTCTCCGTCGTCGATGATCGAGGTCGTCGCCGAGGCCTACTGCGTGTCACCGCGCGAGTAGCTCAGGCCGCGAACGGATCGGGGACGTCGAGGCCGAGCGCCGGATCGTTCATCGGCATGAGGAA
>JABFXX010000431.1 GCA_013368795.1 Kofleriaceae bacterium
AGCGGTTGGCCGCGGACGACGCGCGCTCCCTTCGTGACGTACATGCGATCGAGGTGCGCGTACAGCGACTCGACGCGATCGCCGCACGTGTGCAGGACGCGGACGACGTTGCCCCAACCACCTCCGTAGTCCTGAGCGTCGGTGACAACGCCGTCGGCCGCTGCGAACGCGAATAACCCGAGGGTGTTGCCGCCGCCCTGCCGAGCCCAATCGTTGCCGAGATGGTGGTTTGCGCCGAACGGCTGCGCGTCATAGAAGCCGGCGCCGTCGGGTGGGCCGACGGGGAAATCGAACCTGCACGACGCGCGGTCCGAGGGACGCGACAAGCCAATCCCGACGCCGGCGGCGCCAGCGACGAGGAGGCCCATGGCAACGGTCAGCCGCCGCACCTGGCGACGGTAAGCTGGAACGAGCGGGCGCGTGCGGGAATTTCCCTAGCCACACCTCCGGACGCGTTACGCGCAGTAGTCCCTTGCGTCCTCATCACCGAGTAGGTTTGATCGTTCAGTGGAAGTAGCTTCGCAGTTCGGTTCGATGGTCGACCTCATGTTGACCGCGAGCTACATCGACGGGGTCTTTCACCCGCGCGAGTGGGCGTTCGTCCAGAAGTACGTCGATTCCGTGGTCGCGATGGTCGAGCAGTCGACGGTGGGGTCGGGCGACGACCGCGCGCGCTGGCGGGCCCATTTCGCCGACCAGTATCAGAAGCTCGAGGCCGAGGTCGGCGAGGTCGTTGGTGCGGGCGATGCGTCCTCGATCGCGCAGCGGCTGCATGCGCGTGCGCTCGCTCGGTTCAAGACGATGTCACACGCCGATCAGGCGACGGCACTCGAGCTCGTGACCGCGATCGTGCATGCCGATGGTGAGGTCTCGCAGAGCGAGCACGACCTGCAGCAACACCTGCACGATGCATACAGTGCGAAGCCCGCGGGCAAGTCGTTCGGTCCGAATGCGACGACGGTCGTCGGTGCGGATCGCAAGGCGGCCGCGCCTATCAGCGTGACGGCGCATGCGTGGCGGGACCTGACGGCGCTCTCGCATCCGCTCCTCGATCCGATCGAACAGACCCTGTCGCCGCATCCGATCGAGCGCAAGGCGCAGATCGAGTGGGACTACAACCTCGTCCAGCAGGCGATCCTCGCGTGGCAACGGCAGCGCACCCTCGGCTCGAATCGGCTGAGCGGCATCACCGACATCGAGCAGTTGCCACCGGGCTCGCGGTTCCTCGACGGATTCGTGCATGTGATGCGGCCGACTGCGCCCGTCGAGCTGATCGTTCTCGGCGACCTGCACGGCTGCTACAGCTGCCTGAAGGCCGCGCTGCTGCAGTCGAACTTCATCCAGCGCGCGTGGGCACATCAGTGGGATCCCGCCAATCACCCCGACGTGAAGCTCGTGCTGCTCGGCGACTACATCGACCGCGGCCGCTACAGCTTCGACGGCGTGCTACGCGCGGTGCTGCACCTGTTCGCGGCGCTGCCCGATCACGTGATCCTGCTGCGCGGCAACCACGAGTGGCTGCGCTGGATCGATAACCGGATCACGAGCGGCGTCTATCCGGCGGAGGCGCTCGCGTCGATCGCGCCATATGTCCCGCTCGAGATGCTCGAGGCGTACCGGCAGCTGTTCGAGCAAATGCCGACGTCGTTCCTGTTCGAGCGCACGATGTTCGTCCACGCCGGTGTGCCGCGCGAGGACACGCTCGCCGAGCGCTACCACGACCTCTCGAGCCTCAACGACGACCAGCTGCGCTTCCAGATGATGTGGAGCGATCCGGTCGCGACCGACCACGTGCCCGTCGAGATGCAGCGCATGAACCCGCGGTTCAGCTTCGGCCGCGAGCAGTTCAAGGCGTTCATGCGGCGGGTCGGAATGCGCGCGATGATCCGCGGGCACGAGCAGATCGATCCGGGCTTCGAGGTCTTCTACGACCTCGGCGACTCCATGCTGCTGAACCTGTTCTCGGCGGGCGGCGCGGAGAACGCCGATCTGCCCTACGACTCGGCGTATCGATCGGTGACGCCGATGGCGCTCTCGGTGTTTGCCGAGGCCGGCAAGCTCACCGCGACGCCGTGGCCGCTGCACTACCAGCCGTTCAACTACGAGCCGCACAACGGCCTGTATCGACGGCAGCCGGTGCTCGAGTACCGCTACGGTTAGCAGAGGACGGTGTCGGAACCCGACTCGGCGCCTACGTGGTCACGCTGATCACGTGATCGTGACGCGCGCGAATCGATTCTTCCCCGAGCGCACCACGTGCGCACCGACCGCGAGCACGAGGTTGTCCTTCGTCCGCACGCCATCCACGGCGACCGCGTTGTTCTTGAGGTCGTTCGTTGCACGCGTCCGGCTCGGCGCGAGACCACTCGCAACGAGGATATCGACGAGCGTCGCTCCAGCGGCGAGCTTGAGCTCCGGCATCGAGTCGGGTTCGCCACCTCGCGCCTTACGCTCGTACTCTTCGACCGCCGCTGCCGCTGCGGCCGCGCCGTGGTAACGCGCCACGATGCTGCGCGCGAGTGCGAGCTTCGCGTCGCGCGGTGAGGCGAACGCGGTGACCGGCGTGTCGCCGATCAGCTCGTACCACTGGCGCATGGTCGCGTCGCTGATGCCCATCGTCTTGGTGAACTGTGCGGTCGGCGGTTCAGCAATGCCGATCGCGTTGCCCTTGGACTTCGACATCTTCTCGACGCCATCGGTACCGAGGAGCAACGGGAACATGATGACGACCTGCGGCTCCTGACCGTAGTCGCGCTGCAAGCTGCGCCCGACGAGCAGGTTGAACCTCTGGTCGCTACCGCCGAGCTCGACATCGGCGCGCATCGCGACCGAGTCGTAGCCCTGGACCAGTGGGTACAAGAGCTCGTGCAAGGCGATCGCGTCGTGATTCGCGAATCGGTTCGCGAAGTCGTCCCGCTCGAGCATGCGGGCGACCGTCCAGCGCGACGCGAGGGAGATGAAGTCAGCCGTCGTCATCTGGCTGAACCAGGTCGAGTTGTAGACGACCTCGATCGCGTCGGGTCGCAAGATCTTCGCGACCTGCTGCGCGTAGGTGGCGGCAGCGGCCTGAATCTGCGCAGACGTGAGCTGCGGGCGCGTCGCGTTACGCCCCGATGGATCACCGATCGCGCCGGTGAAGTCGCCGATCAAGAACTGCACGCGGTGGCCACAGTCCTGAAACCGGCGCAGCGCGTGCAACACGACCGAATGACCGAGGTGCAGATCCGGCGCGGTCGGATCGGCGCCGAGCTTCACGATAAGCGGCTTTCCGCGCGCGAGCTTTGTACGTAAGTCCTCGACGCTGATCACATCGAGTGCGCCGCGCGTGAGCTCGGCGAGCTGTTCATCCAAAGTCGGCATGTCGGTCTCCTTGCGAAAGAGGCCGAATGCGTGACGAACACCCGGCCGGTTGGCGGGTGTTTGTCGGGGGGGAGCTCAGCCAGCGCACGCGACAACGAACCCGCTCGAGGCGGGATAGGTCGTCGCGGTCACGCACTGCATCACACGTCAACTGTAGTGAACTTCCATGCGGCGAGCAAGCAGGGCGTGACGGCCGCCATCGAGCGGCGAACTCACCGCTCGTGAGGGCGTCGCGCGAGCAATCGATCGGCGAACGGCAAGTCTTTTGGGCGCACGCGATGTCGCACCTAGAGTGGGATGCAGATGAACGACGTCGCCAAACGATCCGCGTCCGGACCGCTGGTCGGCCTCGTGCATCTGCGCGCGCTGGCCATCGTCTTGGTCTTCATCTACCACTACCGGCTGTTCGCGCATCCGGCGTGGGTCGACCGGGTCGGCGCGTTCGGCTGGACCGGTGTCGACCTGTTCTTTGTCTTGAGCGGCTTCCTGATCTCGCGGCAGCTGTTCCGCTCGCTCGCGACACGCGGAACGTTTTCGCTACGTGAGTTCTATTTCAAGCGCCTGCTGCGGATCGTGCCGGCGTATCTCGTCGTGCTTGCCGCGTACTTCTGCTTTCCGGCAATTCACGAGCGCGAGTCGCTGCCGCCGCTGTGGCGATTCCTCAGCTTCACGCAGAACATCGGCTTGGATCTGCGCACCTCGGGCACGTTCTCGCATGCGTGGTCGCTCTGCATCGAGGAGCAGTTCTACCTGGTGCTGCCGCTCGCGGTGCTGGCGTTCGCGAGGCGGCGTCGCGCGGTCTGGATCGTGCCGCTCCTCGTCGCATCGGGATTGGTGGTTCGCGCGCTCGTCTACCAGCATCGCGTGGCGGACGGGATCACCTGGTACGAGTGGATCTACTATCCGACGTGGTCGCGACTCGACGGGCTCCTGATGGGGATCGCGATCGGCGCGATCTACGAGCTCCAGCCTGCGCTACGCGAGAAGCTGTTGGCGAACGGACGCGCACGGCTCGCGCTGGCGGTGGTGCTGTGGTTCGGCGCAAGGTGGCTGTTCGAAGACCCGCAATCGCTGTGGGCCTCGGTGATCGCATTCCCCGCCATCGCGCTCATCTATGGGCTGCTCGTGTCGGCTGCGCTCAGTCCGTCCTCGATCCTCGCGCGCTCGTCACGCGTGACCGAGTGGTTGGCGACGCTCTCGTACGCGCTGTACCTGTCGCACAAGGCAACCATTCACGTCACGCAGTCGGCGCTCGCGAAAATCGGGTTCGCAGCCGATGGTGGCGCGATGTTGCTTGCCTGCGCCACCGCGTCGCTCCTGGTCGCGTTTGCGCTGCATCTCGCTGTCGAGCGACCGTTCCTGCGATGGCGTGATCGCGTGCTGCAGACGAGGAGCGTTGGCTTTCTCGGACGAGCGCCGTAGGGGAGAAGCGTTTAGACTGCAGCCATGAAATGCCCCCTGTTGTGTGTTGTGGTCGTCGCGTGCGCGTCCAGCAAACCTGCTCCACAGTCATCGCCCGTGGCAGTAGCGCCCGCTCCGGCTGTTGCGCCGACCCAGACCCAACCGGCTCTATCGGCAGCCGAGCAACAGTTCCGCGCGTGGCTCGCGGCATTCAACGCCAGCGATCGGGCGAAGCTCGTCGCGTTCCATGATCAGTACTATCCGGTCAAGGAGGGCATGCCGAGCATCGACGACGAGCTCGAGTTTCGCACGCAGACCGGCGGCTTCGAGATCAAGAAGGTCGAGAGCTCGACGCCCGAGCGCACCGAGATGCTCGTCAAGGAGCAGGCGTCGGATCAATTCGCGCGCGTGATGGTCGAGGTCGAGCCGGCCGAGCCGCATCGCGTGCGGACGTTCGCGCTTCGCGCGATTCCGACGCCGGACGAGTTCAAGGTGCACATGAGCGAAGCGGAAGCGCTCGCGGCACTGCGCGCCGAGCTCGAGAAGCGCTCGGCCGCCGACACGTTCTCGGGCGCCGTGATTGTCGCCAAGAACGGCGCGCCGATCTTTGCCGAGGCCTACGGCTTCGCGGATCGCGACAAGCAGATCAAGAACACGCTCGATACCCGGTTCCGGATCGGCTCGATGAACAAGATGTTCACGGCGGTCGCGACGCTGCAGCTCGTGCAGGCCAAGAAGCTCGCGCTCACGGATGCGCTGGCGAAGGTGCTGCCGAAGTATCCCAACCAGAACCTCGCCAAGAAGGCGACGATCCATCACCTGCTGACGCACACCGGAGCCACCGGCGACATCTTCGGTCCCGAGTTCGACAAGCATCGCCTCGAGCTGCGCACGCTCGCCGACTACGTGAAGCTCTATGGCACGCGCGATCTCGAGTTCGAGCCCGGCGCGAAGATGGCGTACTCGAACTACGGCTTCTTGTTGCTCGGCGTCGTGATCGAGGCGGTGTCCAAGCAGACCTACTACGACTACGTCGCCAAGCGCGTGTTCAAGCCAGCCGGCATGACGTCGACCTCGTCGCCGATGGAGGACAAAGCGAAGGAGTCGAACCGGTCGATCGGATACATGCGCGATCCGAAGGCTGGCTGGGTGCCCAACACCGACACGCTGCCGATTCGCGCGACGTCGGCCGGCGGCGGCGATTCCACGGTCAAGGACCTGCTGGCCTTCGCGAACGCTCTGACCAGCAACAAGCTCCTCGACGCCGAGCACACGAAGCTGCTCACGACCGGCAAGGTCGACATGGGCCCGGACACGAAGTACGCGTACGGGTTCATGGAGAGCGTTCAGGACGGCCGACGCTGCTTTGGTCACGGCGGCGGTGCGCCGGGCATGAACGGGCAGCTCACGATCTGCGACGACGGCTACACGATCGTGGTGCTCGCGAATTTCGATCCGCCGGCGGCGGGACGGGTCGAGCACTTCGTCCTGGAGCGCCTGCCGACGAAGTAGCCGCCGCTCGACTCGAGCAGCGACGAGCTTGAGCATCGGGGAGGCCCTCGCGTAGGGTGCGCCCCATGGTCAGCGAGATCTTCGATGCATCCCAATGGAGCCCCGTCCCGGGCTTCGAGCTCACCGACATCACGTATCACCGGCACGTGCGCCTCGGGATGGTGCGCGTCGCGTTCAACCGCCCGGAGGTTCGTAACGCGTTCCGCCCGCACACGGTCGACGAGCTCTACGCCGCGCTCGAGCACGCGCGCACCTCGAGCGACGTCGGCGTCGTGCTGCTGACCGGCAACGGCCCGTCACCGAAGGATGGCGGCTGGGCCTTCTGTTCTGGCGGCGACCAACGGATCCGCGGCGAGCACGGTTATCGCTACGAGGTCGCCGGTGCGTCCCCCGCAGACGCCCCGAAGGTCCCCGACCTCGCCAAGCTGGGTCGCCTGCACATCCTCGAGGTGCAGCGGCTCATCCGCTTCATGCCGAAGGTCGTGATCGCCGTGGTCCCCGGCTGGGCCGCGGGCGGCGGGCACAGCTTGCACGTCGTGTGCGACATGACGCTCGCCAGCGCCGAGCACGCGATGTTCAAGCAGACCGATGCAGACGTCGCCAGCTTCGACGGCGGCTATGGCTCGGCGTACCTCGCGAAGATGGTCGGCCAGAAGAAGGCGCGTGAGATCTTCTTCCTCGGCGACGCATACACGGCCGAGCAAGCCGCGGCGATGGGCGCGGTCAACGCGGCGGTGCCGCACGCCGAGCTCGAGAAGACCGCCATCGCCTGGGGAGAGAAGGTCCTCGGCAAGAGCCCGACCGCGGTGCGGATGCTGAAGTACGCGTTCAATCTGACGGACGACGGCATCGTCGGTCAGCAGCTGTTCGCGGGCGAGGCGACGCGCCTTGCGTATGGAACGCCCGAGGCGAAGGAGGGGCGAGACTCGTTCCTCGAGAAGCGCGCCCCCGATTGGTCGGGTGTTCCCTGGTACTACTGACGTGAGCGCACAACGTACGCTCGGCGAGTTCGTCACCGACGAGAAGATCGTCGAGTGGCTCGCCGCGCAGATCGCCGACAACCACCGGGACGCAACGCATGGTGCGACGGCGGTCGCCAAGAGGCACCACCTGCCAATGGTCTGCAGCACGTGCACGGCGACGAAGGCGTGCTGCTCGTCGTACGTGCTTGTGCGCCTCTACGAGGGCCTCGTGATCGCCGCCGAACTCGTGCGCTCCGGTCGCGACACGCCCGCGCTCCGCGAGATGCTGCGTGCACGCGCCGAGCTCATGGAATCGACGCCGGTCGCCGACTGGTTCACGCCGTGCCTGTTCCTCGACGAGGCGGAGCGCTGCACGGTGTACGCGGTGCGACCGACGACCTGCGCGCAGCTCTTTGTCTACACGCCGCCCGACCTCTGCAACGCGCGCTCGAACGAGATCAAGTCATACACGCCTCGCGAAGAGGTCGCCGCCGCAAACGCTCTCGAGGAGGCATTCCGCGAGCGGCTCTCGCTGCGCAAGAAGGTCGGCCGCCGCTATTTCGGCATTCTGCCGCGGATGGTGCTCGTGTCGCTCGAGGCGTGGGATCTCACCGACTTTCGCGACTACCTGCGCCAGCTGCCGTGGCGCACCGATGAGGAGTGGGCGGCCGCCGTCGCGGCGCGCGCCTGAGCGCAAGCACTCACGACCGGAGCGGGCTGCAAGGCCTCGAGCTCGACGGCGCTCGATGAACAGCCTCATCTCGGCGAGCCTTGGCACCGAGGTGAGCCCCATGCGAGAACAAGCAGCGGAGTCCCACGATGGCCGACGACGGTGCCTTCGAGCGCGTGTACACGATGACCGACTACTACGACGGTCCACGCGCCGGTATCGCGAGCTTCCAGGGGAAGCCCTACGCGTACACGTGCCCTTTCGATCACTGGAAGGACGGATTCGCGGACCTGTACGAGCTTCGCGCGGTTGACGACGAGACGCTGCGGTTGGCGCTCGAAGACTGGGAGATCTGGCTCCGATGGGATGACGCGTACCAGGCTGGCCAGGTTGATCTCTCGACGCATCCCGCGCTCCCGGCGGACCGTCCACGACACGATGAGATAACGCCAGTGCTTGCCGCCCGCTTCGCAGGGCTACCAGATCCTGCGATTCGAGCGAGAGGAGCGTTCCGCCCGAGCCCCGGGCACGACCACGCCGGCGGCGGTCGCTGGATGGAAGTGCGATGGACCGTCGCGTGAACGTGTCGCGACGACAGCATCGTCGGTCAGCAGCTCTTCGCGGGCGAGGCGACGCGCCTCGCGTATGGAACGCCCGAAGCGGAGGAGGGCGAGACTCGTTCCTCGAGAAGCGCGCCCCCGACTGGTCGGGCGTTCCCTGGTACTGCTGAAAGCACCCTGCCTCAGAGGCGGCCGAGCGAGAGCCGCAGTGCGGTCGGCAGGCCATCATCGGGCGAAGCGAGGATCTCCTTCGCGCCTTCCCATCGCTTGCCTTCGACGCACAGCGCGCGGCCACCGTAGGCGCACGTCCCGGCGAGATAGAACGCCTGATCGATGAGATCCTCGTCGGCGATCGCCTCGCTGTCGAAGATCTGCAGCGCTCCTCCCCGCGTCACGCGCGCGAGCTCCGCGATCCGGTGCCACGCTCGCTCCGCGGGACTCGCAACGGCCGACTCGTGGGCGAGCAGCAGCTCCGAAGGTTGTCTGTGCTCGTCGTCCTCGTCGATCAGCGTTCGATACGCGTACCAGCGGCCCGGGCACACGGACACGATCGCGGTCGGTGCGTCGGCGACGTCGAGGCGCTGCCCGAGGACGAGCGTGCCGGCCGTCTGCAGCGGGTAGAGCGGTTCGAATCCATCGATCGACGGCATGTCGGCGTCTAGCGACGCGAGGTCCTCGTCCGGGCGCGGCTGGAACTTCGGCACATCCACGCGCAGTCGAGCGCGCACCGTCTCGAACGGTTCGCTCGTCGCACGCGCGAGGATCGCGACGACGACCTGTTCGTAGCGGCTCATCATCTGCTCGCTGCCGAATGAGTGCGCCGGCATCGCGTACAGCTTGGCGAGCTGCGAGACCATCTCGTCGAGCGAGCCAAGATCGAGCATCTTCGCGCACTCGACGTAGGCCGA
>JABFXX010000346.1 GCA_013368795.1 Kofleriaceae bacterium
CCGTTCGTCGCCAATCCGCCAGCGTACCAGCCTCCGGCGTCGCCCGCGGCGAACCTGCCGACGATGGCGATCCAGCCGCTCTCGGCCGCGCAGCAGGCGTCCGCGGCCGCGGTCGATCAGCTGTTCGGCAGCGACGGCCCCGCGCCGGTATGGGCGCAGCGCACGATCGCCGTGCAGCCCGGTGCTGCACCCGATCCACGCTCGGCGGCCGCCGCGAACGAGCCGACGATGCGGCCGAGCGAGCTCGACCCCTCGATCCTCGCGCTGATGGCGGGCGGGATCCCCGACCCGAACATGCAGCAGTCGGGCGCGATGCCGATCGACCAGGTCTCGCTCGGAACGCCGCCTCGCGGCGCGATGAAGACCGGGATGCGCAAGCGCTCGCGCCTCGCGGTCGTGCTGTGGGTCGTCGTCGGCATCCTCGTGATCGGCGGCGGCGTGTTCGCAGGCTTCCAGATCCGCGCGATCCGCCTGCAGAAGCAGATCGCGGCTGCTCGCCAGCGCGCGACCGATCTCGCGAAGGCCGACACGTGGGGCGGCTGGACCGCCGCGCGCGACAGCCTGGCGAACATCGTCGGTGCCAAGCCGACGCTCGAGAATCGCGCCGCGCTCGCGCGTGCCCGCGCGATGATCGCGTACGAGTTCGGCGACGGCATCGCCGAGGCCAAGGCCGCCGTTGACGAGCTCGCCGGGCAGGGCGGCCTCGACGGTAGCCTCGCCGCCGCGTTCCTCGCGCTCGCGATGGACGACGCGAAGGCCGCGAAGACCGCCGCCGATGCCGCGCTCGCCGCGGCGCCCAACGATCCAGCCGCGCAGTACGCCCTCGGCGAGATCGCGCTGCTCGCCGGAGATGCCAAGACGGCGCTCGCGCAGATGAAGGCGGCGAGCGACAAGGACGCACGTCCACTCTACGGCGTCGGCCTCGCCCGCGCCCAGGCGGCCACCTATAGCTGGGACGAGGCGATCGCAACGCTCGATCGCGTGCTCGCCGCCAACGCCGATCACCCTGCCGCGGTGATCACGCGCGGCGAGATCCTCGCGTCGAGCGGCCGCATCGCCGCAGATCCGAAGCTCGCGAACGACGTGCGCGCGCAGGTCGATCGCATCGGCGTCGAGGGCCGTCGACCCCTCGGCGAGCAGCAGCATGGCGTATCGCCGACGCAGGTCGCGTTCGCGTACCTCTCGCTCGCGAGGGTCGACACCGCACGCGGCGATCTCAACGCCGCTCGTCGCGCGCTCAAGCTCGCGACCGACGTCAACCTCGATGACCAGCGGTTCGCCGAGGAGGCCGTCGACGTGCTCGTCGATCTCGGCGACCTCGCGACCGCGCGCTCGCAGATCGATCTGCTCATCAAGGAGTGGCCGCAGAGCCGCGGCGCGCGCCTCTCGCTCGCGCAGATCTACGTCGCGCAGGGCCACGCCGGCGACGCCGTCGATCTGCTCGCGAAGGCGCCCGATGTCATCGCGACGGCCGACGGTCTGGCAGCGCGCGGCGCGGCCGAGCTCGCCGCTGGCGACGCCGCAAACGCAGCGCAGGACTTCGATGCGGCGCTGAAGAAGCTGCCGACGCACGAGCCGGCGATCGTCGGCCGCGCGTGGCTCGAGATCCAGACCGGCGACCTCGACGCGGCGACCAAGCGCGTCGCCGAACGCTACAGCGCGAAGGGCTCGAGCCCGGCGCTCACCGTCGTCTACGCCGCCACGCTCCGCCGCTCTGCGGATCCGGCGACGCGCGAGAAGGCCAAGCCGCTCCTCGAGAAGGTCGTGAAGGGCCTGCCCGGCGTCGACGTCGCGGTCGCGCAGCTCGAGCTCGCGCGCATCTATCGCGACTCGGGCGATTTCTCGTCGGCGCGCGCCGCGTACAACGAGGCCGCGCGCACCGGCAGCGTCGACGCGCGCATCGAGCTCGCCCTGCTGTCGATCGACGATCAGAAGCCGCTCGTCGGCCGCGACATGCTCGACGCGCTGCTCAAGGAGACCGGCGACCATCCGTCGCCACAGCTCGTGCTCGAGGGCGCGCGCGCCCGCATGCTCGCCGGCGATCACACCGGCGCCGAGCAGCTGCTCGAGCTTGGCGACAAGATGTCGAGCGTCGAGCGCTGGAAGCTCGATCGCGAACGCGCCCGCCTCGCATTCCGCAAGTCGCAGTTCCCGATCGCCGCGGCCGCGCTGACCCGCGCGCTCGACACGTGCGGCGGTGATGCCGAGACGTTCCTGCTCGCCGTCGACACCGCGGTCGCGGAGCCATCGCTCGGCGAGAAGGTGAAGAAGCTCGCGCCCGAGCGCCTGAAGGGCAGGCCGGAGCTCGCGATCGTGAACGGCAAGCTCCTCCTCGCGCAGGAGAAGGACGCCGAGGCCTACGCGTCGTTCCGCAGCGCGAAGGAGGCACTCAAGGCGGAGAAGGCGTCGCTGCGCCGGATCGCCCAGGCCGACTTCGGTCTCGCGCTGATCGCGGCGAACCGCAACAACGCCGCCGAGGCGCGCGTCCTGCTCGAGCTCGTGATGCAGGAGGACCCGTCGATCGTCGACACGTACATCTTCGCCGCCGACCTCCTGCAGGGGCAACCGCGCGAGGTGAAGAAGGCGTTCGAGTACGCGCAGAAGGCGACCGCGCTCAACCCCGACTACGCGTACGCGTGGCTCGTCGTCGGCAAGCTCGCGAACAAGCTCGGCGACAAGCGGACGCTCACCGACGCGATCGGTCGGCTGCAGACGATCGCGCCGCAGGGCGACGAGCTCAAAGAGCTGCAGGCGCTGCGCGGCAAATAGGGGTCAGACATGACTCCCATGACATGCCGAACGCCGGCACGTCATTTCCGTCGTGTCTGACCCTAGGTCATCAGCAGGACGACGGCCGCCGCGGCACCGCCGGCGAGCACGACCATCACGATGATGATGAGGAGCCAGGGCGTCTTCTTCTCGGCCTTGCCGTGAACGCCGGTGCGCTCGGGCTCGAGCATCGCCTCGAGCGACTCCATCTCGCCGGGGGCGGGCGTCGGTGTCATGCCGACGCGCCCCCTGTTCGGCGCGGGCGTGCTCGGGCGATTCGCCCGCTTGAGGGCAGGCTGCTGCGCGCTCTGCATGCCGAGCTCGCCGACCCAGTTCGAGGTGTCGACGAAGTTGCCGGGGTCGAGGCTCATCGAGCCCTCGGCGCCGCTGTCGCTTGCGGACTCCTCGCCGTCGACGAGCGAGGTCATCTTCTGCATCTCGTCGAGGATGAGCGCGTCGATCAGCGACTCTTTCGGCTCGGCCGAGCGCTTGCGCATCATCTCGACCTGCGCGTCGCGCACGAGGCTCGCGATGTCGCGCGCCGTCACCTTCATGCGCCGGCTGAACAGATAGCCGGCGAGGGCGTCGCCGAGGTCGGCGGCGCTCTGGTAGCGATCGTTGGCGTCCTTCGCGAGCGCCTTGCGCACGACTGCCTCGAGCTCGGGCTCGATCTCGGGGTTGAGCGCGGCGATCGACGGCACGCGGGCCTGCCGGACGAGCTCGACCGTCTGGTAGTCGGTGTCGCCGTAGAACAGGCGACGGCCGGTGAACATCTCCCAGAGGATGATGCCGACCGCGAACACGTCGGCGCGGTGGTCGACCTCGAGGCCGCTCGCCGCCTCGGGCGAGAGGTAGCTGAACTTACCTTTGACGACGCCCGGGTCGGTCGACTCGATCTGGCTGTTCGCCTTCGCGAGGCCGAAGTCCACGAGCTTCACCTCGCCGTTCTTCGACAGAAGGATGTTCGGCGGGGAGATGTCGCGGTGAACGATACCCAGCGGCTTGTTGGTCTCGGGGTGCTCGAGGAAGTGCGCGTAGTTCAGCGCCTTGCAGCACTCCATCATGATGTAGATGGAGTGGGCGATCTCGATCCGCTTGCCCTTCTGCTTCTGCCGCTCGATGAGTGACTTGAGGTTGCACCCATCGACGTACTCCATCACGAGGAAGTACGCGTTGTCGGGAGTCTTCGAGATGTCGAAGACCTGGACGATGTTGGCGTGCTGCAGGAACAGCGACAGCCGCGCCTCGTCGAGGAACATCGAGACGAACTTGTTGTTCTTCGTCAGGTTCGGAAGGATGCGCTTGATAGCGACACTCTTCTTGAACCCTTCCATCGACTCGGACACGCCGCGGAAAACCTCGGCCATACCTCCGTGGTCGAGTCTCTCGGTGATCGTGTAGCGGTCGCGCATCCCCGACGCTGGAAATAGTACCAGAGGAAGGCGCAGGCTAGCAAAAGGCTGGGACTATTCGCCGCGGGGCGCCGATCGCCCGGGCCCGCGTCTCGGTGAATTGCCCAGAAGGCGGCTCTCGCTCGGGCGGATGACGCCCCTGCGGCCACCCGGTCGGGCCAGCTACTCGGTCGGGCCCTCGTCGGACTCGACCTGCTCGCGGGCGGTCTTGCACTCGAAGCAGAGGGTGGTCACGGGGCGAGCCATGAGGCGCTTGAAGCCGATGGGCTCGGAGCACTCCTCGCACTCGTCGATCTCGCCGGCCTCGAGCCGCCGCATCGCTTCCTGGATCTTGCCGAGCAGGAACGTCTCGCGGTCGTGGAGTCGGAGCTGGGTCGAGTACATCTCCTCCTCCGTCGACTCGTCCATGGAGTCACGACCGACGCGATCGCGGTCGCGGTCCATCGTGAATTCGAGCCCCGCATGCGCGTGATCGGCGAGCCGGGTGAGGTCCGCCTGCAAGCGAGCGCGAAGCTCGTTGGTCTGCTCTGCCGTCAACATGGTTTTTAGTCTACGGACGACGCCTGGACCGTCAATCGATCGACGACGCGCATGTAGATCTGTGATCACGAACGAGCGCACGCGCTCGCTGAGCGTTTGCTGCTGCGCCGATTTTGTGCGACCGCGGCGCGCGCGAAGGCTCCACCTGTTGCGCCGCCCGCGCGCGACGACACCCGCATCCGCTACGCGGTTGCACGCCAGATCTTCCCTTCGCCAGGCGAAACCGCGAACGCGTAAATCGCGGTCCTTCTTGCGCTTCCTTACACGTTCCTGACCTCGCCGCCGGAATGGATCGTTACCAAACAGCGTTCGTTAGACACAGACGGATCGAGACCCCGCCGAGGAGCACTTGTGACCACTCTGACCCGCTGGAAGCTGAGCTGTGCCCTGTTTGCCGCCCTCGCAGGCGTTGCCACCGTGCGTGCTCACAAGAGCGGCGCGGACCACAACGCCCCCGCGAAGATGGCCACCGCGCCGCGCGGCTCGCTGCCGGCCTCGTTCCGTAGGCCGATCCACGTCAGCCCCGAGTCGATCGGCATCTCGCAGAAGGACCTCGTCGACCGCATCCTCGCGGCGAAGAGCGTGCGCGACATCCAGCTCCTGGCCGACAAGCTCGGCGCGGTCGGCGATGACGATGCCGTCGAGACCCTCGCGCCGCTCCTCGACGACACCCGCCGCGGCGTCCCCGAGGCGATGCTCGGCGCGTTCGGCCGGATCGGCACCGAGAAGGCGGTCGACATCCTTGTCGCGACGACGAAGGACGACCGCCCGTCGATCCGCTACGCCGCGATCAGCGCGCTCGGCGCGACGCACAGCGCGCGCGGCGAGAGCATCCTTGTCGAGCTCTCGCGTCTCTCCGGCGACCCCGCCCAGACCAGCGCGATCGGTGCGCTCGGCGTCCTCGGCACCGACAACGCCGTCGCGCGCCTCATCGAGCTCGCGAGCATGCCCGACTACAGCGTCGCGTCGACGGCCGTCTACGCGCTCGGCTCCGCGGCCACTCCCGGCTCCGAAGCCGCGCTGCGCAAGCTCGTCGATGCTCCGGACTCGCGCATCGCCGCCGCCGCGCTCTCGTCGATCGACTCCGTCGACGACGCGCTCCTCGCCAAGCTCAAGACGATCGTGAAGTCAGGCGATCCCCAGCTCGTCGCCGCCGCGCTCTCCGCGCTCGGCCACGCCGGCGAGACCGCGCTGCCCGTGCTCCGCGAGGCCGCGCTGCAGGGCGGCCAGAACGCGCGGTGGGCCGCGGTCAACGCGATCGGCGAGATCGGCGGCGACAAGGCGATCGAGGTCCTCGGCGAGATCCTCAAGACCGGCGATCGCCAGGCCGCCTCCTCGGCCGCGCAGGCACTCGCCAACCTCGGCGGCGCCGAAGCGCGAGAGCTCCTCATCGAGGCCGCGCTCTCCGATCGCGCGCAGATGACGGGCGCGCTCTACCAGCTCGCCCAGATGCAGGGCGAGGACGTCGAGCAGGCTCTGCTCAGCGTCGTCAAGCAGGGCACGAGCAACGATCGCCGCGCCGTCCTCCCGCGCCTCGTCAAGTCGGGCAACCCCGAGGCCGTGCAGCTCGCGATCGACCTCGCGTCCAAGGGCTCGCGCAACGAGCGCTACGACGCCATGCGCATCCTCGGCGATGCCGGCACGCCGAAGACCTTCGACGCGCTCCTCGACATCGCGACCAAGTCGCGCGGCCAGACCCGCGTCCAGGCGCTCGAGATGCTCGCCCAGTCCCATCCCTCCGACGCCGCCGTCAACCAGCTCCTCTCCGATGCCCTGTTCTCGGGCCGTCGCGACGAGGCCAACTACGCCGCCTCGGTCCTCGGCCGCGTCGGCGGCGACGACGCCCGTCAGGCCCTCATCGTCGCGCTCACCGGCAAGGACAAGGACCTCGCCTCCGTCGCCGCAGGCGCCCTCGGCCAGATGGGCATGACCGACGCCACCAAGTCCGCGCTCCTGGCCGCCGCGCGCGACAACCCGGGCGTCAAGATGCAGGTCATGCAGCAGCTCATCCAGCAGGGCGCGCCCGAGGGCATGCGCCTCGCCGAGGAGCTCCTCGACGGCAAGGACCCCACCGGCAACGCCAGCTCGATCGTGTGGCAGCTCGCATCGAGCGGCACCGCCGAGGCCCGCCGCCTCCTCAACAAGGCGATCGATTCCAAGGATCCCAGCGTCAAGATGGCCGCCATCTCGTCGCTCGGCCAGAACGCCGACGACGAGTCGACCGACAAGCTCCTCCGCCTCACGCGCGACGGCGACGCGCAGGTCCGCGCGACCGCGCTCTCCACGCTCGGCCAGATCGGCAGCGAGCGCGCCCAGCAGGCCATCCTCGACGCCACGCGTAGCGGCAAGACCGAGGATCGCATCGCGGCGATCGGCGGCCTCGCGTCGATGGACGATGCGCGCGCCAGCCAGCAGCTCGCCCGTCTCATGCGCGACGGCGATTCCGAGGTCGCGCGCGTCGCGATCCAGTCCTCCTACAATGGCGGCGCCGAGGTCGACACCGCGCTCACACAGATCATCAACGACCCGAGCGCGAAGGAGGACCTCAAGGCGATCGCGGCCAGTCAGCTGCGTGTCCGCGGCACCGACCTCGACGAGCGCACCGAGCAGCTCGTGACCAAGCTCGCCGGCGCGGCGTACGGCGGCTACGGCTATGGCGGCTACGGCTACTACGGCGGCCGCGACTTCGTCGAGTAGGGCGCGGAGGTCTTGGTCGAAGGTCGAGTAGCGCGAGCCGCCTTGGGTGGCTACGGCTACGACGGCGGTCGCGACTTCGTCGAGTAGGGCGCGGTGGCCTTGGTCGAAGGCCGAGTAGCGCGAGCCGGCTCGGGGGCTACGGCTACGACGGCGGCCGCGACTTCGTCGAGTAGGGCGCGGTTGCCTTCGTCGAGAGTCGAGTAGCGCGAGCCGGCTTGCGGGGCCCGATTACGACGGCCGCCTGCGTTGAGTCGCGCGAACGGTCGGTTGACGGCCGCGGCTTCGAGTAGTGCGGACCGGCTTGGCTGGGTTTCGACGGCCGCCTTCGTCGAGTGCGCGAGCCGGCTACGGTGCGTGCGACGTCGACTGGCTTCGAGCCCCCCATTGATCAGGGCGAGGGCGATGTTTCCGGTGCTGCAGGTGCGTCGGGCGTCGCCGGCGGTGCAGGCGTCGACGCCGGCGGCGGTGCAGGCGCGAGGTCGAGGCCGAGGGCCTTGCACTGCGCGATAATGTCGTCGCGCGAGGCCTTCGCGATCGCGTTGACCCAGCGCTTCGCGAGTGGCGCATTGCTCGTGCGACACGCGGCGAGCGCGCAGAGCTCGAGCTTCTTCGCGGTGAACACGGCGTTGGCAGTGCAGGCCGCGTTGGTCTTCGCGTAGTCGCCGGCTGCGTAGGTGTCTTCGATCGAGATCTCGTCGTCGCTGGTCGGCTTGACCGACGCGGGCGTGCTCTTGTCGACGGCGGCCTTCGTCGACTTGTCGGCGACCTTCGTCGACTTGTCAGCGACCTTCGTCGACTTGTCGGCGACCTTCGTCGACTTGTCGGTGGCGAGCTTCGCCGCATGCTCCTCGGCGGCCTTCTGCCTGGCAGCCTGCTCCGCGGCGAGCCTGGCGGCCTTCTCGTCGGCTGCCTTCTGCTTGGCAGCCTGCTCGGCGGCGAGCCTGGCGGCCTTCTCGTCGGCTGCCTTCTGCTTGGCGGCTTTCTCGGCGGCGAGCCTGGCGGCCTTCTCGTCGGCTGCCTTCTGCTTGGCAGCCTGCTCGGCGGCGAGCTTGGCTGCCTTCTCCTCGTCGGCCTTCTGCTTGGCCGTCTGTTCCGCAGCGAGCTTTGCCTTCTCCTCGTCGACCTTCTGCTTGGCCGCTTGTTCCGCGGCGAGACTTGCGGACTTCTCCTCGTCGGCCTTCTGCTGCGCGGCCTGTTCCGCGGCGAGCCTTGCGGCTTCGTCGTTCGTCACCGGCGTATCGGCGCTCGCGACGTTGCCTTTCTCCGTCGGTGCCGTATCGACGGCGCCGACTTGCGGGCCGGGTAGGGGAGTCGCACCGGCGTTCGCGTTCGTCGGCGCGACCGCGGCTGAGTCGTGCGCGCTCTTCGGCTTCTCATCGTTGCCGCGCTTCGCGAACACCATGATGCCCGCAGCGATCGCGATCATGAGGAGGCCGGGGACGAGCCAGCCCTTGCCCGAGCCTTCGCGCTCTTCGTCGGGCATCGGCGTCGCAACCCGCGCATTCGATGGCCGTGCGTCGGGTCGCTTGCCATGGGCCTTCGCTGAATGCGCGCTCGTCGTGCTCGTGCTCGTGCTCGTGCTCGTGCTCGTGCTCGTGCTCGTGCTCGTGCTCGTGCTCGTGCTCGTGCGCGTGCTCGTGCTCGCCTTGCCCTTCGAGTCGGCAGACTTCTGCACAGGCGCGGACGTCGCCTTCGCGTCGCTCGGCTTCGAGTCGCCGGCCTTCGCGGCGCTCGTGTTCGCCGATATCGCCTTCGCGTCGCTCGGCTTCGCGTCGCTCGGCTTCGCGTCGCCGGCCTTCGCGGCGCTCGCGTTCGCCGATATCGACTTCGCGTCGCTCGCGTCTATCGATGCCGACGATGTGGTCTTCGCGTCGCTCGGCTTCGCGTCGCCGGCCTTCGCGGCGCTCGCGTTCGCCGATGTCGCCTTCGTGTCGCTCGGCTTCGAGTCGCC